>NZ_JBEWYY010000002.1:0-502108 GCF_041366435.1 Sediminibacillus sp. JSM 1682029
ATGCATGTACACACAACTCCTATCTGCTTGCTTGTTTCTTAGTCAATTCAAGTGTAGTAGAGATAGGAGCTTGTGTGTATTTTTTATGCGGAATTTTTCTAAAACCCCAACAAATATTGTAGAGCCTAAAAAAACGAACCTTCTGATATAGACCATAAAAAAGGAGCTGGTATTAAATCGACCAACCCCTTCTTCCAGCTATATCATTGTAAAAAATACTTATTCACTTGTTCAGCGGCGTTTTGTGAAAATATTTGTTTGCCGTACTCTTTCAATTTATGGGATGTAACGATGCTTGGTGAAGAGAACTCGGACATAATGGCAATCACATGCTCCCGGTTTTGGCCGTCGACTTCCTCATCGGCAACTTGCATGTAATAAAAACCATCCATATGATAAACCGTTCCCCCGTTGATGCCCAAATCCGCAAAATGTGCACAAACCTGGATGATATTTTCAAAATCAGTAAATGCAAAAATCAGTTCCCGGCTTTCATCCAAGGTAACCTTCATTTCTACATACTCTTCATCCTCTTCTTCATCATCTATCCAATGGTTATTCTGGGTCACGATGACCAGCATCCCTTGTGCCTGCATAAGATGGACCTGGACAAGCAGCATTCCTTCCAACTCAATTCCCAGCTCGTCGCTGGCTTCATACATCATATCGTGAAACAGTTGATGGACTCTCGGCAGATCATGCCACAGGTCTTCTTTTGTCAAACCTCTTTCAATCAAGTCATCGAAAGTTAAAAAGATCTTGAATTGGTTGGTCGATAGTCGTTCTAAACGCATTCACTCATCCCCCCTTGAATGCCTCATCTAATTCTATATTATATGAGGAAATCGGATTATTGGTACCTAGACAGTAACACAGATTCAGCCAGCAGAAAACAGTTTAAGCTCTTTTAAGTGTCACGATATGGCATTCGGAAGTTGTTCCTAGCCTGAATGGCAAACTGGTGTACCCATAACCTTCACTGATCAGCACCGGTGTTTCGTGGATAGTTTTAATCCCTCCGCGTGTGTAAAGCCCGAGTCCGAAAATGCGAATTTGACCTCCATGGGTATGCCCGCTAAAGACGAAATCGACATCATCGGCAATGCCCGCTCCCATTTCTTCAAACGCACTCGGGCGATGTGTGAAGAGCAGCACCGGCATGTCTTCATCAGGCGTATCCAAGAGTTCCACAATAGGCGAGCTATTGTCCGGATCATCGAAGCCGAGAAGCCACAGCCTCTGGCCGTCAGGCAGTATCACTTTTCTTGATTCATTTTTCAAGCAGGTCACCCCTGCTGTTACCAATAGCTCTTCCAGCTTCTGACGGTCCAATTCATAATCATTGTTACCCCAGACAAAATATATCGGTGCTTCGAGTCTTTGGAGCCGGTAAAGGTTTTCTTTGATTCTACTCAAAGGCACCTTGCGTTCTGCCAGATCTCCACCGATGACCACCAGATCGACATGTTCTTCAACCGACGATAGAGTCTCTATTTGTATGGTTCGACGGTGAATGTCGGAAATGAAAAATACCCGGATGGATTCTACATTCTCCCCTGATGATGGAATGGGTATTTGATGGCGCCGCAGATGATCACGGTGTGCCAGGTAAACCATCCTGCCGGATAAAAACAAACCACTAATGAAAACTATTCCAAATATAATAAGACCCAATCAGTTTCTCCTTTTTTCCTGTTTCACTATGGACAGTTTCAACATAGATCATACTTCTTTAATATCCAATACACGGAAACCTGACTTTTCCAGCTTGGTTGAAAGTTTGTCGATATTGTCGTTTTTTTCTACTTTCAAGACGATTCTTCTAGCCAATTTATCCGTCTCATCAAACGTAGTTACCGAAATGACATTGGCATGATTTTGTTTGATGATATCCGCGAGACGGGATAAACGGCCAGTGGATTCTTCCGATGTGAAAGCAATTCTCACGCCCGGTTTTTTCATGCCAAAAGCACTCTCGAATTGTTCAATCATATCGAACCGGGTGACGATACCGAGAAATTGTTTTTCCGGACCGACTACCGCCAAAATTGGATATCCTTTAAAGGTGGTTAACGTATTTTCGAAAACTGCTTGCTCATCGATATATAAATCACCGTGTGAAGCAATATCTCCCACAAGCGTGGCGCTCAGAAATTCATCCCGGGTCTGGCCGCTTTGGAAATAAGCCTTGTATATGTCCTGCTTCGAAATCATTCCTTTAAAGATATTGTCTTCTACGACCGGCATTGCCTCAATATCCCTTGTTTCCAACTGATTTATGGTAGCCTTTAGTGTATCCTTTTCTTTTGCGATGATACATTGATGGCTTGGTTTTAGAATACTTTTCACAAACAACAGAATCAGCCTCCTTTTGAAGATATTATATATTTATTTCTACATTCGCTATTCCATTCCCTGCATAAATATTTCTTAACATGAATCAAGTAGAATGAGACGAACTGTTCCATTCATACACTGTATCATTACTTTCGTGCATTAGAAAGGAGTAAGTCATGTTCACCCAACGGAAATTTTATACACCTTATGTGAGCCCCACCGATCCATGTCCGCCTATCCGAATAAAAAGTTATGAGACACCCCCACAGTTATACCTCGGTTTTCAGCCCCCTTGTCTCCCGCAGTATGCTACCGCTAAAGAAGCATTGTACCGAGGCACATTATGGCCGGCTTTATACAGCCCTTACGAATCGCCATATAAAAGGGGGGATACAGGTGAATGAACCGCTGACCAGCGCTTATTATGACCTTTTGGAAGAAATTCAAGCGGTAGATTTTGTGTTATGCGAATTGACTTTGTATCTGGACACCCATCCCTGGGACGAGGAAGCTGTCCGGCAATTCAACCATCATGCCAAACAAAGCCGGCAGTTGAAAAAACAATATGAAAATCAATACGGACCACTCTTTCAATACGGCATGAGTTACTCAGCCTACCCTTGGAATTGGAAAGATGCCCCTTGGCCTTGGCAAGTGTGAAGCAAAGGGCAGAGCGGAAGACAAAATGCCCTTCTTTTTCCTCTGATCAGTCACTATCTGTACAACTAAGAAAGGAAGATGGTCATGTGGTATTATGAAAAAAAACTTCAGTACCCTGTCCGGGTCAGGGAGTGCAATCCTCGCTTGGCAAAGTTCCTGATCGAACAGTATGGGGGAGCGGATGGAGAACTGGCAGCAGCACTGCGCTATTTGAACCAGCGCTATTCCATTCCCGACAAAGTAATCGGATTGCTCACCGATATCGGGACCGAAGAATTCGCTCATTTGGAAATGATTGCAACCATGGTGTATAAATTGACAAAAGATGCTACACCAGAACAAATGAAAGAAGCCGGCTTAGGAGCCCACTACGTCAACCACGACAATGCCCTGTTTTATGAAAATGCATCGGGCACCCCCTGGACTGCATCCTACATACAAGCCAAAGGCGATCCGATCGCCGATATTTATGAGGATATTGCCGCAGAAGAAAAGGCTAGAGCGACCTATCAATGGATCATCAATATGTCTGACGACCCGGAATTGAATGATGGATTGAAATACCTGCGGGAGAGGGAAGTCGTCCATTCCCAGCGGTTCCGTGAAGCTGCTGAAATATTAAAAGAAGAAAGAGGGAAGAAAGTTTACTTCTGATTCTATTCCCTCTCCAATTCCACACTGATAAAAATTGAAGAGCCAGGCACCTGCCCGGCTCTTCATCAATTTCCGTTCGTTTTTATATTTACCTGCTCCCAGCCTGGCAAAATGTTATCAAGACCCTGTCCGCCGTCTAAATGGAACAATTGGTCGCCTCCCCAAAGTTGCAAGGACACTATCACAGCGATAATGAGGATAAAAAGAATAACAAGCAACCGGATCAACGACAGACTTACCTTCCACTTCACTTTTGTTTTTTTGTTTTGATGGACTTCCTTGCGGGGTGGTAAATTCAATACATTGACTTCTTCCTGTTCTAGATTGTCGGTTGTGCTCATTTCCTTATCTTTGTCCAACTCATTTACCATGTTCCGAAGCTGCCTGGCTTGATCCTTGTTGATCTCCTCTGTCATCCTTCATACCCCCTTTCCTGATGCTGGCTCTCCCAATCAACATTCCCAGTATAAAGTCCACAACAAAATGAGCGGTAATTGTGGCCAATAGATTGCCGGTTACTTCGTATAACCAGCCAAAGTAAAAGCTGATCATCACGATGGACAACAGCAATACAGGCTTCGTTAAATACCGGACATGAACAAGTGCAAAAATGATACTGGCGGTCCAATAACCCAATTCTGTCTGCAGAACGCCACGGAAGAGAACTTCCTCGGATACGGCAACAACCAGAGCAATCACAAACAATTCACTTACACTTCTGTTGGCGAACAGCTTCTCATTTAGTCCGCCATCATCAAACGCCTGCTCCGGCAGCAACCTCATTAACATAAAATCTATCAACACGATAATCAGACCAGGAACCAAACCATAAAAAACGATGTCCCCGACATTCCACTCCGCTAATTCAAGCCACTGGTGAGGAGAAGGAAATAGCCATAAGCTCAACCCGATAGCAAGTAGTAAAAAAAGCATCTGTGAAAGGTATAATTGTTTCTTCAATTGGCTGCTGGAAAGCTGTTGCACAGCTTCAGCCTGACTTAATCTCTTCATCACTATCCCCTTGAAGCATTATCTGTTTTAATGCCTGTTTCCAATTATATGATTCGGATTTTCTTGTAGCTTTTGTGACAGGCGCCCATTCAGAAAACTTGAAACCGCATCTATCACAGCAATGATAGGATGGCTCCTTGGTTGTGTCCTGGAACGGAGCAAACAATGCCTTCCTTCTGCATTCAGTTTGTACAGCCCACCATAGCAATTCATTGACTTTGGCAAGCTTGTATTTTGTCCTTTCTGCAGCAACTCGGCTGATTTTTTCCTGTATGGTTTCCCAATCAAAAGAAGAAACTATCCGATCATTGTCCATCATACCATGATTTTCAAAATGATAGCGCAGGAACCGCCATTTTGTTTCACTAATCTGCAAACTTTCCAGAAGCATGTCTTGTTCTGGTAAACGAAAAACCCCTTGCTGGACCCTTGATTTCATATAACGGATGACCCGGGCGATTTCTTCCCTGTCGGGTAACTCTGATTGGATCAGCTTTCTTGGAAGCAAATCATCATTCGGTGACAACAAGACAAGGCTGACACTCGACAAACCGTCCCTTCCCGCTCTGCCCACCTCCTGGATGAACGACTCGATTTGCGGTGGCAAGTGAAAATGGATCACCAACCTGATATTTTGTTTGTCGATTCCCATGCCAAAAGCACTCGTACAACATATTACGTCGAGTTGATCATTCATAAATTGCTGCTGAATCAGTATACGGTCAGACTGTTCCATTCCGCCATGGTAAAAAGCCACATTCATGTCCGGCAATGCAGCAGACAGCTCGGCAGCAGCCTTTTCCGTCCAGTTTCGGCTCGAAAAGTAAATCATTGTTGGTACTGGATGCGCTTTTAAGACGTTTGAAATCCGCTTGATTTTTTCTGAAGGGGTTTCCAGTTCATCGACTTGAAATGTAATGTTTTCCCTGTCCATCGGATAAATATGTCTGGCCATAGCCGGCTTGCGTAGCTGAAAAGAAATATCCTTCTGTACTTCCGGCGTCGCTGTAGCGCTCAACGCGAGGACAGGAGGGTGTTGCAATGTTTCTATTATATGATGCAATTTTAAATAGTCCGGACGGAATTCATGCCCCCATTGAGATATGCAATGTGCTTCGTCCACCACAAACAAGGATATCCGCAATTCGGACAGCTTTTTGACAAACCCTTTCCTTTGCAGCATTTCCGGCGAGGCATAAATCAGTTTATAAGCTGCTAAATTGCGAAAAGCATCCTGTTTTTTTTGCACACTCAAAAAACTGTTGAATGCAATGACATCTTTATATCCGGAAGCAGCCAATTGCTTTTCTTGATCCATCATCAAAGAGATCAAGGGAGAAATAACAAGTACCGCTCCAGACATAAGCCTGGCAGGAAGCTGATAACAGACCGATTTTCCAGAACCAGTCGGCAAAATGCCAAGCACATCCTTTCCCTGCAAAACGTCTTCGATTATTTCCCGCTGCCCTTCCCGGAAAGATTGATGGCCGAAATACTTTTCCAACGCTTTATTCAAATTATCCGTCATTGTTCCACCCCTTTTCGCCAGCCTGCCCGGTAGACTGCCATTACCAAACGTATCTGCAAGTAACTGTATCGGTCATCCAACGCCTGCTTGATCTGCTTTAGCTTCCTCGATTTCAGTCGCTCGATTTGTTCACCTATTTCCCTGACTGCATCAGGCGATACATAGTTATTTAACGGGAAATCCGGCTGAGCATACGCTATTTCAATCAGGTGATCGTGTACTGTACTTTCTTTCAGCCTTCTTATCTTGCATATTTCTTCGACATTTCTTCCCTGTTTGAGCAGGTCGTCCGTTTTTCTTGCCGAATCCGTCAGAAACACTTTTTTTACCAAGCCGCTCGAAAAGGTGGCGAGAGTTGGAGTGGGAGTGCTATCATAAATGATATAATTTAGCATCCGGTGTAAAATCAACTGATATAATACGGTAAAATCATACTTATCCATATCATAGAATGCCGCTAATTGGACCTTGCTCATTCCGAAATGGGAGTACCCGCTTAATCTTTTCACAAAAATATCAGCGTGCTGTTCAGGCAGCCTTTTCAAGAAAGGTAGCATTTCACCATACAACTGATCCAGCAACTCTTGAAGACGGTGTCGTGCTGCAGCGTAATATTTTTTCATCCAAAGCAATACTTCCTGATTATCGCTGACAGGAATGAAGCGATGATTGCCGCGTTTAATGTTTGCCGCAGTTTGAATAAACAAGGAGAGCCTTTCATAGAAAAGGTCTGCGGCCCTGTCATAAACTAGACCATTATAATGAAGCAAAAACCCGTGATTTTCATTATTTTTAAGAAAAGACATCCCCTTTTCTGTCACAAACGCTTTATCGCCTCTATAAGCCAAGTAATGCTTGCTCACCAGGTTTTCGACTTTTTGATCAAACGCATGCTTGTCCATTCCTTTTGCAATACCGAAGTAGCCGGTCAGGTGATATATGTGGGCGTCCTGCAGTGTTTGCGAAGATCGCTTTCCGACCAGCAAGTGATAAACCGCTGCACTAGTGCGCTCCTGTTTTAACTTTGATAGACTGTCTAGTATGATAATCGTAATCATGGCGATATTCCCTTCCCTTTACTTTGACTTACCATTTGCAGAGAATTGGAAACCGTTTTACAATAGAGAATAGTGATTTTGTGGGTTTGCAAAGTGCAAAGCCTAAGGAGGACACTATCATGGCGAAGTTTACAATAGTCGACCCGGAAACCTGCATCGCTTGTGGCGCTTGCGGAGCGGCAGCCCCTGATATATTTTACTATGATGAGGAAGGAATCGCTTTTTCCCGCCTGGATAACAATCGGGGTAGCACGCCTGTTTCCGCACAACTTGAAGATGACCTGGAAGATGCATTCGAAGGGTGTCCTACTGAATCTATCAAGATAGCAGAACAGCCATTCGACGGAAATCCGGATAAATTTCAATAACATCCCCAAAAAGAGATGCCTTCATGGCCATCTCTTTTGTTTTTCCATTTTCACTTCAAAGTTGACTATTCACTGGTCACCAACTCGTTTACTTGGCCGAACTTGGCCAACGCTGCCTCTTTATCTGTCGAACTATACCACCGTTGTTTGTCTGGATCCACAATACGGTAGTGTTGGCTGATAACATTCTGTTGAAGGACATAGCCGTTGCGCTCTGAGAGATTGTTCCACCAAACCTTGTCCTCTGTAAGTATGCCGTGCGGCTCTTCTATGGAGGTGTGGGCGATTGTTTCGATTACTTCCAGAACATCCCCGCCAAGCATGTTGCGAATAACTTCACTGTTACGAAACAGGGCACAAATTGCTGTGGTTGTAGTCCAGTTGGCAACCGTCCTCCCCTTTTCGATTTGCACAAGGGTTTTCTTGGAGATTCCCAAAATCGCAGCCATTTTATCTTGGGTATAATTTCTTTCCACTCTAATTAACTTGATCTTACTGGAAATTTGGTTACTGAGTATTGTTTTGTTCATTTCTTTTTACCGTCCTGTTGCTGATTTTTTCATATGTAAGGATTTTATACGTTTCTTTTACATTCTAACATGTTCTCTGCTTTCTTTCCTTATTAAAAATTGATATAATATGTTACCGAAAGTGGATTACATATTTGTTTTTAACGAATAAAGCTGGCAGGCGAAGGCTCTAACCACTCTTGCCAAGCAAATAAGGAGGCAATATCGATGGCAGATAATAAAGTGATTGATGTATTTGTCGAAATTCCGACCGGTAATCAGAACAAATACGAATACGATAAGGAAAAAGGGGTATTCAAGCTGGACAGAGTGCTTTTTTCTCCTCAATTTTATCCTGCTGAATACGGTTATATTGATGAAACATTAGCATTAGACGGTGATCCACTGGACGCACTGGTGCTCGTGACCAACCCGACGTTCCCTGGTTGTGTCATCGAATCCCGCGTGATAGGCTTTTTAAATATGATTGACAGCGGTGAAGAAGATCAGAAACTGCTGGCGGTGCCTGTTGAAGATCCTCGTTTTAAAGATGTGTACAGCCTGGAAGATGTTCCGTCCCACAAACTGGACGAAATTTCCCACTTCTTTAAAACCTACAAGGATCTGCAAAACAAAAAGACTGAAATCGGTGAATGGGAAGGCGTAGAGGCCGCCAATAAACTTATTGACGATTGTCTTGCAAGGTATAAAGACCAAAAGTAAACATGAAACAAAGAAGCTGTCCATCGGCATAATTGACCGAAGGGCAGCTTCTTTTAAATAACATTCGAGAAATATCATTTTAATGCATCGTCCATATAAGATATAAACTGAGACATAGTTTGAATGCGTCTTCCTTACTTCCTACTTTTGTTGAGGTGGAGTTCCACGCTGCGAAAATACCCTGCGCTTTCCGCGGGCGGCTGGTAGCTTCCTCGAGCTGACGCTCTGCGGGATCTCACCGAGGCCTTTCCTCCCGCGGGAGTCTCCGGGTATTTTCTTCGCTAGGAACAGCTTTCTGTTTAAAACACGTAAACCAGACTATTTTATTCATGGTACCTACATACACTGTTTCATCAAAAGACACAGCTGGGAAAACAAGCAGAAAGTCCAAGAACAGGTGAAAAGACGGAACTCCAACTGTCTATATATGAAAAGAAGTACACATTCCTGATAAAGGTTCTCAAAGAAAAAGTCTCTAGGCGATAGCCGGCATGCTTCTTAGCGCAGGTAGCATACGCAGACTCCTGCGGGAACAGCACGAGCTGAAGATCCACTTGGTAAAGCGGTTTTCTTTACCAAGTTGGCTTAAGCCGTGCCCGCGGAAAGCGTAGTATGCTACCGAAGCGGGGCTTAACACTCGCTTTTTGTAAAGGCAACGGAACTTTAACTTGCCATTACAGTTACTGCACAGTGTTGAATAAAGACAATAGAGTAAGGGCTGTAACAGTAACCTGATCATTTTAGGAATGATGTGAATACATCGAACTAGATGATTAAGGTAGAAGCAGTAACTGGTTATTGCCCATTGATCCCGTCGGGAACTTCTATCGGCTCTTCCAGATTGTCATAAGGGCCTATTCTGTTTTCAGCCATATTGAACTCAATTTTAGTGTAGCCGAAACTCTTCGCAGTCATCATCATTGCTTCCAGCATATCCAGCGTCTTTTGATCATTTGCCACAGGGCCCGAAAGATCCACCGAAACATGCTTATCGTATTTTTGCACCCGAAACGCAACATCTGCAGGTATAGAAGCTTTCAAATCATAATCAGGTTCTTCTTTTCGCATTTCATAGAACGCCGCTTCAATGTCATGATCAATCGCCACTGGAACAGCCGCTAAGAAGGCAGGAGTGTCTTCTTGCTGTTGATACACCTTATAAACATAGTTGCCCGGCTCTTTTAATGGAACACTTTCGATAACTTCCCCTTTTGTCGCAACTGGAATACCTTGCTTTCCATTTTCCTGGAGTTTGACCTGATTGATATTTAACGGCAAGAATAATCTGGATAATACTGTTCCCACGTTCCCGGTAAACGCTTTGTCTTCAAACGCATATTCAGCAGGAAAATGGACAATCGCCGTCCCGTTGCTTTTGTCAACCTCAAAGGTAACGCCCTGCAAAAGGTTCGCCGGTAGTCCGGCAACTTCAGAGTCAAGCAAATCATCCAAGCGATTTAATGTGCTTTCGATACTTTCGCTAGTATTTTCCGTTTGGTAAGCCAGCGGAACTAAATAGCCGGTTCCTTCAATAGGTACGGAGACATCTAATACAGTGGACTTTTCATTACCGGTATAAACGGCTTTGCTGACTGGTTCTTCTGCTATAGTCAACTTCGCTTCCTCATCTGCAGACTCGGATTGATCAGCAGGAAGACTGGAACCGGATTGCGATTTCTCTTCCATCACTTTCGATTGATCATTGTTAACAGACGATTCATCAGAGTACGTATCGGCACTGTCTTCCTGAGAAGAAAAATGATCCATACGCAAGGCGCTTTGGCTTATTACAGCAATCAATACAAGGACAGCCAAGGTAGCTAAGGAGGGAATCAACCATGACTTCCAGGATCTTTTGTTTTTTCTGTCTGTTTCTTCTTGTAAGCCTTCCACAACCTTTTGATACAATTGATCTTCCGGCCGCTTATCATTGATAGCAGGCAATTTTCTTAAGTTTTCTTCTACACGTTGATTATTCCATCCTCTTTTCACTGGATATTTCCCTCCTCTCCATATTCCTGCTGCAGAAGCTGCCTCAACGCCTTGATGGCCCGATGTTGCGTCGTCTTCACTTTGCTGATACTCCAACCAAGCGTTTCTGCTGTTTCCTTTAAAGAAAATGACTGTATATATCGTAAAATAATGACACTTTTTTGATCCAAACTGCATTTATCGAGACAGTGGTAAATTTGTCTCACTTCTTCATTTTGCTCGGCAATTTCTTCAGGAAGTATCGATTGGTCTTCCAATTGCTCTCCCCGCTCCCCCCAGTCAAAAAAATCCAGAATCCGCTTCCGTTTATTCGACTGTTTTCGGAAGTAGTCGATTGCCACGTGCCTGGCTATGGAAAAAAGCCATGTTTTTTCGCTGCTTTCACCCTTGAAAGTGTGATAAGATTTCAATACTTTAATATACACTTCCTGAACGAGGTCTTCTGCCTGTTCTTTATCCTTTGTCATATATATTAAAAATTGGTATAAATCCTGGTGATATTTTTTATACAAATCCTGAAAAACGGCTTTCATGCCAGATCCCCCGTTCACTATATTGTCGGAGTGCGAAGCAAAAAGGTTACAATGAATGAACTTTTTTGTCAATCGCTTCTATTATAACGTTATTCATTGCTTTCTTTTAGAGGTAAGCCCAAAAAAATACCAGCTATTTACTAGCTGGTATTTTTCCATATTCTGAATTACGTAGATATCGTCTGAAAACCCTGGAGAACACCGGGAACAGAATTGCCATAAATATCCCGTTTCCTACTGCATGATACGTATCGAACGGTAAACCTAAAAGGTAATAAGAAAGAAAGTTTCCCGCCACTGAGAAGGTTGCCAGGGAAACAATCAATCCGTAAAGGTAACCACAAATGACGGCAAAAACAACCATCACCGGCAGGGGGACGGCTCTCCAGTACTTCCCGATCAGTCCGCTCATCAATCCGATTAATGCCCAGCCAACTATCTGCCAAACAGTCCAAAGCCCCATACCGAGAAACAAATTGGAAAGATAAGTTGTCAGTCCAGCAAGCAAAATCCCGGATACAGGTCCTAAAAAGAATCCGCAAATAATAATCAGAACAGTAACCGGCTGCACATTGGGAAGAAACTGAAAGGTGTACCTTCCCACGACTGCAAGTGCTGCGAGAACTGCAATCAAAGTAAGCTTATACGTATTCACTCAGATCATTCCATGGCGTGCAAATCGAACGTGACTTCATCTTCCGGGCTTAATTCGTACTCGTTAGCCCCGACTTCAGCCATTTCTCCATTGACGGTGTACATCCAGTATTTCCCTTTCTCTTCGTTTTGGCTCACACCCTCAATCGAAGTTATAAAGCCATCCGCTTCCTCTACTTCGAAGTTTTCTTTCATCACATCAAGCAAAATGGCTCCTTCTTCGATTTCCACTTCTTTTTCAGCGATGACGTTGTCTCCTTCATCCTCTGAAATGGTGACCATCACCGTCTCTTGGCTTTCAGAATCGCCGGATTGTTCCGTTTTCGCCGTATCATTGTTTGACGTATCCTGCTCCTGATCAGCACAGCCGGTCACGATACCAGCGGCAAACAACAAACTGAATAACGAAAATAAAAACTTCTTCATTTACTCCAACCTCCCAATGATAATTTTCAGGGACAGGCAAGTGCTAGTTATGTATACTAATAAAAGCTTATCTTCTGAGAAGATAAGCTAAAGAGACAAACCAGCTTACATGGATGGCAAACCACTCACCGGCAGCCTCAAACACTCAATCCCCGAAGGTTTGAAACAGGCAACGGCGGCAGGTCTACTGGCTCGTGCATCTTCCTACTTTGGAACCTTCCCATGATAAAAACTCACAGTGGTTCATCCATTTCGTACGCACTTACAGTTGCGAGGACAGCTCTGGTGTTTCACCAGATTCCCTTTTCAGCCCGCCAGACGGGAAAACCCGCCTGGAAAGCACCGCAGTATTCTATTTAATTTCCAGCAATAATTCTATCACAGTTACCTATAATTAGGAAGCTGCAATGTTACATAAGGAACAAGATTATTCCTCAAGTTCAACGATTATTCGATGTTTTTCGGAAGCCGGAAGGTGAAGGTCGTTCCTTCTTCCACTTTGCTTTGGACTGTCAACGAGCCTTGGTGCGCCTGCATGATGTTTTTTGCAATCGCAAGGCCTAAACCGGTCCCCGTCTTGCTGTTCTCCCTCTTCCTGGATTTGTCTGCTTTATAAAACCGTTCAAATACAAAGGGCAAATCATCGGCTGGAATACCAGCACCCTCATCCTTGATTGAGCAGACCACTTCTTTTTCATCTTCAACTAGAATAATTCTGACTTTTCCACCCGAAAAAGAATGCTTGATCGCATTGTCGATTAGGTTCGTAAAAACTTGTTCAATTTTGTCCGGATCGAACGTAAGCTGTTTAACGTGAAGATTATTTTCAAGTGATAACGAAACTGCTTTTTCTTGTGCCATGCCGCTGAACTTTTTGATGATCCGGCCTAAAAACGGGGCCATATCCACTCTCTCCAATTCCAATTGGATATGGCCGGATTCCATTCTCGCCAAATCAAGCAATTCATTTACAAGTCTGCCGATTCGCAGCGATTCTTCATGAATGATCCCTGCGAGTTCATTTTTTTCTTCCTTGCTTTCCGCTATATTGTCAACAATTGCTTCACTGTAACCTTGTAAAAGGGAAATCGGTGTTCGCAGTTCGTGGGACACATTGGCAATAAAATCTTTCCTTAATTTGTCCAGACGTCTCTCATCCGTCACGTCACGAAAAACTGCTACTGCTCCTCTGACATAGGCCTGATCGTATAAAGGCGTCATGATCATCGCCCAGTTTCTTCCCTGGATCGAGATTTCCTTCATGACTTCCTTCTCAGTAGCAACAACGGTATCCAACGTATCCATTAATTCCGTTGGCAAGTTCACTTCCTCTTCAGAAGAATCATTTTCATAATGCCAGTCTTTGAGAAACTTTTCGGCGGGGGGATTGGAAACCATGATGTTTCCTTTCCGGTTGAGCGTCAAGACGCCATCCGCCATAGAGCTTAATATACTCGATATTTGTTCTTTTTCCTGCCTCAAAGCATTGATATGAAATTTGAGCTGTCTCCCCATCCTGTTGAATGCCATGGCAAGTTCTCCAATTTCATCATGAGTCAGGATAGGAACTTTCGTATTGAATTCCCCTTTAGCCAACTCAAAAGCACCTTCGCGCATTTTAATCAAAGGAGAGGTGATCCGGGAAGAAAGAAAGAAAGCAAAAATGGTTGTAAGAATCAGTGCAACCCCTGCAGCAAGCCAAATAATCCGGGTAGTATGCCTGGATGTCTCTTTCAATACATTGAGTGATTGATAGACAAAAACAGCGCCTTTTTGGTTTGGCAGCTTCGTGCCGACTATGATCACTTTATTTTCGGTACCCGGCAAAATCACTTGTTTCTTTACCTCTTCATTATCATCGATAACCGACGATAAATCCTTTTCGGACATAAGCCAGTCATAGGAAATGTCCGGCAGACTGCCTTCATTATTTTCGGAAAGCCAAAAATCATCTTCACCAAAAACGAGTGCAATTTTGCTCGAAGGGTCTTTCACGCGTTCCGTTGTTTCATAAATCAAGCCCCTGTCATCATATTGTTCTACCATGACAGAGACTTTCGTTGCTGTTTGCATCAAGTTTTGCTCCGCTTGATCTGCGTTATAGTTCTGGAAAAACTCCAGTAACAAGATAGTCAGGATCAATAGAACAAAGGAGACAAGCAAAAGGATAGTAAACCATAGCTTGAAAACCACGCTTCGCCAGAACATCAGTCGCCCTCGACCTCGAACTTGTAACCGACACCCCAAACGGTAACGATCATTTTCGCGGCCTCTGCTGAAATTTTGTTTAATTTTTCCCGCAGCCGCTTCACATGAGTATCGACAGTGCGTAAATCACCAAAGAATTCGTACTTCCAAACTTCTTTCAATAGCTGCTCCCGATCAAAAACTTTGTCTGGCGATCTGGCCAGAAAATACAGCAGCTCATATTCTTTCGGGGTTAAGCTTACCTCTTTCCCATCCGCTTTGACGCGGTGTGCATCGTTGTCGATGAGCAAATGAGGAAATTCGATCAAATCTCTGGTCGTATGCTCTTCGGCTGAAAAAGTCTTGGAAGCAGACCGTCGCAATAAAGCCTTCACCCGTAATACGACCTCACGAGGACTGAATGGTTTTACAATATAATCATCTGTCCCAACTTCAAAACCCTGGACCCGGTTTGCTTCCTCACCTTTTGCAGTGAGCATGATGATCGGGGTATCCTTCTGCTCTCTTATATCTTTGCAAACCTCGATTCCGTCTTTTCCCGGAAGCATGATGTCCAGCAAAATCAAGTCATAGTCATTTTCGAGTGCCAGCTGCAGACCGAATTCGCCATCTTCCGCTTCTTCCACCAGGTAATCTTCTCTTTCCAGATACATCCGGATAAGCCGACGAATTCTCTCTTCATCTTCTACTACTAAAATTTTTTCATTACTGGCCATGCAATCCGCCCCTCATTTATATTCTAGCTTTTATCATACCGCGATTATGCATAGGAGTGAAGTCCGGCGATAATCAAGTTGACAGCAACCAGATTAAACATGATAATCGCGAACCCTCCTACTGCCAGCCAAGCAGATTTTTCACCATGCCAGCCGCGGGATAAGCGCAAATGCAGAAAAGCTGCATAGAAAAACCATGTGATCAAGGCCCAAACCTCTTTGGGATCCCAGCCCCAGAAGCGATCCCACGCCTGTTGAGCCCAGATCATGGCAAAAATCAAAGCCCCCAGTGTAAATACCGGAAAACCGATTGCCACTGCTCGATAAGAAATTTCATCCACCAAGTCCGGATTTGCCCGTTTCAATAATGGTTGAATAGCGGCCGCAATCCGTTTTCTTAAAATCAATCTGGCCAATAAATATAAAACTGCTCCAGTCAGGACCGACCAGATCAATGTATTAAATTTCCTTGCAGCATTTTCGCCATGCATCCAACCAGGTGCTTCGAACCATGGCTGCATTACCCCTTCTGACAGCAACTCTCCGTCATTCGGGCCCGTGATGGCAGGCAGCTGATATTCCACAGTCATCTCTTCTCCCTCGACCGGAAATTGGAACTCTGCACTGTAGTCAAATGCACTGAACAAGGAAGAAATGATCACAAAACCCAATGTGGAAAAGACCGCATACATGACTACTTCCAGCCAGGTCGTCCGATTACTGCGCTGGGTTTGGTCGACTTGCCTTATTAAATAAATCAGTCCCGCTGCAAAGCTCACCGCCAAAATCGCTTCCCCGGTTGCCGCTGTTGTTACATGTATGTACAACCAATGACTCTTCAGCGAAGGAATAAGCGGAGAGATTTCCCGCGGAAACATGCTTGCATAGGCGATGATCAATAAAGCGACAGGTAACGTGAATAGCCCAAGCAGATTCAATCGGTAAATAAAATAGATAATGATAAAAGCAAAAACGAGCATCATGCCGAAAAAGGTCGTGAACTCAAACAGATTACTTACCGGTGCGTGCTGACTTGCAATCCACCTGGTGATAAAATAGCCTACTTGGGTCAAAAAACCGATAATGGTGATAGTTATGGCGACTTTCCCTAACGTTCCATTGCCTTTATCTGTCCGTTTGTCGCGAATCGTACCACCAAAAACGAACGTCGCCACTAAATATAATACGAACGCAATATATAGAAGCGTACTGCTTACCTGAGTCAAATCTCCCATCGTTCTCCTCCTTCCGCCGTTTGTTAACAAACGGGGTTATTGCTTGATTTCCTGTTGATCCTCTACCATATTAACACCGGTTCCATCAATCGCTTTCTCGATTTCCCGCTTGATACCATACCAGTTTTTGTTTGTATGGGCAGCAAGCATCACTCCCGAATCGCTTGGATGGATCCAAACTCTACGGTGCTGCCAGTACATACCCTGGATGACACCAATCATGAAAATCAGACCTCCAAGCGCGATGATAGGAAGGGTGTAATCTCGCTTCAGTGTCAGTCCTGTTACGTCTCGGACTTCGAAATTCTGCAATCCTACCTTATAGTCGTTTTCTCCTGATGCATCGACATTTCTGCCGATCCCCGCAAAACTTACTTCAGGTGTCTCTTCCCCCGGAGGGTAAACGAAGAAAACAAAGGCCGGATTTCGCGGATACTTGGATTGGGATGCAGGTGTTCCATCATCCATGTAATATTCAGGGAAGTATTGGTCAATGACCACCCGGAATCCGTTATCAAGCTCATACTCATATTCTGGATCCATCAAATTGACCGTGAAGCTGGCTAGCGCCTCTTCTGATTCATCGTCAGTTTCATGGATTTTAAATGTCATGGATTCAAACTCATCAAGCTGATAACTCGATTGATAAAGAGCATATCCGTCGAACTTCAACGGTCTGTTCACTTGGATACTGCCTTCCTTCACCTTCTCTAACTCTGGGTCTTCTCCTGTTACAGCTTCTCCAGAAGCTTTATAAATGACTGCATCTGTCTGGTAATTACTAGGTACAGCACCGCCTTGTTTTTGAATGGCTTCCTGGTAACGTTCATCGTTTTCATCGTATGTTTCCATGATGAAATCTTTGTTTTTCACATAATACTGTTGGTCAGTATCTGGTACTACGGCTGTTTCCCCTTCCCGTACCCAAACATAATCGTCTATGTACATGAACGGAATGAACCGCATCAGCGCCCCCAACAAAAATACAATCAAACCAATATGGTTGACGTACGGTCCCCATCTGGAAAAACGGCCTTTTTCAGCGAGTATATGACCGTCTTGTTCCGTGATTTTGTACCGTTGCTTTTTCAGTCGGTTTTTTACATGCTCCACATCCTCAGCGGATATATTCTCCGACTCGCTGAACAATCGCTGTTTCTGCAAAAATGCTTTATGCCGCTTCGGCTTCTGCATTTTCAACGCTCTCCGTAGTGGAACATAACGATCAATGCTGGCAATGATGATGGATGTACCGATCATCGCAATTAAGATCATATACCACCAGGAGCTGTATAAGTTATGCAAACCAAGTTGATAATAAATCTTGCCAAGTATTCCATACTGGTCGGCATAATGCTGTGCCGGATCCACGTTCGGCGGTATGTACATTTCCTGAGGAAAAATCGTTCCGACCGCAGAAGCAATCAAGGTTATGACGATTAGCGTCACACCTACCTTCACCGATGAAAAGAAATTCCAAATCTTATCGATCACCGACTTATTGTAGGTTTGCGACCTTCTTGCGCTGCCCTCGTACCGCATGTTCAATAGTTTTCCGGGTTTATTGCCATCGATGTGTTGATTTTTTTCAATCGGCTTTCCGCAAGCTTCACACAACACAGTACCTTCCGGATTGACGTGACCGCAAGATTCACAAGTAATTCGTTTCATTCCTATCCCTCACAATTTTCCGCTGTTGTTATTGAGGTTCGATTTTTTTCAAGTACCCCTCCAACCGATCAAGTGTCAATTCGCCCGATACTTTTTCCACGACTTCGCCATCTGCGTTGATAAACAAAGTGGAAGGAAGCTCGCCGACATCATATAATTCCAATACTTGTCCTCCATTATCTCGGACAATCGGAAAGCTAAGCTCATACTTATCGACGAATCGGTTCACGACTAAATCGTTCGAATCCATACTGACAGCTAAGATTTCTACACCTTTTTCTTTGTATTCAGGATAAAGGCTTTCCATATACGGCATTTCTTCCTTACATGGTCCGCAGTAAGTGGCCCAGAAATTAAGCATGACCCCTTTGCCTTTCAAATCATCTAGGGATACTTCTCCGCCTTCTCCGTTGAGGCGTTCCAATTTAAAATTGGGTGCCTCGGTCCCCACGCCAATCACTGTTTTATCCTTTGTAAAATT
Source organism: Sediminibacillus sp. JSM 1682029 (assembly GCF_041366435.1). Classification (NCBI taxonomy): domain Bacteria; kingdom Bacillati; phylum Bacillota; class Bacilli; order Caryophanales; family Bacillaceae; genus Sediminibacillus; species Sediminibacillus sp. JSM 1682029. The sequence goes on from NZ_JBEWYY010000002.1 coordinate 18,765, forward strand.
AGACACCAACGCAAATACCACCGCAGCCAGCAAAACTAGCAGGATGCTCGAACGGAAAAGAAGACGCAGATTCTTCTTTCTTTGTTTTTGTTTTTTTGCTTCTTCTACTTTACTCAACATGCTCACTCCCTACGCCATTATATCATTAAAAGCAAGCGCAATATTTGAACATTATTTAACATTTTCTTCTGCGAGCGTACGCAGCTTCTTTACTTCATGCGGGGTCAGCTCCCGGCATTCACCTGCATTCAAACCGTGCAAATTCAAAAAAGCATACTCCTCCCGTTTTAATTTATCAACCGGATAATGCAAGGCTTCCATCATTCGGCGAATGTGTCGGTTTTTCCCCGCATGCAAAACAATTTTTATGATCGCGGTATTTTTCTTTGCATCCGTCGACAATATTTTTGCATATGACGCCCTTAATCGTTCACCATCTGACACGACCCCTTTTTTCATTTGCCGTAAAGCTTCTTTATCAGGTATCCCCTTTGTCTTGGCAACATAAACCTTGTCTATTTTATGTTTCGGATGCATGAGAAGATTGGCAAAGTCGCCGTCATTGGTCAAAAGCAGCAAACCGGAAGTATCGTAGTCGAGTCTTCCTATCGGGAACACTCGTTGGTCGATCTCAGGCAGGTAATCCGTTACGACTTTTCGGTTTTTATCATCTTGTACGCTGGAAATAACCCCACGCGGTTTATAGAGAAGATAATAAACGGGTTCTTCTTTCTCCAGGGGTATCCCGTTCACTTCGACTTTGTCCTCGGAAGAAACTTTTGTACCCAGCGTGGTCACCACCTGTCCGTTAACCTTCACTTTCCCTTCTTCGATTAGTTTTTCCGCTTTCCGCCGGGAAGTGATTCCGCTTTGTGCAATCACCTTTTGCAGCCTTTCCTGTTCATTAGCCATTTTATCACCAAATTTTCTTGTATTTTTTAAATCTTTTACTGGTCCCTTTTGGACAATAAGAAGAGCGTTAACTAGAAAGTCAACGCTTAACCTGCGAATACAATCGTTACAATCACGATTGAAGCTATTATACCAATTAGGTCTGCCAACAGTCCAACTTTTAAAGCATCTCCCATCCGGCGGATTCCGACAGCCCCGAAATAAACCGTAATAATATACAAGGTGGTGTCCGTACTACCTTGCATGGTGGAAGCCAGTCGTCCGATAAATGAATCCGGGCCGTGTGTATCAATCAGTTCTGTGGTCATTCCGAGCGCCGCCGTGCCGGAGATCGGCCGTATGATCGACAAAGGGACAATATCAGGCGGTACTCCAAAGGCTTGCAATAGCGGGGATATCATGGAAATAAAGGCGTCCAAAGCTCCAGAACCGCGCAATATCGCAATGGATACCATCATCCCCAGCAAAAAGGGCAACAAAGACATGGCCATCTGAATCCCTTCCTTCCCCCCTTCCACGAACAGCTCGTAAGAAGGAAGCCTCTTCCAGGAAGCGGATATCAGCACAATTAATATGATGAGCGGAATCATCCAGCTGCTGATTGTCGAAATGAAACTCATCTTTTCTGCTTTCTCACCCTTCTGTAATAAAATAGTCTGTCTATCATGATGGCAGCTGCCGATGAAATCAACGTAGCGATTATCGTTGTCCCTACTATCTCTGTAGGTGCAGCCGAATCATACTTCATGCGGATGGCAATAACCGTGGCCGGGATCAGCGTCAAACTAGAGGTGTTGATTGCCAGAAAAGTAATCATCGATCGGCTTGCTTCATCCGTTTTGCTAAGCTGCTTCATTTGCTCCATCGCTTTTATTCCCATCGGGGTTGCGGCATTGCCTAATCCGAATAAATTTGCGGTGAAATTCGATAAAATGTACCCCATTGCCGGATGGTCTTTGGGAATATCCGGGAATAATCTTGTGACAAAGGGCTTGAAAAGTCTGGCCAGCATGTTGAGAAGTCCCGCTTCTTCAGCTACTTTCATTAGTCCCAGCCAGAATACAAGGACACTTATCAAACCAATAGACAACATGACTGCGTCATCAGCACTCTCGAATAACGCTTCATTGACTTCTTCCATGGTTCCGTTGAACATCGCATAAACAATTCCAATCACAGCCATTGCCGCCCAAATATAATTAACCACCTAGAAAACTCCTGTCATTTTTCGAAATAGCTGTAAAAATCCTTGTTGACTGACTGTTTGCTTGCTATGCAAAATGCTCATTTCTGTCAAATAGGAGCCGTTGACACGGAATACTTTCTTGCCGATGATCTCTTGTTTTTTTTCAGAGCTTGCTGATGCATTTTCGAGAAAATAAACGGAGCTGGTGATTTGCTGTTGCTCTTTTGCTGTAAGCGGATAACGCAGTGTTTCCGGAAACAATCCACTCAGCTTTTTGTTTGAACCGCGGACATTAAATTGTTCCGCTCCCCTGTCTTGCAAATCTGTCATCCGATATTTTTCGAATCCCCAATCAAATAAACGAATATGGTCTCGCCAATCGTCTGGATCATTGATGGTTACCATGATAAGGGACATGCCGTTTTTTTCAGCTGTTGAAACAAGCGTTCTTCCGGCTTTTTTTGTATAACCTGTCTTCCCGCCTGTACAGTACTCGTAGTACTGAGTCAACAGTTTATTTTTATTCCCCCATGCATACGTCCTCGTCTCTGCTTTATATGATTTAGATCCGGTTATCTCCCGGAAAATATCATTATCCATAGCATAACGCATCAACAAAGCCATATCGTAAGCACTCGAACGATGATTTTCAGAATCAAGCCCATGAGGATTTTCGAATGTCGTATCATTCATCCCGAGCCAAGCAGCCTTTTCGTTCATCATGTGGACAAAACCTTCGAGACTCCCGCCTACTTTTTCGGCAATGGCAACTGCGGCATCATTCCCTGATCGAAGCATTAAGCCATATACCAAATCCTTCAGCTTCATCTTTTCGCCTTCTTCCAAATAAATGGAGGATCCTTCCGTATATACAGCACGGTGGCTGGCCGTAGCCTCTTCTTCCAACTCCCCCGATTCTATCGCTATGATTGCTGTCATTATCTTTGTGATGCTTGCTATGCGTTGCGGTTCATGAGCATCCTTTTCAAACAGCACTCTTCCTGTAGACTGTTCGATCAAAACCGCATGTGCGGCAGATACTCCCGGAGCTGCAGCCGTCCTTTCGGGTAAAATTCCCATAATCAAACCAACACAACAAATGAGTATGCCTATTCGCTTCAATCCCCTTACCTCCCCGCCTACTCTCTTGTACCATCATATGCAGGAAGGACAGGCGTATGTATAAAACTCCCTCTCTAATATAAAAGACTGTTCCTTTTAAATATGAAAAAAACGGAACTGGGATGAAAAACAGATATATTTCTCACTTCCAGCTCCGCTTTGAGACTTAAACAAGCGGAACTTCCACTTGTTTTGCCAATTTCAGTCTTTGGGAAACAGATTGCCAATTTACGATATTCCACCAATTCTTCACATAATCTGCACGCTTATTCTCATATTGAAGATAATAAGCATGCTCCCATACATCCAGGACTAGTAACGGTATGACGTCCCATAAACTGAACATTTGATGCTTTTCAATTGTCTGGATCGCCAATCGGCCGGAGCGCGGTTCCCACACGAGTGCAGCCCAGCCTACTCCTTCGACCGATTCGGCAGCTGCGGAAAAAAGTGATTTGAATGCTGCGAACGAACCGAAGTCTTTTTCTATTTGACTCATCAATTCGCCGGTGGGCCTGCCACCGCCACGTGGCGACATATTTTCCCAAAACAAGGAATGAAGGAAATGACCAGAACCATTGAATGCTTGCTCTCTCATCCAATGTTTGATTAATTTAGCATCGGGCTTCTTTGTATAAAGCTCTGTTTCCGCTTTATTTAATCCATCAACATAAGATTGGTGGTGTCGATCGTGATGCAGTCTCATGATTTGCTCGGAAATATACGGTTCCAACGCATCGTATGCGTATGGCAGATCGGGAAGGACGTGCTGTCCCGGAAGAATTGTCTTCTCGCTTTGACGGGGTTTCTCCATCAGATACTTAATCAGCTCGAAAAGCTTAACGCTTTTTTGTTCCACGAGCGCGATTTTTTCATCTGTAGGTTCATCCTTTTCATCCAATAAACCGTTCAGCAACGATTTCCAGTCGGTCAGCTGTTTCTTCCATTCTTCCGCATCCTTTCCTTCGATTTGTGCTCCTTCCATCTTTTCTTCTACTTGCTTGCCCCACGTTTTCAGAGAGTCTAAGTAGTTTTTCTTTTTTTCGTTCATTGAAATCACCTCCAGATATTCTATGCCAGAAGCCCGCCTATGTGTATTCCCTAGAGGGCACTAAGATGTATCGCTTAGAAAAAAATCCCCCTGCCAAGTGGAGGCCACTGAAAAAGTCCTTTCTAATCTAGAAGAGATTTTAAAGTTTGTTGTTGATTCTCACGGATCGCTTATCGGTGAATGCTTGCCGCGGGCACAGCCTCAGCTAACTTGGTCAAGAAGATCACTTGACCAAGTGGATCTTTGGTTCGCGCTGTTCCCGCAGGCGTCACCACCGAACGCTCATCGTGGAATCAACAGAGGGTAAACGAAAAAGAAGTGATTTTCTTTGATTTCTAAAAGAAAGTCACTCTTTTTTCTTGTACAGATAAAAAGCGCTCTGTATGGAAATTAAATTCCATACAGAGCGCTTTTTTAAATTCTACTTTTCAAAGACCATCAGTTTTTCAGTGGCCTCGCCAAGTGTGATGGTGTTATTTTTTACGCCATCAACTCTTTCGAAAGACTCCTTGTACCGCTCTTTTTATGACAGCTTGCAAGGATGTTTTCAACTTTTCACTTCGCTTCCTGTGAATACGAGCCTTCCAATTTACCCTTCGTTGAATTTCGACGAACTTCATCCACGACTGAAAAAACACACAATCAAAATAGAGGCAAAAGAAAAAATCATCAGCAATTTTCAATTTCGCTGATGATTTTCCTTAAAACACCAATTATGACATTCTTTTTTGATAGGCTGTTTCATAATAACTTAATTCCTCGCGCATTTGCTGAAACGACATTTCCAAATGCTCCATCAAACGCAAAAATGAATATGGCGGTTGATGATGAAAGGTGATGCTGCGCCTTCCAGAATAAGAGGCCCGGCTGTTTTCGTACCAAACATCATTCTTGGGCGAGAAGAAACCGAGAATGCATTGATGGTGAATGCCATATAATGACCTTTCAGCTGCTGTTTCGCGCATCGGTTCTTCCCGGAGCAATCCATTTACAGTATCTTTTGCTTCATCGCAAAAAACCTCCAGCCTTCTTAGTGCCTTCAACAGCTCCATATAATATCCCGAAGCTCTGCTTCCATCTTCACTCATCAAATCTTCCAACTTGCAATTGTTGAGATAGCCGCTGATTTCCTTCAAGGTATCATCAAGAAAAACACTTACCTTTTTCACATGAGCATGCAGGGAATCGTTGCTCATTATTCAGCCTCCTGTTAAGTTCTAATGTCCAGACCATACGAAGGATAAAATACGTTTTCTGATTTTACTCCTCTTCCAACTGGTCCTGAAAATTTTTAAAAAACAAATCAGCTTCTCCTTCTACATCAGCTTGTTCTACATTTTCAGGGAGAGGAGGCAGTTCATCAAGTGAACGGAGTCCGAAATATGTCAGAAACTCCGTAGAAGTGCCATATAAAATAGGACGCCCGACTCCTTCTTTTCTGCCTTGTTCCGCAATCAGCCCCCTCGACATCAGCGTTTGGACAGGGCGATCACTCTTGACCCCTCTCACTTCTTCGATTTCGGCCCTGGTGATTGGTTGCTGGTATGCAATGATCGCCAACGTTTCCAGCGCTGCTTGGGAAAGCCTGGAAGTTTGCGGAGTGTCCATCAGTTTTTGATAATATGCTGTATGTTCTGGCTTTGTCGTTAAATGGAGGACATCATTGGACTCCATTATCGTTATACCTCGCTCTGCATGTTCATAATCGTATTTTAATTCATTGAGAACATGTCGGACTGCTTCTGCATCCAAGCCAAGTATTTGTGAAAGTTGCTTTTGGCTGATCCCCTCATCTCCAGAAGCGAACAAGAGTCCTTCCATTACTGCTTTGAATTCTGATAACTCCACGTGGTTCACCTCATATAATAAATCATTAATTCATCAAAATGCTTCTCTTGTGTGCAATAAACTTGTTTTCCTTTCATCAATTCAAGAACAGCCATGAACGTAACCACAATGTGGGAACGAGAAGGGATGGGAAATAATTCATCAAATGCAATCCCGTCAGGTCTTTCCTTCACCTGTGTCATTACTTCGTCCATCCGCTGTTTGATGGGTATTTCTGTTCGTTGTATTTTTGTCGAAACAGGTTTCTCCCACTTTTTCCTCTCCATTATTTTATTCATGGCAGCTATCATATCATATATGGAAACATCTCCCTGAACAACCTGTTTTTGGGCTGGTGCTTCCTCGAATTCCACCGGTGGTCTCGTATAGATTTTATTGGCTTCCAGTTCTCTCTCTTTTAACTGGTCAGCTGCTTCTTTGTATTTTCGATATTCGATCAGTCTGCGCATCAGATCTTCACGGGGATCCTCTTCATACTCCTCGTCCTCCGGCTCAATAGTCTGATTTGGAAGCAGCAGTTGACTTTTTATTGCAATCAGAGTGGCTGCCATCACCAAGTATTCACTGGCAATATTGAGTTCGAGCTGTTGCATGGTGTGTATATACGTCATGTACTGCTCAGTGATTTCTGCTACTGGAATGTCATAAATATCTATTTCATACTGATTGATCAAATGCAGCAAGAGATCTAACGGACCTTGAAATGCCTCCGTATGTACTTCATATTTCATACTCATCACTTTCCCTCCCTTGCCAAAACCACCCACTGGTCAGCCCCATATCTCTAAAAATTTTCTCTTAACGGCATATATGCCCATACAGCATTAAGCAAAGCGCATAAGTTAGTATTGTAAGTTAAATAATAACGTTTCTACTAAAGGAGGCATTAGCTATGGGTGCATATTACGGCGGTGGATTCGCTTTGATCGTAGTATTGTTCATTCTTCTAATCATTGTAGGTGCAGCCTGGCTGTAAAAGCCAAATGGCCCGCGATCGATAAGCAATCCTTTAAAAACCTGGAAAAACCGGCCTTCGTTTGATGCAAGGCCGGTTACATAGCCACTACTTTACCTCTGCTCATCCTATTATACGACAACTCTGTAAACAGGAAAAGCCAGCTCGATAAAGAGCTGGCCTTTCTATGAGCTCGGAGTCCAACTTATTGCTCCTCTTCACACCGTTCAAGAAAACGCTCTGTCATATCATCGGCACAAACAGCGTATTGCTGATCATACGTATCCCTGACTGCCTGAACCATTTTACGTCCAATGCCCATATTTCGATGGGAAGGATTAACCGTTATATGTTGAATGACAACGTTGATTTCATTTTCGAAACGGACACCGACAGCACCGAGGATATCTTCTTCTTTCCAAAGAAACAGCTGCCAGTCAGGATTTTCCTCGTATTCTTTAATGGTACTTTGCAGTTTTCTTACTTCTTTTTCTTCCGGCATAAAGGAAAGTAATCCCATTGCAATTTTTTCAAAGCTTTTTTTATAGCGAATTAACATATTTACCCCTCAATTAGAAATTAACTTACTTATGATAGATAGAAGAAAAATGAAACCGACTATGACCATCAGCCAAAACAGCATTTTCTCCTGCTTATCGCTATTCATGTTTATTATCACCCTTTATTCGGTGAACTATAATATATTTATGGACTATATCAGCCAATTTGTCAAATAACTATAAACTCACAGTACAACAAAAAACCAGTAAACAACTCCCCAAATTAAACCGATTACCAAAAGTATGACAAATAGAAACCAATTCCTTTTTTTCTCACTCATTTACATCACTCATCCTTATCCAGCCTGTTATTCATCAATCATCGACCGTATGACAAAATATCCGTCCGATTTCTTTCCTCTCCACTTAAATGGAATGAAATTCACCATGGCAATCCATATATTGTAAAGCGCAAAAAGACGAATCCACCCGTCGCCTTCCGAAACGAACTCCAAAAGCAACCATCCAGCCGCCAAATTAAAAACGGGACCTGCCATGGAGATAACGGCTTTTTCCCGGCCGCTATACGGTTGCGCTCTTTTACTTGAAGCATGTCCTCCAGCCATAAGCAGTAAATGAAAATGAACGGTCAGTTTACTTCCTATCTTTACTGCTTTCATTCTTTTTCCAGATCCAAGCGATAGTTCCATAGTATCCGCCCGGCAAATCCAAGATCCGATCACATGCCCGGTTTCATGGACGAACGCTCCGGCTGGAGCAGCTAGCAAAACAAGATAGGTAAACATTAAAAGCCATTGCATGGTGTTCCGCCCTTCACCTTCCAAACTTACTTGTCCACCAATCATTTTATTGGTTCAGATCAGAAACTTCAAGGTTTACCCCAACAAGATAAGACAAAAGCACAAGCACCAGTGTAAAGGAGTACAGGCTGAAGCCGTCACGGTCTATGGCAACCTGCATGACCCGCATTGTTTGGGCCACCATCAAGCTTAAGAACAGTATCGGCGTGGCTTTTTGCCACACAGAGGATGGGCTTAAGACCTCGAGGAGGCAGGAACTGGTCTTGGCTGTTTCAGCCAATCATTATCCACAGACAATTAAAATGTATAATTTCCTATACAAGAAACAAAAAATCATCAGCGTTTTATATCCGCTGATGATTTCTTGAAATAGCCGCTTTTGCTCAATCCTTTTTAAACGGTTTCTACCTTCACTTCTTTCATTACGTCTCCCTGCTGGATGCGCAATACTGTATCCAATCCTTCCGTTACTTGTCCAAAGACTGTATGAACGCCATCTAGATGCGGTTGGGGTTCATGAACAAGGAAAAATTGACTTCCACCAGTATCCTTTCCGGCATGAGCCATGGATAAAGAGCCTGCTACATGTTTATGGGGATTGCCCTCTGTTTCACATTTAATCGTATACCCGGGCCCGCCTGCTCCGGTGCCAGTCGGATCGCCGCCTTGAGCCACGAACCCCGGAATGACCCGATGGAAGGTCACTCCATTGTAGAAACCACTGTTGGCCAGTTTCTCAAAGTTTGCAACTGTATTAGGTGCAGCTTCCTCAAACATTTCTATTTTGATTACTTCCCCGTTTTCAAATTGAATGGTTGCCTGTTTCATCATTAAACCCTCTCCTTTATGCCATATGGCAAATCATTTTTAGTTAAATCTTCATAGGATTCCCGCTGAATAACCAATTGGTCTTCTCCTTGTTCAGCGAACACCACTGCCGCTTTCGGGAAGCGGTTATAATGATTGGACATCGAATATCCATATGCCCCTGTACTGAAAACTGCCAATATATCTCCATACTCTATTTCAGGAACTTCCATATCCCAAATCAGCATATCTCCCGATTCACAGCACTTTCCGGCAATGGACACCTTTTCAGTCAATGCAGCATCTGCTTTGTTCGCTATGACAGCGTCATATTTAGCTTGATAAAGTGCCGGCCTCAGGTTATCAGTCATACCACCATCTACAGATACATACTTCCTCACACCAGGAATATTTTTTATGGAGCCTGTCCTGTAAAGAGTCACTGCAGTATTTCCGACAATCGCTCTTCCTGGTTCTATCCAGATTTCCGGGAATTCCATCCCATGAAATTCAACTTGTTTTTGCACTTCTTCCACAAGAGCGTCTACATAACCATCTAACGGAAGGGGTTCATCTTCCGCTGTGTAACGGATTCCAAACCCTCCACCCAGGTTAAGCACTTTTGCGCGATAACCGTACGTTTGTTTCCACTCACCCAGCGTTTCGAATAAGCGTCGCACTGCCATGATGAATCCTTCTGTTTCAAAAATCTGAGAACCGATATGGCAATGCAAGCCGATAACATTGATGGAGTCTGTCTTTTGGAGCATTTGAAAAGCTTGTTCTGCTTGTCCGTTTGCCAAATCGAAACCAAATTTAGAATCTTCATTGCCGGTTAAAATATAATCATGGGTATGGGCTTCGATGCCTGGAGTCACACGTAAAAGAACATCCATTTTCCTGCCTTGCTCCTCCAGGATATCTGACAGCAACTCGATTTCGTAGAAGTTGTCCAGTACAATACAGCCTATTCCGTAGTGGACTGCCATCGCTAATTCGTCAAAACTTTTGTTATTTCCGTGCAAATGAATCTTCTCAACAGGAAAGCCAGCTTGCAATGCAGTGTGCAACTCACCTTGCGAAACAACATCCAGGCTCAAATTTTCCTGTTTAGCTACCTGCAACATTGCAATCGATGAGAACGCCTTACTTGCATAGGCAACCTGGGCATTTACTCCAGCTTTTTGAAATGTATCTACAAACGCTCTCGCATTCTTTCGTATCAATGATACATCGTAAACAAATAGAGGTGTTCCATACCTTTTTGCCAAATCAATCGTATCCACCCCACCGACCACTAGATGGCCGTGTTCGTTTGTATGAAAAGGATGATTCATCCCCTGCACCTCCCTGCAAATTGCTCAACCACAATTCAATGAAAATATAGTTAATCAGTCAATGCATTCTGCCTTCTGACCAGTAATTCATTTTCTACCCTTTTTGAAAAAAATAGATAAAGTTAATTTACCATAACCTTGTCGAAGGTTCAATGTTTTCCTGTTGGCTGCTTATAATTGTTACGGGGATGCACAATACTCGGACGATCTTTTGTTAATGGAACGGATACCCGGAAAATGATTTGCTTCATCGCTTTGGCATTAAACGGGATGAAAGGCCACAGATAAGGAGTGTTCAGCGATTTGGTAAGGCTTAATGCCAAAATATAAATTGTAAAACCTATAACCATTCCTTTCACGCCAAAGATGGAAGTGATGATGATCAATAACATGCGTGATAACTTATTGGCGATGCTCAATTCATAACTCGGTGTCGCAAAGGAGCCGATGGCACAAATCGATACGTATAAAATGACTTCCGCACTAAACAATCCCACATCGATGGCAATCTGTCCGATCAATACTGCTGCAATCAATCCCATCGCTGTCGAGAGCGGGGTCGGTGTATGAATGGCGGCCATACGCAAGAATTCAATTCCAATGTCCGCTATGATCAATTGTAAAACAACCGGGACATTGCCTTCTTCATTCGGTCCTATGAACTGAAGCATAGCCGGTAAGTGATCTGGTTCCATAACCAGGACAAGCCAGAATGGTAGAAGGAAAACGGAAGCGAAAATACCCAAAAACCGAACCCAACGGACAAATGTACCTATTGCCGGGGATTGTCTGTATTCTTCTGCATGCTGAACGTGATGAAAAAAAGTGGTGGGAGTGATGATCATACTGGGCGACGTATCGACCATGATCAGCACGTGTCCTTCCAGCAGATGTGTAGAGGCGACATCGGGTCTCTCAGTATATCGCACAAGCGGGAAGGGATTGAAACCTTGTTTGACAAGGAATTCTTCAATCGTTTTATCCGCCATCGATATTCCGTCAATTTCTATATGTTTTAATTCGTCTTTGATCAGTTTCACCAAGCCATGATCTGCTACGTCTTGTAAATAGGAAATGCAAATATCCGTTTTGGAACGTTCCCCTACTTTTATCATCTCATGACGGAGTCGCTCATCTCTGATTCTCCTTCTCGTCAACGCAGTGTTTTCTATAATGTTCTCTGTAAAACCATCCCGCGAACCCCGCACGACTTTTTCCGTATCCGGTTCTTCCGGTGAGCGGCCCGGATAGGTCCGCACGTCCACAATAAAAGCTTCTGATTCATCTTCCATAAAGATGACAATTAATCCGCTGAGCATTTGATCGACTGCTTCATCCATCGTATCCACTTTGGTAACTTGCTGATGTACCAGATGGCTGCCGATAATCTCAGTCAGCTTATGTTTATTTCTGCCTGCTGAAGCAGGATATGTTTCATTTATATCCGTCAATTTCTTTAACAGCTCGACAATTGTCGGCGTTTCACAAAGTCCCGTCAAATAGTAAAGCTGAATTTCTTTCTTTAAAATAGTCAACTGCCGAAAACCTACATCAAAAGAAGTTCCAACACCGACTTTTTCTTCCATAAATCGCTGGTTATCTTTGAGATTGCTTGATATGGTGGGCTTTTTCTTCGGTTGCTTTTGTTTATTCATTGATAACCGCCTCTTTCCAAAATGATTTCAATCGCTTTTCTGGTAATCGGCGACCCCTTTTTGATATCGTCTTTTCCTTGCATCTTTCCGATATCTCCAATGGCCACGACAACAGGTATATCCATTTGATCCAAAGAATAAATCGTGTCGCCGTTTATCCTTCCGATTTCCGGAATCGGAATGCCTTCTTTGCTGATGCCATTGGAAGTCAGCTCTCCATCCTGATCGATCGCCAAGGTAAACCTAGTCCATTCGGCGTTTTTTGTATGGGCAGCTACAGCAATGGCACCTATTATTTTTATGTTTTTATTTTCAGCAAGCTTTAGTAAAATCTTCTCTCCCGCCCCCGGTCCTGGGGCTCCTGCATCATCAATCAAGACATATACCGGTTCTGCGGGAGCAGCCATGATCGCCTCTGTCACCTGTCTTTCGGAAGCATGAGTCGGATTATCCGATAAGTGCGCCAGACATGTTCCGCCTATTTCCCGCGCTAAGTAATCCATTGTCTTTTTGGCATATTCGTCACCATCTGTAATGATAATCACTTTTTTCGGTCGTTCCATGGCACCGATTCCTTTCCACACTTCTTGGTTACTTAACGAAAATCATCCATTGAAACAGCGAGCCGGCTATTTTTCCTAGAACGATTGCCATCAGCAGCCAAAGAAGATGGTTTTCCATACCGATCCGTTTCGCCAATAAAGGAAAAACATTCAAAACTTCCGTCAAGGCAGCTGCCAGCATTCCTATGAATATCCCATGGAAAGCCCCCCATACGATTGTTATGAATAAAGATAAATGGAGCGATACGCCGACAAAGGAAAGATATGTCCCGAATAAAGCGCCGAACGTCACGCCTGCTTCATATGTTTTTACGAAGGCTTTCGTTTTGCTTAATTGCACGAGGCGGGGAATGATCCCCAGTACAGTCAAAAAAGCGACAAATCCGGTTCCTACAATTAGTCCAGAGGCTAAACCGATGAATATCTCAATGAGGATGATGTGAACCATGCTCTTTATTCAACTCGTTTTCATGGTAAGTGACATAACTGTCCAAATCCTGTTGGTATTTAAAAATTTCTACTTCCAACGGGCTAGGTTCCTCATTGAATCGTTTTTTAAATAGGTGGTTGAAAAAAAGGATCATCCCGATGCCCAATCCGAATGAATAAGGGATTTGCAGCCAGAGCGGATATTCATTTTTCTCCCCTGTCAATAAGTAATGCAGATGCTGCTGCACTTCCTGCATGCTGACATCATAATGAAAATTCATGATCGCCATTGCCGACCCTATAAATAGCAACAACCAAATTAACGTAACAAGTAACAGTGGAACGTTTTTCCGCTTTTTTTCAATCATTAATATCGTTTGAGCAGCACCTATATGTTGAAATTCCAGATTAGGGTAGAGCACGGTCAATTTATCTATAACAGTGAAAACGTCAATCACCGATACATTTTGATCTTCAGGGGTCACTTGATAAATATGGGTTTCACCTATTTTTTCCTTATCTTGTGCTGTTCCTGACAGCACAGCGATATCCTTAAGCAGGACAGTCGTATGTTCCGTCACATTCAATTTCTTTTTCAATCTCAGATATACAATGCCTTCCAAATCAGCCACCTCCACTGTCGGATTCCTTTTTATTATGGATAACCGGTTCCTTAAACATGCATGAACAGCATAAAAGCGCTGGAAGATGTAACAAAGAGGGAAAAATCAATTGGATTCCTTTGGATTAAAAATAACTAAAACCAACAGTTTAAGTGGAAATAAGAGGTAGCAGAAGTACAAAAAAAGCAGATGAGAGTTGGTAAATGTCAGAGGATATCTTAAACATTAATTACTCGACAAAGTAAAAGCCCCCAGTATAACTGGCGGCTGATTTCATTTAATGAACTGAAAACGCATAAAAAATATAACTACGACATAGTTTGAATGCGTCTTCCTGACTTCTTACTTTTGTAGAGTTGGAGTTCGACGCTGCGAAAATACCCTGCGCTTTCCGCGGGCGGCTGATGAGCTTCCTCGAGCTGACGCTCTGCGGGATCTCACCGAGGCCTTTCCTCCCGCGGGAGTCTCCGAGTATTTTCTTCGCTAGGAACAGCATTTCTGTTTAGAAACGCCTCGAAATTTTTTTATTCATGGTACTCTATGCGCCGTATCATCAATTCACATAGCTGGGAAAACAGGCAGAAAGTCCAAGAACAGGAGAAAAGACGGGAACTCCAACTGTCTTTTATGAAAAAAAGCAACTATTTCCTGACAATCGTTTTTAAGATGGCTTGATGGTTCTCAAGGAAAAAGTCTACGCTTCCGTTAATCAGCCTGCTCCTTAGCGCAGGGAGCATACGCAGACTCCTGCGGGAACAGCACGAGCTGAAGATCCACTTGGTAAAGCGGTTTTCTTTACCAAGTTAGCTGAAGCCGTGCCCGCGGAAAGCGAAGTATGCTACCGAAGCGGTGGGTAACACCCTTTTTGAATAGGCAATGGAACTTACCATACAACAAGGGGCTTTTCTAAACGCCTATCTGGTCTTTTATATATTGCAGGATCCGTTTCTCAAGCCGTGATACTTGCACTTGAGAAATCCCAAGCCGTTCTGCCACTTCTGATTGGGTCTGATCCTTATAATAACGGAGATAGACAATCAGTCTTTCCCTTTTTTCCAGATTCCGGATAGCGTCCTGTAATGCCATTTTATCAAACCATCTTGTATCAGTTTCGGCAATCTGGTCTAAAAGTGTTATCGGATCGCCATCATTCTCATAAACCGTTTCATGGATGGAATGAGGCAGTTTGGACGCCTCCTGAGCATGGACAACTTCCTCTGGAGAAATCTCCAACTTTTCAGCGATTTCACTAACGGTCGGTCCCCGCCCCATCGCCTTGGTCAATTCATCCTTTGCTTTTCGTATCTTGTTACCTGTTTCCTTCAGGGATCTGCTTACCTTTACACTTCCATCATCCCTTATAAATCGTTGGATTTCTCCAATGATCATAGGGACTGCATATGTGCTAAAGCGTACATCGTAAGACAAATCAAACTTGTCAATGGATTTCAGCAAGCCGATACAACCAATCTGGAACAAATCATCTGGGTCATAACCACGGTTGATGAATCGCTGTACAACAGACCATACCAGCCTGACATTACTCTCCACAAGTTGGTCTCTTGATAGTTGATCCCCTTCCTGACTTTTCAGAATCAGTTCTTTAACCTGTTCATTTGTCAACGGGTCTTCTTTATGCGTTTTTTTCAGCTCTATTTTCATAGGCATCCCCTTAATTGCACAAGGTTTTACTCTTCTTTAGTTGTTTGTACAACTTAAGCGTGGTGCCCTCTCCGGGATGCGAAACAACTTCAACCTTATCCATAAAATTTTCCATGATGGTAAAGCCCATACCCGAGCGTTCCAATTCCGGTTTTGATGTGTACAATGGCTGTACCGCTTCATCGATATCGGGAATGCCTATTCCTGCATCCCTGATGATTAATTCAATTTCATCATCCTCGATCGAGCAGCTGATATAGATCTTTTCGTCCTGCCGGTTTTCATATCCGTGAATGATAGAATTGGTGACTGCTTCAGAAACAACGGTTTTCAACTCCGTCAGTTCGTCCATTGTGGGATCCAGTTGCGCTATGAAAGAAGCCACTGTCACACGGGCAAATGCTTCATTTTCGCTGATACTGGTGAATTCCAAATGCATACTATTTTTCATGAAGCCACCCCCAGTCGAAGTAAAGCGTATTCTTCACTTTCTTCCAAACGGATGATTTTAAATAGCCCGGACATATCAAACAACCGTTTCACTGCAGGGGATATTGAACAAACGACCATCTCTCCTCCCAATTGCATCACTTCTTTGTACCTCCCCAAAAAAACTCCCAATCCAGAGCTGTCCATGAAACTTAAATCTTCTAAATTCAATATTACATGTTTGGCATTATTTTCTCTGATTGCCTGCTGCCACTCTTTTTTTAATCGATCCGAAGCATGGTGGTCAAGCTCACCCGAGAGACGAACCAATAAAACATTCTCTTTGGTTGTGAATTGTGCGTTTAGACTCACTACTGATTCCTCCTTACTGTTTCTGTAGTGAATCTTTTCTTTACGGAACGATTTAAATCCTGCCAGGTGACAAAAGAAGTGCCGGTTCGGTAAAACAAGCAAAAATCATTGCTTTTTCAACATGGTGTGGAATGTCCTTTTGAATAACTGCAAATAGCTGGCATGGTCTACGTTTTCCTTCACAACCAGCGGAGTTTCGGACAATACCTTTCCGTCATGGACAATTTCTACTTTCCCCACTGTATCTCCCCTTTTCAAAGGAAGTGCAATGTCCTCCTGCATGACCACTTTTGTCTCTATATTTTCCAAAGGTTTTCCTTTTTTATAAATCAACGAAATCGGTTCTTCTGTCACAACATCGATCGACTCATTCGCCGCTTTTAATAATTTCAGTTTTGAAACCGGTTGGTTGCTCTTGAACAGCTGTTTCGTATCAAAATGATTAAAAGCGTAATCAAGCATTTGCGTGACATCGCTATTTCGGTTTTTCGTCGTGTCCGCACCCAAAACAACTGCAACGACTCGCATATCATTCTTCTTAGCTGTAGCAGTCAAACAATATTTCGCTTCAGATGTATAACCGGTTTTCAACCCATCAACTCCCGGATAGAATTTGACCAGTTTATTTGTATTGACGAGCCAGAATTCATCTTCCGTTCCTTCACGAAGATAACCATCATAAATGCTTGTGTACTCTGTTATCTCTTCATGTTTCAACAGTTCCTTTGCCATGACCCCCATATCATAAGCAGTGCTGAAATGCCCATCAGCAGGAAGTCCGGTGGGATTTTGAAAGCGTGTATTTTCCAACCCCAGCTGTCTTGCTTTATCATTCATCATTTTGACGAACGCTTGTTCGCTTCCGGCTATTCTTTCTGCAAGTGCGACACTTGCATCATTGCCGGAAGCTACGGCAACTCCCATCAATAGATCCTGTACTTTCATTTCTTCTCCTGCTTCCAGAAAGATTTGCGACCCGCCCATCGATGCTGCATAATCACTCACTCTCACCTTTTCATCCAATTTGATTTTCCCTTCATCCAAAGCTTCCATTATAAGAATCATGGTCATGATTTTCGTCATGCTCGCCGGCGGCAATTGCTTATGAGCATCTTTTTCATATAAGATTTTTCCTGTATCTCGCTCCAACAAAATTGCTGATTGCGAATTCTCCGCGAGATTCAGCTGATCCTCTGTTGTCTGTTCTTTATTTTGTTTAGCTTTATTTTCCTCAGCCATCATATTGACCGGCAAAACGGCGGAGAAAAACAACAAAAAAGCTAGTAACAAGATTGTTTTTTTCATAGCAATACCTCCAAATGTTAGTATTGTTATTTTTTCCATATGTCGGACAATTTATAACAAAAAAATGCGCCGGAACTAAAGCATGGCTCCATAGAAAAAAACCGAACGAATTGGTAATCGTTCGGTTTACTATGAAGGAAAGAAAATATATTCAGAGATGTCCAGCTCCAGCATCTACCTGCTAGAGGTCTTAAGCAAGGTTTCTGCGTGTCAAGAGACCGCCACTTCAAGTCCTGCCTGAGCTGATCCAACACCCCATGGTGGCCATGCAGGCGTTGTTAGAGGGACGGGGGCACTTTTGCCTTACTCCTAGAAACAGTCGCTTGCATTTTTCTGTATGGCTCTATGCTTTTTTTTGCTGCTTTTTACTTGATTACTTCATATATCAGCTGATGCTTAACAGGCTGGTCTTCCGAAATTTTGTACGCTTCTTTTACTTTGGTTAAAGAGTCTTCCGGATCAGGATGCTCGCTATGCAGAACGGCTATTGTTTCTCCCTTTCCAATTGAATCACCTATTTTTTTATTAAGGGTTATTCCTACTGCATGATTGATTTTATCGTCTTTGGTCGCCCTTCCTGCACCTAAGTACATTGCAGCCACACCAATCGATTCGGCATCTATTTCCGTAACATACCCTTCTTTGTCCGATATAACCTCGACATGGTGCTCGGCAGCCGGCAGGCGGGATAAATCATCGATCATCGATAAATCCCCACCTTGGGCGGAGATGAATGTACGGAATGCTTGAAAAGCCTCTCCGTTATCAAGTTTCTGCTCAAGCGCCTGGTAAGCTTCCTCATAAGATGAAAAAGCACCCGCCAAAACAGTCATATGTGCCGCCAATTCTAGACCGAGATTTCGTAAATCCTCCACTTTTTTCCCTTGAAGCACTTCTGCCGCTTCTTTGATTTCATTGGCATTACCGACTTCATAACCAAGCGGCTGATTCATGTCGCTTATGACGGCAATCGTATTCCGGCCAAGTTTGTTGCCGATGTTCACCATTTCTTGTGCCAAAGCTTTTGACTCGTCCAATGTTTTCATAAAAGCACCGGAACCTGTTTTTACATCCAACACGATACTATCCGCTCCGGAGGCAAGTTTTTTACTCATGATCGAACCAGCGATCAAAGGAATGGAGTCCACCGTACCTGTTACATCCCTCAATGCATAGAGCTTTTTGTCTGCCGGGGCTAGATTGCCGGTTTGTCCTGCTACAGAAAGCTTATGCTTGTTGACATTCGAGATGAATTCCTCTTTGCTCATCTCGATATGGAAACCGGCAATCGATTCCAGTTTATCCAAAGTTCCACCTGTATGGCCCAGTCCTCTTCCGGACATTTTCGCCACCGGTACTCCCACAGAAGCAACCAACGGTCCGGTTATAAAGGTTATTTTATCACCGACGCCTCCAGTGGAATGTTTGTCCACAATATGTCCCTCAATCGCAGATAAATCGATAGTGTCTCCTGATGCTGCCATCGCTTCAGTAAGAACAGCTGTTTCATCAGCACTCATGCCTTTAAAATAAATTGCCATCATTAAAGCAGCTGCTTGATAGTCCGGAATACTGCCGGCGGTATATTCTTCTACAAAAAAACGTATTTCCGAATCCGTTAACTCCTGACCATTCCGTTTCTTCTGTATTATATCGACCATTCTCATTAGTAATCACCTTTTTTAATTTATCATGGTAACGTGTTGACTATTTGTTTAACAAAACTCAAGAAATCCTGACGCACGCGTTCTGTCGTCTCGATCACTTCCTGATGGGACAATGGCTGATCCAGAATGCCGGCTGCCATATTGGATATACAGGAAATACCAAGCACTTTGATTCCCATGTGTGCTGCTACGATTACTTCGGGCACAGTGGACATTCCGACAGCATCGCCTCCCAGTGTGCGCAGCATTCTCACTTCTGCCCCTGTTTCATAAGTAGGTCCTGTATTGCCGACATATACTCCTTGCTGGATAGCCAAATTTAAATCTTCCGCACATTTACGGGCGTGTTCCAGCAATTCTCTATTATAAGCTTGGGACATATCTGGAAACCGGGGTCCTATCTCTTCGTCATTCGGTCCTATCAACGGGTTTGTTCCCATGTTATTGATATGATCCTCGATCAGCATTAAATTGCCCGGCTCGAATTGTTCATTAATTCCACCGGCAGCATTGGTGACAAGCAATTTTTCCACACCCAACAGCTTCATGACACGGACAGGAAACGTCACCTGATCCATCCGATATCCTTCATAAAAATGAAAACGTCCTTGCATAGCAATTACTTGTTTGCCCTCAAGACGGCCAGCAACCAGCTGTCCCTTGTGGCCTGAAACGGTTGATTCGGGAAAGTGAGGCACCGACTTATAAGGAATAACGACAGGGTTTTCTATTTCATCTGCAAGCACTCCTAGTCCAGATCCAAGAATCAGACCGATCGTCGGTTTTTCTTGCAATCTCGCTTCGATAAATTCTGCTGACTCCTTCATTTCTTTGCTCTTCATTTTTTCTCCCTCCTATTGACTGATTTCCTTCAGGAAGCTTTGACCGTGCTGAGGAAGTTTGATACCAAAATTATCGGCAACAGTCGCTCCTATATCGGCAAAAGTCTTTCTGATTTCGAGTTCGCTTCCATTTTCAATTCCAGTATGGTAAACAAGTAAAGGGACATACTCTCTCGTGTGATCGGTACCGTGATGAACCGGGTCATTTCCATGGTCAGCAGTGATGATCAGCAGATCGTCGCTTTTCAGTTTTTCAAAAACTTCCGGCAACCGGGCATCATAACTTTCCAACGCTTCTCCATACCCTTGAGGATCTCTACGGTGACCGTATTTCGCATCAAAATCCACCAAATTCAAAAAGCTGAGTCCATGAAAATCTTTGTCCATCGAGTCCAGGAGCTTGGTCATCCCGTCGTCATTGTCAACTGTACGAACCGCTTCGGTCACGCCTTCCCCGTCATAGATATCGGAGATTTTACCTAATGCTATCACGTCCAGTCCGCCATCTTCCAGTTCATTCATCACGGTTCTTCCGAAAGGTTTCAACGCGTAATCATGTCGATTTGAAGTTCGTTCAAATGCTCCAGGCTCTCCTACAAACGGACGGGCGATAACCCGGCCCACCATGTATTTTTCATCTAGTGTCAATTCACGTGCAATTTCACATATCCGATATTGTTCCTCTATCGGGACAACTTCTTCATGGGCTGCAATCTGGAGGACAGAGTCTGCAGAAGTATAAACAATCAACGCTCCCGTTTCCATATGCTCTTTCCCGAGCTCTTTGATTATTTCGGTACCGGAAGCAGGTTTGTTGCCGATAATTTTCCGGCCAGTTTTCTCTTCTAGCTCCGAAAGCAATTCATCAGGAAAACCCTCTGGGAAGGTACGGAATGGCTGTTGGATGTTCAACCCCATGATTTCCCAGTGTCCCGTCATTGTGTCCTTTCCATTTGAAGCTTCCTGCATTTTTGTATAGTGCGCTTTTGGTTGGGCTGCTTTGGATATACCCTTTATTTCCCGGATATTGCTTAAACCAAGTTGACCCATGTGAGGCATGTGGAGCCCATCCATATGCTCTGCGATATGCCCCAGCGTATCTGCCCCTTCGTCATTGAATTTTTCCGCATCAGGGGCTTCTCCGATCCCTACAGAATCCATAACAATTAAAAAAACACGCTTAAATTCCTTCACAACGATCCCTCCTATGTAGATTATTATGTAGATTACTTTCCCTTAAATATCACCAATTATGCCACAAACGAAACGATGTAGGATGTCAGACAACTAAGTAAAACGTTAAGGGGAAGATATTTTCCGGACAAGCTTGCAGCACACTACATCTGATTCTTCACAAAAAAACAAAATGTCAGGCTCTCGGATGGTAAGCCTGATAAATATCCTTCAATCTTGCTTTTGTTACATGCGTATATACTTGCGTCGTCGATATATCGGCATGTCCCAACATTTCCTGGACTGATCGTAAATCGGCTCCATTTTCCAGCAGATGGGTTGCAAAAGAATGCCGTAATGTATGAGGAGTGATTTCCTTTTTTATACCGGCCTCTCTGGCAATCGCTTTCAATACCTTCCAAAAACCTTGTCTAGTCAACTGGTTGCCGTGATGGTTTACAAACAGAGCATCAGTAGCTTTCCGATTCAACAATTCAGCACGTGCAAATTCGATGTATTTTTCCACTGCCTCGCTTGCTACATTGCCTAAAGGAACAATTCTTTCCTTGGATCCCTTTCCAAAACATCTGACAAAACCCATGGTAAGATGAAGATCGGAAACCTTCAATGAAATCAACTCACTAACCCGTAAACCGGTGGCATACAGCATTTCCAGCATGGCTTTATTACGGATGGCAAGATTGTTTTTTTCCGGTATATTCAACAGCTTGTCCACCTCTTCGGAAGACAGGACTTTGGGAAGCTTTCGCTCTTTCTTCGGTGTTTCGATATGTAAACTTGCATCTTTGCTGATCCCATACTCTCTGACTATAAATTGATGGAACAGCCTTATGGAGGACAAAGTACGGGCTATCGTCGCTGATGATTTGCCATTATCCTTCAGATAATACAAGAATTGCATGATGTGATGGCGATCAACCGTTTCCCATGCCTTCACATTCTGGCTATCGGCGATGAATGACTGATATTGCCTCAAATCTCTTTTATAAGATTGCAGGGTATTTTCGGATAAACCCCTTTCAACTGTAAGGTAATGGAAGAAATCATTCATTTCATCTTTCATCTTTGCTTCTACTCCCCTAAACGAAAAAATATCGACAAACGTTCCACCCACCCCTGGTCATCCTGGTTAAATACTTTAACCGCTCTTCCTTCCGGCGGATCATAACGGTGATAATCCTGATACTCTGCATGCATCGCTCTTAAACCGAAGTAGAATAAGAGTGTGCAAGCTGTAAAAATAATGAATATTTTCAACGCATCTTTAATCAGCAGCAATGCGGGTTTCATCGGCATATCCCCTTGATCTTAATAATAGGTTTTCTATTAATAAAGATATGCCAAAAAAACAGGAAAATATACGTCAATTTAAGATTAACAGATTCTTCACCCAGACAAAAGTATTTCCATGCGGATTTAAGAGGTTTGTGCTTTTTCAGCCGCTTCCAACTGACAATTCCTGCACACTCCATGGAAGGTCAGTCGATGATCTTTCACCTGAAAACCCCAGTCGTTTTGGACGATTTTTTCAACATCCTCCAATAAATCATCTTCGATTTCCTCCACAGAGCCGCATTCCATGCAAACAAGATGGTGATGAAAATGGGCGGCGCCCTCTTTTCTTAAATCATATCTGGAAACGCCGTCTCCAAAATTTATTTTATCTACTATTTTTAGTTCTGATAACAATTCTAATGTGCGATACACAGTAGCCAAGCCTATTTCAGGGGCTTTTTCTTTGACAAGAAGGTAGACATCCTCTGCGCTGAGATGATCCTCCTCCCGTTCCAACAGAACGCGTACGGTGGCTTCCCGTTGAGGGGTCAATTTATAACTCTGTGCGTGCAGTTGTTTTTTTATCCGGTCGATTCGATGTTCCAAGTCCCATCCCTCCCTCATAATACCAACTTTATTATAAGCAGACATGGAACCAGTGTCAAATTATAATAATTATAATCTGTTATTTGTAATTAGTATAATTTGATATTAACTATTGATAAATCCATTCTATCACCAACTGCATGGCTGGTTTTGAAACAAACGATTCCACCAATGAAGCCACGGCTATAAATAGAAGAAGCGTTACAAAAGACATGCTGTATTTCGCAAAAGGTTGCAAAATCGGCTGCTGAGATCGCCGGGTGAATAACTTACGTAACAATGTCAACGAAAAAATCATGGCAAGACTCCCGGCTATCAAGTACACAGGGATGATCAACAAATTTTGCGGTGCAATGGAAGCTGCGGCAAATAAAAGTCCTTTCCATCCCATTTGATTGACAAAAAAACCAACAGAAAATCCGACTACCAGCCCTTTCACAAACAACATGATCCAAATCACCGGAAGCCCAATGATTGACAAACCTAATATAAATAGCAGAAGCAAGTATTTCAAGTGGTAAAAAACACTCGATTTAAGGACTTCTTGACTGTCCGCTACCGTTCCATCGATCATTTGGCCAAAGAACCGATCGAGATAAAAGAATAAATCCTCCCTTTGTACAAAATTCATACTATTAACGATAACGGCGCCGAATATGATGCCGATCAAAAACAGGATCAGCATGAAAAAATAAATGGCTGCATGTTCTCTTATATGGTTTGCGATCAGGTTCCGGTTTTTATACATAATATCCCCCATCATCTAATTGATAGTTTTGGTTATACTTCAACTCTATGAGGGACGATGGACAATTAGACCAAAAAATAGAACCGATTATGGCAGCTTGACTTTCCCGTACTTGCCTCCCCCGCCCGGTTCAGCCTGCAGATTCCCTTCTCTCATGGTAATGATGGCTTCTGCAAGTTTTTCGGACACCACTTCTTTTAACGCTTGTTTACTAGCATGATGCAGTATGTTCATTTCTGTTCCGAAAACACTAAGTAACTTCTCCAACGTTTTGGGGCCGAGACTCGGCAAATACTCCAATGGGACTTGATGAACGTACGGCGGTCTGGAAGGATAGGTATCAGCGTCGGCCAGTTCGCCGATTCGATCAGCTACCCCTTTCACCCACTTGTCGCTTCCACAGTTTTCGCAGATTGTTCCCTCTTCAACAGGCTCGGTACAATTCAAACATACTGATTCGTGATATTTTCCGAGTAGCGGGTTCATCCCATAGTTGGCAGTTATTTTCCTTCCTCCGATTTGATGCAACGCCCAGCTTAGTTCTCGAAAAGAAGGACTTTCCAGATGCATTTTTTGATATTCCCTGCCGATTTTAGCCAGCGAATGAGCGTCCGAATTTGTCAAAAAAGAAAACGGATGCAGTTCCTCAATTCGATCAGCCATTTTTGTATCGGAACTCAACCCGAGTTCAATCCCATCTATTAAATCCTGATCCAGCACTTCTGTCAGCGACCGTTTTACTCCTTTTCCGTATAAGCTTTTAAACGGAGTGAAGACATGGGCGGGTATGAACAAGCCTGCTAGTTCTTTCACTTTGTACTGCAATTGCTTGGCAGTTCCGTAATATCGTTGGGAACTCAGATGGATATTGGTCACTCGCTCTTTCAACCATTCAGTGAATGCCTTCATGCTTTCCAAATCGGGGAAAAAACAAAGAACATGCATCGGTCCTTGACAAAGCGAATCATAAACCTCCACTTCCGAACCAAGAATCAATGTGGTGCGCTCATACTGAATACCGCCATCTGCCAAGGGTCGTGCACCGCGATCGGCAATCAACTCTCTCAATTCCGATTGGACAGCGGGGACATGACTGTCTATGACACCAACCAAATCCATACCCTTATGCCTGCTCGCTTCTATCAAGATGTTCGACAAAGTCAGCGACTTCGCTCCCGTTATCTTTACCGGTTTATTGAACATGTCACGGCCGATATGGATGTGCAAATCGGCAAAGTAACTAGACAGCGCCATTTCATTTACTCTCCAGGCTTCGTAAATACAGGACGGCATAAGCCGTTTTCACATCATGGATCCGCTGCTCTTTGACCAGTTGCTCTGCTTCTTCAAGACTCAGTTCCAGTATCTCGACAAATTCATCTTCATCGCCTGCTACCTTTTCTTCTAACGGAATAAGGTCATTGGTAACATATAAGTGGATGATTTCATCAGCAAAACCTGGAGAAGTATAAAAAGAAGTAAGAAAACTCAATTCATTGGTGGTAAAACCTGTTTCCTCCTCCAGTTCCCTTTTGGCAGTGGTTTCCGGTTTTTCACCTGGTTCCAGTTTGCCGGCAGGAATTTCTACCAGTGTCTTTTCCAGTGGTTTCCGATACTGCTCGACAAAAAGGATTTTATTATCCTTTGTCACCGGGATAATTGCCACCGCACCTGGATGTTTTACTATTTCACGTTTAGATGTTTTTCCGTCGGGCAAAACTACTTCATCTACTTGAAGCTTGACCACTTTTCCATTGAATATTGACTCTGATGCTATTGTTCGTTCTTCAAATTTATCCATGCTTATCCTCCTAGTAACTTATTTCAATGCTGGATTCCACTCAACCCTGTATGGAGCAGTATGCAGACTTTTTATCGGAATGGGCAGCACTCTTCCAACTAAGGAAAGGAAAGGCTGCATTGGTCCTTGATATATCAGTTGTAAAGAAAAGACGAAAAATCAACAAAGCAGTGCTATCAAATTTCAGAGCATAAATAGTTTAACATAGATTCCTCTCTCGATTCTTCTCATTTGTCATTCAGCCGTCCGTTTTCTTAGAATAGAAACTAAACAGAACCAGGAGGAGATGTAATGGATAAAAGGCAAATCGGCAATTCAGACCTCTTTGTTTCCCAAATAGGCCTTGGCTGTATGTCCTTGGGCACAGATGAACAAAAAGCCAGATATATCATAGACGAAGCCCTTGATTCAGGAATCAATTACTTGGATACGGCAGATTTATATGATTTGGGGAAGAACGAAGAAATCGTGGGAAAATCAATTAAAGGGAAAAGGGATCAAGTTATCCTCGCTACAAAAGTCGGAAACCACTTCAATGAGCAAAAAGGTGACTGGTTCTGGGATCCTTCCAAGGATTACATCAAAACAGGTGTAAAAGAAAGTTTACGTAGACTCGGGACAGACTATATCGATTTGTATCAACTGCATGGCGGGACAATAGATGATCCAATCGATGAAACCATCGAAGCTTTCGAGGAACTAAAACAGGAAGGAGTGATCCGTTATTATGGAATTTCTTCCATTCGCCCAAATGTCATCAAGGAATACGCAAAGCGCTCCTCGATCATCAGTGTAATGATGCAGTACAGTTTGCTGGACCGCCGGCCAGAAGAACAAATACTTGATTTTCTGCACGCACACGACATCAGCGTGCTGGCGAGAGGGCCGCTTGCTAAAGGGATGCTCAGCGACAAAGCGCAAGACAAAGTGGAAACGAAAGGAAAAGAAGGATATTTGGATTATAGCCTTCAAGAACTACAAGAAATCACAAAAAACGTAAAGGATTTCACCGGACCAGGCCGGACAAAAACGGCGCTCGCCCTCCAATATGTCCTGCAACACCCCGCTGTGGCATCAGCGGTGTTCGGCGCAAGCAGTACACAGCAGCTTCGGGATAATTTGGCCATTCAGCATGCCGAACCATTGACTGGAGAAGAACTTAAAAACCTGAAATCCATCAGCAAACCGGTTCAATATGCGCAACATCGCTAAAAGACTCGGACAAAAGAAATGAAAACACTGAAAACCGAACGATTTCGAAAGCTTGGCTATCGAATCCTCGTTCGGTTTTTTGGTTTTCGGTACTATTCTTACTGTACGTGTTGGACGTGGAGAACCAGAGATTATTGGAAAGTCACTTTGTCCAATTATTTAAATTGATGCCAGTCAAGTTCACTGTCATTCAACAATTCTTCAAAGCTTTTATTCGCCTCTTTTCGTTGTCGCTCCTTGATCCTTCTCTGTTTTTCCTGTTCTTGCTTAGCCTTTTCCTCGTTTTTCAATTGTTGTTTCTTAGTCGATAACTGGTGTACTAAATCAGGATTCAATCGTTCCTTTAGTGAATGGTCATCATCATTCAGTCTCTTCCGGCCCATTAGACTGCCACATCCTTTTTAAGTTCTCCTGGAGAAATGAACCCGTTCAAAATTCCTTGGGGGCTGGTCAAACGGAATGTTTGCTGGTTAAAATCCAAGGTCATTTCTTTTTCAAAAAAAGTCGCCTGCTGCGGGTGGATGATGACCGATAGTTGTTCACTTGTCACGCTCAGGTCGTCCGCATGTTTAGATTCACGCAGGCGGATCGTAGGCACTCCATTCACGCCACAGCATCCCTCTGTATCATAATAAATTTGCAGATAGGTTTGTCGATCAGTATTCATCTCTTGATACAACCGGTTCAGTGCAGCCTCTGTAATTGTCAAATGCATGGGCGCACACCTCCTTTAATAATACATAACCATTATAACAATCACCTGAAAACAATTCATTTCAACCGAATTATTTTTTATTGAATTGTTTCTTCAACAGCTTCTCCATCCATCCCGGCGAAATATGGTAGAGCCTGCTTCCGAATTCCATCCACCGAGGCAGGTTGATTTCTCTCTTTTTCTTAAACAAGTTGCTTACAATCTGATCGGCTACCCTTTCCGGGTTCAACATGTACCTTTCAACCGACTTCCGGTAATGTCCGGAAGGATCGGCATGATCGAAAAAACGCGTGGAGATCGGACCAGGATTAACAGTTGTAATCCAGATTCCCTTTCCTTCCACTTCCAGTCTCAACGCGTTGGAGAAACCGACAACGGCGTGCTTGCTCGCGCTGTATACCGACGATTTCGGGGTAGCAAGTTTACCAGCCTGCGAGGCAATATTTACGATATGGCCGGTATTATTATTCAGGAAGTGCGGCAATATTTTGTGGACGGTTTTAATCAAAGCTGTCACATTGAGCTGCAGCATGTTTTCAATATCTTCCCAGCGGGCATCCGCCAAATAGTCGAAAACGCCAATCCCTGCATTATTGACCAATCCATGAATCTGCTGGTGCTGAACCATTATGTCTTCGAACAATCCATCCAATTGCTCGATTTCCGTCAAATCTGCCGGATAAAAAGGGATGGTTATCCCATGTTTTTCCCCCAATTCTTCAGACAGCCTCCTTAATTTCGCTTCCGATCGTGCAATCAGGATCGGAATGCCGTCTTGTTCAGCTATCTTAAAGGCAATTTGTTCACCTAAGCCACTTGACGCGCCGGTAATGAGTAACTTTTTCTCAGCAATTCTATCATTCACGTCTATCACTCACTTTTTATTTGAAACTTCAAGATGTCGTTTTCTTTTATTCTTTCGATTTTATGGCAATCTTCCAAATAGTCAAGCTGGCCGATTGTTTCTGACATAGTCAGCCCGAATTCCCTTTCGATTTGATTGGGGAATAGCTGTTCACATACTTGGAAGGCCGTTTTAGCCCCTTCTTGCAGAATGTCTTTCACCCGTTCCGCCCGTAATGCTTGTTTCTCCAGCCGTTTATCAATCAAAACAGCGGCATCTGAAAAAATAGGTCCATGTCCAGGGTACACGGTATGTATGTCCAGTTCTTTACAGCGCAACAGGGCTTTGCGATATTGCAGCATTGGTTTCGGCCGCTCCCGACCTTGTTCAACCGGCGGTTCCAGTAAAGGATTCGAGGAAATATGGGAAAGTAAATGGTCTCCTCCGACAAAAGCCCCGGTTTCTTCCTGGTAAAAGGATAAATGACTTTGGGCATGGCCAGGAGTTTCGATTACCCGGTACTCCTCATGGCCCGGAAGCCGGTCTCCCTCGAGGAGGGAATCTGACAGTTCCCCTTTACCCGCAAAGCGAAGAGGCGCACGAAGCGTTTTTAAAAATGCTTGGTAGGATTCCGGTACTCCCGATTCTTTGTACAAGTCATAAAAAAATTGTTCATATCGTTGGAAATATGCTTCCTCCCGTTTAAGCCAGACATCGTTCAAAGGGTGTCCATATATGGCTTTTAACCTGGGGAATTCATCTGTAAACCCGATATGATCTGGGTGATGATGAGTCAAAATGAGCTGTTCAATATCGTCTGGATAATAACCATGCTTTTTCAACCCAGCCAGTAAAGCTTCCCAAGCTTGCTTTGTCTTTGTACCGGCATCGATTAACGTCAAAGCATCCCCTTTGATCAGGTAAAGGTGAGCATCCCCGACTGCAAACGGAGTCGGCACGGTGATTTGATGGATAATTGCTTTCGACATAGTAAAATCCCCCAAACTGAATGGCCATTCATTTCAGTGTTCATTTTACTCCTTTCTCCTTTGAAAGTCATCCGTTTTGCAAAATGATAAGTGGCATATTCCGAAAGATGGCGGTCAAAGCAAAAGTCCGGACGGTGAATGATTCACCGTCCGGACTTACGGTTGTATATTTTAAAATAAATTTCCATCTATCTTGAAAATTTTTCGCTGCATAGTGCCACTCCTATATACTTCTGGAAGGTGTTCCTTTGCCGCAGGATTCTGCTCGACCGGAAAAAGTCATCCGCTTCACCAAGCAAATCTTCAGTTCCCGCTTTTGGATGAATGCGGTGAATCACCCCGACAACAAAAGCATGAGAAATATACCTAAGAAAAAAATTCACCTTCTTTTGTTGTTTCTCGGCTTCTTTCATACTCTATTTCCTATTACCAGTTTGATGTTTGATTCCCGTCACTTAGCCTTTGCTCCGGAGCAGGGATTGGATTGCAACCTTTACGATTTCAGGAAGGTAACCGAAACTGTAGGTCAATTCCAGTCGCTCTGTCCATTGATGCGGATCTTTACCCAACGGACCGACATTCATAATCGGCATCGTAATTTGCTCCATTACATCTTCGGGTAGTTCAAATCCTTTATTTTGTAATGGCATGTTTCCAGTCAACGGAGACAAGCTGCTATCTGAAGCTACCGGACCGATATAACTTAAGTCAGACAAGCCAGGAAAATATTCCACTGTTTTCAACGGGATACCAAAATGATGGCTGACATAATCCCTCACTGTTCCCGCCGTAGCGGCTATGTAGTCGTCATGATGAGAGGTAACAGCTGGATAAAACGGAGGACTATAGAACAAGACGATCATCGGAGCGTAATCTTTACATAGCGCTGCCAGCTCCTGAACCAACAACGTTGAAAAGTCTCTGTCGCCGGTATCCCTTTTTTTCATCAATAAATTTTGTCTCCGTTCCACTTCTTCTTTGCCAAACTGCTCAACAGCAAGTTTATAAAGTTCCTCATAGTGAAATACCTTCACCTTGAACTCCGGTTTGACGAAGTCTGCAGTCATACGGGCGTATTTCTCAACTTTTTCATCGTAATGGCGTTCGATAGCTGCAGCCGCCTTCCGGGCGGCAAGAAACAACTTTTCGTTTATTGTTTCAATGGATTGCTTTAGATAATGCACGTTATACATCGAAACAGCAGAAACGGGTGTCTGGACGGAATATTCTTTCTTTAAATCGCGTTGCATTAAACTGACTGGAGGCGGCGTAACTTCCTCTCCCACTTTTTCCACAAAGTCCTCATTCAATTCCAGCTCTTCAGACAAGAAACCAATCATCAAATTGGCGTTCAGTCCGGCAAACGGTTCACCTACATGGGTTTCTTTTCCAAAACATAAAAACCCAGGTAGCACTTTGCCTATCGAACCGGTGTACATATAATGGTTTTTGTCGCCGGGATATTTACTGAACATCGGCTCTCCGTTAAGACATGCCCGATAGCGCAGTCCGTGTTCATCCCGCAGTCTTTTCAACACCGGCAGAGCTGTTATCATTCCGAGAGAATTCACTTCCTCATCCGGCACCGTAAGCAAAAGGATGTTTCCATCAAATTCACCCGCAATTGCTTTTTCGACCATTGACATATGTACCGCCAAACCGGATTTCATATCCATGGTTCCCCTGCCGAAAATCCATTCTCCGGCTTCATCCAAGTCTTTTTGAACAAGCTCTGGAAGGTCTGCTTTACGTTTTGTCAATTCTGCTGTCAATTCCCGTGGGTGGAAGGCAAGATTCCTTAAGGATCCATAGTCCTCGATTCCGACAACATCAAAATGACTGAGCAAGATAACCGTTTCCGCTTCTTCCTTCTGTTTGACCAATGCGGTCAGTAACTGCCGTCCATCTTTCAATGGATGGAGGCTCAGTAAACCAGGATTGGTTTTAAAGTACTCTTTCTGCCGCAGTGTATAAAACAAATGCTCAGCCAAAGCCAGCTCATCTTCACTGCCGCTGATACTTGGATACCGCACTAATGAATAAAGTAATTCTGTCAATTGCTCCTTCGTCTGCCATTCTTGCATACAGTCCGCTCCTTCCTTTTACATTGACTTTTCAACAGAAATAACACACAATTTAACCATACTTACAGGATGAGGTGAAACGAGTGAAAACGCTAGTGTATGCCCATCGCGGCGCTAGTAAACTGGCTCCCGAGAACACCATGCCCGCTTTTCAGCTTGCCTATGAAATGGGTGCGGAAGGCATCGAGACAGATGTCCAGTTATCCAAGGACGGCATCCCTGTTCTGATTCATGATGAGTCGGTGAAGAGAACGACTAACGCCGTCGGCTTTGTCCAAGATTATACATTCGAACAGCTGCAAAAGCTAGATGCTGGCTCGTGGTTATCAGAAAAATTCGAAAATACCCCGATTATTTCGTTGGAAGAATTCCTTATCTGGGCTCAGCCAAAGCAGCTTCAATTAAATATTGAATTGAAAAACAACGTAATTGACTATGACCATATGGAAAAAAAAGTCTACGACTTGTTATGCAAATATAAACTCGTCAATCGAACGACGATTTCCAGTTTCAATCCAGTCAGCATCGAACGGTTCAAGCAAATCGATAGTAAAATTGCAACTGCTCTGTTAACATCTCAGAGAATAAATGGACTGGTCGATTATACGGCAGGACTTGGAGCGAAAGCCTTACATATTAAATACCGTTTACTGAACAGTAAGGTGGTCGAACAGTGCCGGGAGAATGATATGAAACTCCGTATTTATACAATAAATCGTAGTGGAGCAATGAAAAAGTGTTACCAACTGAAAGTTGACGCTATTTTCACAGATCTCCCCGATAAAGCAATCGAACAGCGCCGCTTATTCGGGCAAATGAATCAACAAAATTAAATCAATCGGGAGGTTTAAATAATGTCTACCAAGCTTTTTACCCCTATTACATTCAAGGAAGTCACCTTAAAAAACAGAATCGTCATGTCTCCGATGTGCATGTATTCTTGTGAACCAGAAGATGGAACCGTCCAGCCTTTCCATATTGCCCATTATGAATCCAGAGCCGCTGGACAAGCGGGATTGGTGATGGTAGAAGCCACTGCCGTCCAACAAGCTGGACGTATTTCCGCCAAAGACTTGGGTATCTGGGAGGACGGCCATATCGAAGGGCTGAAAAAAATCAGCGACAGGGTCCATGCACATGGCGGAAAAAGCAGCATTCAACTGGCACATGCCGGAAGAAAGGCTGAGGACGAAGAAAAAAGTTATAGTGCCAGTGCGCTTGCTTTCAATGAAAGCTATCAAACCCCTGTGGAAATGAGCATGCAAGATATCGCCGATACAGTGGAAGCCTTCAAACAAGGTGCAAGCAGAGCGAAACAAGCCGGATTCGATATCATTGAACTACACGCTGCACACGGTTATTTGATCAATCAGTTTTTATCCCCTTTGACCAATAACCGGAACGACCAATATGGTGGAAATAGCGAAAATCGGTACCGTATTTTGGAGGAAATCATTGAGGCGGTAAAAACGGTCTGGGATGGTCCGATTTTTGTACGAATTTCTGCTAACGAATATGCAGAAGGCGGCAACTCCATGGAAGACTTTGTTTATTTTGCAGAACAGATGAAGAAGCAAGGAATCGATTTGATCGACTGCAGTTCAGGCGGAGTCGTACCTGCCAAAATCACTGCATATCCGGGCTACCAAATTCCGGGCGCTGACACGATCAAGCATCAGGCGGATATTCCCACAGGTGCTGTAGGATTGATTACAACGGGAATCCAGGCTGAAGAAATTTTGCAAAACGATCGGGCAGACTTGATTTTTCTTGCCCGTGCACTATTAAGAAACCCATACTGGCCTAAGGCTGCTGCCGATGAATTAGGCTATACGATCGAAGCACCAATACAATATCAACGCGGCTGGAGGTAAGTTGGGAGGAATATCATGGATGTAATATTTTTAGGAACAGGGGCAGGCCTGCCTTCGAAAGAAAGAAATGTATCGTCCATTGCTCTGCGCATGTTGCAGGAGATGCAAAGCATCTGGCTTTTTGACTGCGGGGAAGCAACTCAGCATCAAATTCTGCATACACCGATCAAACCCAGGAAGATAGACAAAATATTTATTACACATTTACATGGAGATCATATATATGGGCTGCCAGGCATGTTAAGCAGCAGATCCTTTCAAAGCGGAGAAACACCCGTGACGATTTTCGGACCGAAGGGGCTCAAGGAATTCATCGAAACAAGCTTGCGTGTGAGCGGCACGACCCTTACGTATCCGTTAGTCGTGGAAGAAGTCAGCGAAGGGCTGCTATTTGAAAATGAATTGTTTCAGGTCACAGCCAAAAAATTGGCCCATGGCATAGACAGTTTCGGATACCGTGTTACAGAAAAAAAACGTCCAGGGGAATTGCAGCCAGCAAAACTAAAAGCTGCCGGTATCGAGCCAGGTCCCGTCTATCGACAAATCAAAGAAAAAGAACAGATAACCTTGGCGGATGGAAGAATAATCTTTCGAAATGATTTTATCGGTCCCGACAAACCGGGACGCACCATCACCATTCTCGGAGACACAAGGTACCTTCCAGAATTAAAAACTTTTGCACAAGGTTCGGATTTGTTAATCCATGAAGCGACCTTCAAAGGGGACGATGAAGCCTTAGCGTTTGACTATTTTCATTCCACCACCCGACAGGCGGCCAGGCTTGCGAAAGCAGCTGCTGTTGATAAACTTGTTATGACCCATATTTCATCCCGTTATCAAGCCGATATGCTGGAGCAACTGCTAGAGGAAGCGAGAGAGATATTTCCAAACACTGCTCTGGCACAAGACTTTTATCAAGAAGAAATTCCACAAAAATAAAAAGCACGTTAGGGAACGTGAATGATAATCAACCTCCCTAACGTGCCTATTTTTTGATTATGTGAGCGTTTTCGTCCTGATTCCCTCTCCTTCCTTCAAGTTGACAAAGCATTACCCTTGATAAAAAAGTGTTTCGCCTACCTTTATATGGGTATATAAAGGAGTGAAATAACGATTTATCGAAAAGGATAAACAACTATTGAGAAAGGAAGAAGAAATATGTGTCAACACTTCAAAGAACATATACATCGAACCGGATCGAAAGAAAAACAGTCGTACAGCACTACCTGCCAGGAATGTTTTCAGGAAATCTTGAAAAACCCGGAAATTTTGAAAAACATCGATCAAACCGCTTGATCAATAAATCGCCAAGCCCGACTTGTAGAGAGACTATCGGTTTTTCTACAAGTTTCTCCCCCGTTTTTAAAGGTATATTATTTAAAGGGCCTCGACCACCATTTCCTATTCTTCGTTTGTCCTGTTCCTATCCCTATAATCATTCAAAAAATCTTTTTGGAAACTGGTCCGCGGTTCAATATCCAGTCCCTTTCCACCCAGATTTTTGAAAGGGTTTTTTCCGTATTTTTCAGTCAACTCGTCGATTGTCTTGTAAAGTTTTTCTTTACTCGCTTCTTTTTCATACGTAAATAAATCAAGCTGTTGCGCAATATCTTTTTTCTCCGCCACATCCTGCACAGTAATACCCAACAATCTAACAGGCTCTTCATTCCAATGTTTTTCAAATAAATCCATGCTTACTGCCAAAATTTCACTCTCATTATCTGTATAATCCGGGAGTTTTCGGCTTCTCGTTATAGTTTTGTAATCGTGGTATTTGACCATGATTTGAATCCCCCGCCCTACAGCCTGCTTTCTCTGCATTCTTCTGACTACATTCCTCGTCAAACGGGAAAACAACTGCCTGATTTCTGTATAATCCGTTGTGTCCTCCGGCAGGGTTTCTGAGCTCCCGATACTCTTGAACTCATGCACCGCATCAGGATCAACTGGACTGGTATCCATACCTTTAGCACGATTCTGCAACCGTTCTCCATTTATGCCCAAAATCCGTTTTAGCTGCAAGGCATCAGCTTCTACCAGATCCTTTATGGTGAAAATATTCATTTTATAAAGTTTTTCAGCCGTTTTGCTTCCAATTCCATACATTTCTTCTATAGCCATGGGCCATAGCTTTGCAGCTAAATCCCTTTTCCGCAAAACTGTTATTCCCATTGGTTTTTTCATATCCGAAGCCATTTTGGCGAGGAACTTATTCGGCGCTATTCCGATACTGCAGGGCAAATCCAATTCACTCTTTATTCGGTTTTGAATTGATGCAGCGATTTCCAAAGGAGAACCTAAATGCTGGCAGTCGGTAATATCCATATAGCCCTCATCTATCGACACAGGTTGAACAAAAGAAGTGATGTCTGACAGAATATTAAACATTTCCCTTGAAGCCGTTCGGTAACGGTCGAAATTCGGCCGCATCACCAATAGCTCCGGACACAGTTTTTTTGCTTCCCATAAGGGCATCGTGGTTTTAACACCTTTTTTTCTGGCTTCGTAACTGCTGGTAACGATGATCCCTTTCCGTTCTTCCGGATTTCCGGCAATAGCAATGGCCTTTCCTTTCAATTCCGGATTATAAGCCATTTCAACGGACGCATAAAAACTGTTCATATCGACGTGAAAGATAACACGTCCTTTTTTGGGATACCATTTCGACATAACCTTCACCCTCTAACAGAACGGTTGTTCTACTCTTTTTATTATAGCACATTTTGCCTGGTGCAGACTTCTCTAGCCCATCCGCGGAATATTGTCAATTATTGAAACCCTTTGAAAGGATGGTTCGTATAAGTTAACAGAAGTAATCAAAATAATAGAGGAAAGAAAAATTGCGAATCATTTATGAGCTCTCCTTACCGGCTCCATTTTGTCACGAAATGTTCTTTGACAAATCGCTTTCAGAGGAGTTTAATAGAAGTAGTTTGCAAGAAGGAGGTGAATACACGTGTTGATCGAGTTGTTGAATGAGCTGCTGAGTGAGGCGTCACCGTTTTATTTTTATGTTAGTATGATTCTGGCTATATACTGTGCATTCGGTTTTTCGGTGATGGCCTTTCCTACTTTATCAAAAAGCAGTGAAATGGTCACTAGAGATTACCATGCAATCCGGTTTAGACTGCTCCCGGTTGAAAGAAGGTCAACCGAGACAGGTGAAGTAATTACCTGGATAGCTAGAAAAATAAAAAGAAAAGACGGTCCTGAAGATGATACAGACAACCATTCCTTCTCGTTGTTAAAAGAGAAATATACCATACGAGGAGGACAACAATGGAGAAACATTCTGTATTCACCAAATTTAAAAAGAGCGGTTTTATTCTTATAACCCTTGTGCTGCTTTTGTCTGGCTGCCAAGGTTCTTCGGACGGAAGTTCATCGAGCTGGTTCCACCATTACTTTGTCGACAGTTTTTCGTATTTGTTAAAGAATGTAGCTTCGTTACTGAACGATAACTATGGGGCCTCGATTATCGTCGTCACTTTGATTATCCGTTTAGCATTAATGCCGTTGATGCTGAAACAACAAAAGGGAAGCTATCAAATGCGCGAAAAAATGGCTGTGATGAAGCCGGAACTCGATGCGATAAAAGAAAAATATAACAATAAGAGCGATCAAGAATCCAAAACAAAACAGCAACAAGAAATGATGCAGTTATACCAAAAACACGGAATGAATCCTTTCGGTGCCATCGGCTGTTTACCGTTGATTATTCAGTTTCCGATTTTGATAGGCTTTTATTATGCAATCAGAACGACACCTGAAATAGCTTCACATACTTTTCTATGGTTTAACTTAGGGCATACGGATTTAGTCATGCCATTTATTGCTGCAGCGATATACTTTGTTCAATTCAAAGTGACGCAAATCGGTATGGACGCACAGCAGCGAAAGCAAATGGCTATCATGGGGTTATTATCACCGATAATGATAGGAATCGTCTCCTTTTCAGCGCCGGCAGCATTGCCGTTGTATTGGACAGTCGGCGGCTTGTTCCTGATCTTCCAAACGCTTTTGGCAAAACGACTTTACCAACCAAAACAACCAAAAAAGATTGCCACCGCTGAGCAAACAGTGGAATAGTCATGAAAAGTGGCCAGGACAAAAGCATGGCCGCCAAAGCAAAAACCGAGCGAATTCTAACTGCCATTAAATTCGCTCGGTTTTTAGTTGTATATTCTCTTTTAATCCTGTTGTTTGATGCGTGCTTCGAATCGCTACGGCAAGATACTACGCGTTCCACGGGCACGGCTTCAACTTCCTCAGAAAGCACCAACCGCTTTCTTGCGGGATTTTCAGCTCGTGCTGTTCCCGTAGGAGTCTCCGTATCTTGCCTTCGCTACGTTTTCGTGGGCTGATGTCGATATGATAAAGACAAGATGGACCGTATCCTTCTATTGGTTGATAGGTATCTAAACAGAGACGAAGATGAAAAATCAGCATGGGGTTCCTTTATTCTTTGGAAATTGGAGAATAGCATAAAAAAGGCGGTTTCCTTGCAACTCAGCTTTCTACCTGTAACGGCAATAGGCAAAGCGGAAATCACGCCAGAAGAGAAACGATCTTCATTCCATGGAGACAAGGTACATAGACTCCTGCGGAAAAACGGGCGGCCGAGACCCCACAGCGGGCTTTGCGAGGAGGCTCGGGCGTTCGTCCGCGGAAAGCGAGTTTATTTCCTCTGCGGTCTGAGTAAAATAGCTGTTTTTAGAAGGAGGTTTTCGATAAAGAGAGGGTGGAAGTAAAATCACACCACCACATGTGACAGAGAACCTACCTTCATCGCAACATTCTCCCCTCCCCTTCTTTCACGTCGCTTTTTCATAGCAGAACACCTTCATTTGTATCTGTTAATACTTTAACTGCATGGCTGTTTAGCTGGTTTTGCAAAAGCCGTAGCCACGTTCGTTTTTAAACAGATGTCAAGCAGCTAATAAGCCAAAACAATTTATCTTGTCACACATAAAATGCTCTTTCCTCTTATTTGTACAATCTTTCAATTTCTCCTGCAGGCAAGAGGATGATTTTCCTCAAAATGCCTACAATAAAGTTAAACATGCTTAACCTGCCGTTAAGACAACCTGAAAAATAAAGGAGGATGATGGATAGATGAAGAAATCGTTTATCACTATTTTATTAGGAGTCACCTTGTTCTTAGCAGCTTGTGGGGAAGAAGGTTCGGACGAGAATACAGAACAACAAACAAACGATGAATCACAAGGGGACAAGGGCACCATTTCCATCGGGATGAATAACTGGGCAGAGAACGTGGCGGTCTCCAACATGTGGAAAATCATCCTGGAAGACAAAGGGTACAACGTCGAGTTGACCTCTGTTGAAAAAGCGTTTCTCTATGAAGCCCTTTCTGCCGGTGATTTGGACATTGGAATGGAGATTTGGCTGCCAAATACAGATCAGGCATACTATAACAAGTACAAGGATGAAATTGATTGGCGGGAAAATTG
The DNA here is from genome assembly GCF_041366435.1 of Sediminibacillus sp. JSM 1682029. Taxonomy (NCBI): domain Bacteria; kingdom Bacillati; phylum Bacillota; class Bacilli; order Caryophanales; family Bacillaceae; genus Sediminibacillus; species Sediminibacillus sp. JSM 1682029. The sequence continues at coordinate 57,664 of NZ_JBEWYY010000002.1, forward strand.
GTACGAAGGTACTGATTTAGCACTCGTCGTGCCGAAATATATGGAAGACGTCAACAGCATCGAAGATCTGAATAATCACAAAGAAGAATTCGATTCCCAAATAGTAGGCATTGACGCCGGAGCAAGCATTATGTCGTTGACTGAGGAAGTAATCGATACGTACGGTCTAGATTATGAACTTGCAAGTTCCTCCGAGCCTACTATGCTGACCGAACTGCAAAACAACATTGAAAATGAAAACCCCGTAGTAGTTACCCTTTGGAAACCACATTGGGCTTTTTCCGAGATGGATTTAAAAATACTCGAGGATCCGCAAAATGTATATGGAGAAGCAGAAAACATTTCCTATGCTGCCAGAAAAGGACTTGAAGAAGATCAGCCAGAGGTAGTTAAATGGTTCGATCAATTCGAACTCAATGATCAACAATTAGGAAGCCTGATGGCTACAATAAAGGAGGCTGAATCAGAAGAAGACGGAGCACAAGCCTGGATCGACCAACATCAAGAGTTAATAGATAAATGGACGGAATAAAAAGACAAGAAACCGCGGCACATCTTTTTCAGCGTGTCACGGTTTCTTGCTCTTGCTTCTACGACCTCATTGTTCCTGTAGCCAATCCCATGCTTCGGAAAGTTGATCCTTGTCAAATTGCCTTACGGAAATACCCGGTAAATACTTTCCGATTTTTGCAAATGACTCTACGGCGTCTTTAGCTGTCACCACGGCGAATTTATCGAACTGTTCCCAATGTTTTGCGTCAAATTTCATCCCTTCTGCCATACCTTTCAGGGAAGAGCCTTCTATATCGTGAATCACGGCCAAAACGTTAAACGAATCGCCTTCAGGAAATTCCTCTTTCACATGTTCTTCCAAACGTTTCGCATCCTCTTTCGTTGCCTCTCCCGAGAACTGAACAGCGATCGTCTTTTCATCCTGGCTCGGCAGAATTGATAACATGGAAACCCACCCTTCTTTTCGTGCTTTTTATTTGATTTACCCATTGAAAAGAACTTTCAAACGATGAATCACAGGTACTTATGAGCTTGCAGTCCTCTTTGCCCTTACGTTTTTACCTATGGGAGATTTGAAGGTTTGAATGAACAATACAAGCGATAATATGAATAGTATTACTGAACCGGTAACCACTATCGATCTTACTGATAAAACTTGTCCAAAAAGACCAAATGCACCGGTAAAGAACAGGATGAGTAAGGATTCCGCTAAACCATAAATACTGCTTATCCTTCCCAGTAACTCCACTGGAACCTCTTTTTGAATAAATGAAGTGAAACCTGTATCGGCAAACGCTAAAGAAAACGATAGAATGAAAAAGCCGATTCCAGCAAACAAGAAATCAGAAGAAAAAGCATAGACCAAATAACCAGCACCTAAAGATACGGAGCCCGCGCCAATCAATCCCAAAGGTTTCATCCAATCAGCCAGTAAGGTATTGATGATTGCTCCGACGATTATCCCTCCCCCAGCGACACTGACAAGTACTCCGTACCAAAAATCAGATAAAAGCAACTCCTGTGTAGCAAAAGCAGCTTCCAATGAGTCAATGGCAGCTGTCATCACGATGACGCTGCTAAATATCATATATATCCGAAAGACAAACTTTCTTTTAGTGCTAAAATAACGGACAAGCTTCCAATCGGCCTTTAATTCAGAAAATCCGATGCGCTTCTCCCTTTGAGGGATCGTTTGTTTATTTTCCAAATCAGGCAAGAGAAGCGTGATCACGGCAGAGAAAATAAAGGTTATCCCATTTAAGTAGACAGCAATAAGCGGTGGTCCTGTCATTAACAATAAACCTGCCAATGCTGGTCCGATCAGAAAGGCACCTGAATCCATCAAGCTGCGGAGCGCATTAAAGCGATGCCGGTCCCCTTCTGGAATCAACTTTGTGATATAGGCAAGCGAAGCCGGATAAAAAATGGCACTCGCCATGTTGATCAACAGCACGGTAAAATAAATTCCCGCCAAAGATGTAAATATTGGTAACACCATTAGCAATAGTCCTCTGAAGCTGTCAAGAACAATCATCAACTTCTTCTTGTTCATTCGATCAACCATACTGCCTGCCCAGCCATTGGTGACAAGCACTGCAACTGGTTTCAACATATAGAGCGCTGCTACAGCTAAAGGATCTCCTGTCTTGTTAAGAATAATCAAATTGTAGGCAATCAAATAAATCCAATCACCTATATTGGAAATACCAATTCCCAATAGGAAAAGTAATGAAATGCCCGGTATTCGGTACATCTTATCTTTTCGCACCACGATCCCTCCTGATATTTAACCAATTAATTTTTCAAGAGAATAAAAAATCACCCCCAAGATTTCATATCTTGGGGGCGATTAAAGACCGCGGTGCCACCCCAGTTCGCCAACATGTTGCCATATCGACCTTATCAGGTACGGCTAAAAAGCTTATACCCTAGCTCTGTAACGGGAGCTCCCGTTACATCATCCCCTCTATCTCCGGTTCCGATGTAAAGCTCTGAGGCTTGCTTCGATAAGTGCCGCTTTCCCCTTCCCAGCTGCCGGGGTTCTCTGTGAAGCTTCACGTATATCTACTCTTCTCATCATCGCTCAAATATAATTTCACTTATCCTATCATGCTAATTCTCCATTGTAAACAACTATTTTCAACCCTTCCACTTTATACCATGTATCATATTTATCGAGGAATATCACGCTATCAGTGTAATGAATTTTTCGGAAATGGAGTTGGAACGATGGATATGTATGAAGAAGAGGGAAACTTTTTCGACCAGGCGATTCTTGATTATAAAGAAGGAAGCAACCGATTGGAGAAAGGTCTTCCCGAGGTTACGAAAAGTTATTTTGATTTTACAGAATCCTGCTTTCAAGACGGCGCAATAGACGCAAAACAAAAACAGTTGATCGCCCTTGGCATCAGTATTTATGCCCAGGATGAATATTGCATTATGTACCATACAAAGGGAGCCGTAGAACACGGAGCAACGGAAAAGGAAATGATGGAAACGATTGCTGTCAGTGCAGCTCTCGGTGGCGGTGCGGCCTTTTCGCAAGGTGTGACCTTAGCGATGGAAACATTCGACCACTACCATGAAGTAAAACATTGAGTCCCTATATACTGTAAAACCAGGCAACATGGCCAAGCGTTATTTTCTGCCATTTTTGCTTGGTTTTATGCTTTCTCAGGAAAATATCGCATAAACAAAAACGATGAATCAGTGAGTCAATATGATAAACCTCCTTTTTATAAGTCTGCAAAATGCGATCCTTTCCAATCAAAAAATTGGTAAAACAAGAAACAATATTTTAGAAGCCTCCCTGTCAAGATGCTTGTAACATGGTGGGGAGGTGATTTCATGTATACATTATTAAAGCAAAATAAAAATTTCCGGTTTTATGTAATTGGAGGGGGCATCTCCAGGCTGGGTGATGTCCTTTCCGGTCTTGCCTTTTTGTTTTTAGCTCACGATTTGACCGGATCTGGTATCCATACTACCGGGATGGCCATTGCAGAAACATTGCCTTACCTTTTTTTCGGACTCGTCGGTGGAGTGATTGCTGACTGGCTCCCTCGCAAAAAGTTGTTGATTTGTTTAGAAGCAATTCGGTTTCCTCTTATTCTATCGGTTGTTTTATTGGATACAAGCGGAAGCCTTTCATATCCCTATTTGTTAGCTGTCAGCTTTTTGATTCAAACAGTTGGCTGCTTCTTCAACCCGGCACACCGGGCCATTCTTCCGTTAATCGCAAGTAAGGATGAACTGACGGCTGCAAACAGCTTGCAAGACAGCATAACGAGAGGCATAACTGTCCTGAGTCCGCTGATCACCGTCTTTTTGATTCAAACATTCGGAGTGGTTCATTTTTTCACCATCGATGCCGTTACCTACTTGATCAGCATCCTATGTCTCTTCCACGTATATATTCAAGAAACAAAAAAAGATAACAGGAAGTCGGCCCGGCAGCTTTTTTCAGCCATTCTTGCTTTTTTCGTGTGGGCAAAAAAGCATGTAACCATCCGTCAATTGTTCTTTTTTACCTTTATGACTGTATTTTTCAATACTTGGGTTTGGGAAGTTGGGTTACTGCTGGGACTTGCTGAGCTGACATCTAACGAACAATCCATATATAGTCTTCTACAGGGAATGTTCGGAGGTGTAGTGATTGTCACGAATTTAATCCTGCCTTACTTCCTCAAAAAAATGTCCTTGCGTACTTATTTACTCGGAGCAGCAATTTGGGGAAGCGGCATCACCTACTACGGCATTTTGTACGACGTCAAACATTTTTATGTCGGCTGTGCCATTGTGGGTATAGGGCTGCCTTTAGCCGGACTGGCCCGTGTATTTTTATTACAGTCACTTGTTCCGGAAGAAAAATTAGGCAGAGCATTCAGTTTCAATGCAGTTCTTCTATACTTAGCCAATACGATCTCTCTTGCGTTATTTGGAATCCTTTCTTCCTACATTCCCATCCGATTTTTAATGATTGGAAGCGGAGCCTCCATCTTGGTCACCAGCATTACTTTTTTACTAATCAAAACGGCTGGTTGTTCGAAAGTCAGACGGGGTCGTCCCGTAAACTTTCTTAAGTAATCGGATATATGCGGAGACGTTTTTAAAACCATGGGCCATCGCAATTTCCAGTATGGTTCGATCGGTATGAAACAAATCCGGCTGACTACGTATCAGCCGGTATAACTGTAGCCATGAATACGGAGATATACCTGTCCGCTCTTTAAACAGATGGGCAAACTGGTATTTGTTCAAACGCGCCACTTCTGCCATACCGTCCAATGTCCAATCTTGCTCATAGCTTTGTTTGATAGCATCGATCACCTGCTTTAACACTTCATCTTGAACCACTTCAGGCATTGTTTCCTGATGCTTTCCCAATCCATACTGAACCATCAGAATAGCAAGCTGGGTAAAACTGTTTTCCACCAACAGTTGATTGACTTCATCTGGTTTTTCGCTATTCCAGCCGATAAACTCCCGTACAAAACATGCCCACCGATCAATTTGGGGATGATAATAAGAGACTGCAGCAAATTCCATTTCACGGCAAGTGACCCCCAGTCCCACGGCAGCATTTTTTAACAAGTCCTGATCCAATTCGATCAGAAACTTTTCTTCCGACATATGGAGTTGTCTATGTTCCTGCAAAGGATTGAAAATGACAAATTCCCGTTGCCCAATCGTCAAGTCCCGGCAATGTGTTTGATACGTTCCTCCGCCTTTTGATCCAAATATCAGCTTATATGTATGGTCGCTCCGCCAGTCACGTTCTCCTAACTTATCAGAACGCAGTAGCAGCAGTCCGTTTTCATCCTGGTAAATCATAGCCGACAACCTCTCTATGTTGGCCCCTTCGGCCCTTCTTGCTGACATTATATCATTTCCTTTGAAGTTTTAAGACAACACAAACCGATCCAGCAGGATTGCAGCCTCAGAAAGATTGTATAACGGGTAATATTTAGTTGACTTCCAGAATTATCTTTCCGACACTTTTCCTGGATTCCATCAGCTGGTGCGCTTCTCTGGCATGCCTCAACGGCAGCTTTTTCCCGACCTTTATATCTAACTGTCCGGTTGTCATGTATTGTAAAACGCCTGCTGCTGTGTCTTGCAGCATTTCCGGCCGTTCTTTCCTGGTCGTACCTAAGCTAAATCCGAGTACAGAACGGCAACTTGCATGCAGCTGTTTTGCTTCGACGGTACCTGTGCTTCCACTAGTATTCCCGAAGTGGACAAGCCTTCCAAAGTGGGATAAACAGTCGAGACTTTCTTCAAAAATCCTTCCAGAAACAGAATCGAGAACGATATCAACACCTTTTCCTTCCGTAATCTCCTTTACTCTGTCAGCAAAATTCTCGTATCCGATGACATGGTCAGCCCCTGCTTCTTTTACCACTTGCCGTTTCTCCTCCCTGCTGACTGTCCCAATCACCGAACCAGCTCCGAAAATTTTAGCAAGTTGGACAGCCGTGTTCCCTACACCGCCAGCTGCTGCCATGAATAAGCACCGAATCCCCATCATTTATCCGTGCAATCGATTTCAATAAATGATAACTCAAAAAACCGACAGTAGGACAAGCAGCAGCACTCGTAAAGTCCAATTGTTCTGGTATGGAGAAGGTCAGCTTTTCGTTCGCCACTGCATATTCTGCATAAGATCCGAGCCGTGGAAAACAGATAACCCTGTCTCCCGGTCTGAACTGCTGTACTTTTTCCCCGACTTCCACTATTTTTCCTGCAGCATCCAGCCCAGGTACAAATGGCATAGAGCCTTTCCATTTCCGCCCTGACCGGTTTTTAATATCGGCATAATTCACACTTGTATGAATCACCTCGATAAGCACTTCGTTTTTCTTTATTTTTGGAATCTGCATTTCAACATGCTCTAGTACTTCAGGTCCGCCAAATTCATTCACTACTATCCCCTTCATCTCTTCTCCCCCAAACTCACATAGTTGTTTCTTTCTCTGCAATTCTTTTCCTGCCAAGTTTCCAATCTAGTTTTAGCCCAGGCAAAAAGGATTCAACAAGAAAAGCCAAAGGCAAAAACATATTTTCACAATCTTGGAATGTTTGCTTCATCATTTTGAAATGGATAGATCGTTGTTCTTTATCCCCCATCGCTTCTTCTCACTTTCTTAGTTCGTTTTCCTGAATCATCCTTCGTTTTTCTCCGTGGGGATCGGAAACAACGGCATCCGATTCGTGATAAATCTTTGTATACCTATTTTCCAGCTCGTATGCAGGCCAATCCGTTCCCGGCTCTTCTGTCTTTGCAAAGGAAACCCAGGCATTCTGCATTCGAGAAGATAAGTTTTCCATCGTATTGTCTATCGGAATCTCCAGTTTCCGGAAATAATCGAGGTTTTGAAAAACAAACGGAATTTCCAAAGCATGAACAGCTTTTCCCGCATAAGGATGACCAGGTACATGCCAGTCGAAGCGATACATCCAGACAGGCGCATGACCAATTTGAGCTTCAGCCAATTCCAAAGCCGGTTTCCAAAAAACAAAATCGGTAATCAATCCAGCCTGTCCCACAGCACTAGGCGGGTAAAAATCTTTTATCGATCTGGCATTCTCCCTGCCTGCCATTCGGTCCACGATTTCCTCCATTTTTCCTTCCGCCATCTCTTCCGCATCCGGCCTGACAAAAAACGCGCCTTCATCGTGATTGGTTCCGATGATCAATGGGATACCTGCCGCCGATCCTTCTGAGATAGCATCAGTAGGATACTGTGGCAGCGTCTTGTCGTCTAGTGCTGGTTGAAAAAGAAGAACCGACTCATCTCCTCCGTTTTCCTTATACACTTTTTCGCTTGCTTTCATGATAAATTCCAGCGGTTTTTCCTTTATTACGGACAAGCGAGCAGGTTCGATATCGAGAAAACCGGTAAAGTCTCTTGCAATATGGACAGCTTGACCAGAAGGGACCACCTGCGATGCACCACTTTCCATGATTGCCCGGTGAAACAAACCCTTTGCAGCAGGCATGGCCAGGAGAGAAGCAATACTCATCGAACCTGCCGACTCTCCAAAGATGGTTACCTGCTGGGGATCTCCACCGAAAGCGGCGATATTGTTTTTCACCCAACGCAAGGCCGCAACTTGGTCAAGCAGCCCGAGATTGGCTGTAAAACGATCGTCTAATCCGGCAAGATGCAGAAACCCTAAGGCACCCAGACGGTAGTTCAATGTAACGACCACAACCTCTCCTTGTCCTGCAAGCCGGGCTCCATTGTACAAGTAACTGCTTCCCGCTCCGGAAGTAAAGGCTCCGCCATGGATCCAAACCATTACCGGTAAATCGTTCTTCGATGTGTTTGGTGTCCACACATTTAAATAGAGGCAGTCCTCTGACATTTCCTCCGGATTGATTCCCTGCATCGCTGCAGCTTCTGGGGGTTGGGGACACACCGGCCCAAAATCAAAAGCTTCCCGGACACCTTGCCAATTATCCGGTTGCTGTGGCGGTTCGAAACGCAAATTTTCTACAGGGGCCTTAGCATAAGGAATCCCCTTCCAGCTTATGCTTTTTCCTTCGATCTTTCCTTTTAATTGTCCCTGTTTCGTCTCTGCCAGGATTTTATCCATCATGTATTCCTCCGTCTCTATGTTGCATAACCAATTCAAAGGTCATCTTGTTTATCATTATTTCCTGCTGCCAGGTTCTTTGAGTTGCTTTTCCATGCTGTACATCCTCTTCCCTTCATATATCCTTTTATCGAAGGGGGTAAAACCCATCTTATTCCAAAATTGCAGTGCCCGTTTATTATCTGCATGGACCGCAATTTGAATACAACCAGCTTGCTTTTCTCTCAGCCTTTCTTCAAATGCCCGGTACGTTTTTTCAGCAATTCCTGTGCTTTGAAAATTCTTCTCAATTAAGAATAAACTGATCCAAGGTTTTTGGTGGCGAGGACTCGTCATTCCAAAATCCAAAATCCCGATATAACTCTTTTCATACCTGACGAGATATCGGCTTAGTTTTAATTTTTGAGCTTCTCTATATTGGATGAAAAGATCGTTGTCATCCAGTATTCGTTTCCCATAGGCAATCAAGTTATATTCTTGCTGAGAATTGATTATCCTCTTTTCAACTCCCAGTCTATCTGGATTGTTTCGGGTAAATTCAATCATAGCCACGGTCTCCCACTTTTACAGTGTCTGTTTTCGAAGGCTCCAAATTGCTTTCGTAAATGCGACTTTCATTCCGGCCCTTTCCATATTGCGCATGCTTGCACTTCCAAAACCCGCTTGTCCGACAAGAAGCCGGCAGTTTCTTGATTTTGCTGCAATGGCGCGTTTATTTATCATGGCTTTATGGATTCCTTTTCGCCTGAATTCCGGGAGGGTTGCTGCTGCAGCAAGAACAGCGATAGCTTCTTCGATGTACAATACAGCAATGCCGGCAGGTTTCTCATCAACAGTTGCCAGATAGAACAACCAATTACTATCTATCTCTAATACTTGATTATTTGCTTTAATAGCAGGTTTTAGAGCCTCTGGCATATCAAACGAATCGGCATATATGGAGGCGAAGATATCAAATTCATCACTTTTCAGTCGACGTACGACCACGTCTCCATCTTCCTTTTCATCCGTTACCACCGAAGAAACAGACACATAGAGGGAAGTATGGAAATCCGAATGATAGTATCCCTTTTCACTTAAAGGAGTCAGCAATTGCCGGGACACATGTGCAGGTGTTAGTTCCCAACGTACGGGAATACCCCGCTGTTCATAAAATTCGATTATTTGGTCAAGTAGCCTAACATCGCTATCCTCCAGCCCCTTCACTGTATTAAAAGACGGACCAGGAATGCCGGCCGCCGAAAAACAAGTTGCATGGCCAAAGCATTTCAACTCAATCTCCATCGGATTTCCTTCTATTCTTTTGATTGCTGACAATCTGGAATGTAGACACGAAATTTCTGCTTGCTCAATTCTGTCGGCAAGCTCTTTTGTCATTATCATGTTCGTTCTATCCTCCTTTCCTTTCGTCCATGCATGCTCTATTCAAATGTTCATACCGAATTGGTGTTCTTGAAGCTCACCTGGAAAGTGCTATACCTCTTCTTTCTATGAATTGAAATGCCGTATCGCCGGGCACTTTTTCATCAATCCTCCTCCTTCTTAAAGCATCAATCATTAACCTAGGACACCGCTTGCAGAGTCCCAAGTACCGATGGATTTGCGTATATTTACTATCTGTCCTACATGGTACGTATGATGCAACGCCAAAAAGTTCAGCTCGGTTACCCATTTTTCCATATGTGCATCCGAGCTTGCTTCGATGTTTTCAATCCATTCTGCCATCAATTGATCCAATACATGAGTGGTTTCTTCCCATCCAGGCTTGATGCTTACAGTGAATGTTGCATCGTTATCCAAAACTGCTTCTCCTCCTGATTCTCCTTTGAATTTTTTCAAATACAGATCATTATAATAGATTAAATGATTGACTATTTCCCAAATGGAATGCATTGTCTCCTTGTTTTTCCATAAAGCCTCTTCCGTGTTCACCCCATTTATTGCAGTTTTAATGGAAACAAACCATGTGTCCTTCCCGTAGCAGGCATTAAATTGGTCTGTTAAAAGTGTTTTTATGTGCATCTTCCCTCTCCTTTTAACGTCTGATAAAGGACAATTTCCATTTAAGTTTACTATTTTCCTGCTAAATGACTTCGTTTTATTTAAATGGCTCACTTATGTTGTCAATACGATTCGTCCACACTCCTCCAGAATAATTTTCCGGCAATCTATTAATATCTGCTTTGGAGTCAAAGCCCTCTGACCATTTGCCATTTCCTGCTACGAGAATAACCCTGGTATCGACTTTGTCCATCCTGTTCAAAAATTTATCCGGCCAGCCCCACAGCCATTTCGCATATTTTTCGGGGATATGCAGTTGGGTATGCTTGCAAGCATCAGGAACCATGCCTGTCCAACCGCCGGCAATATAAGGAACCAGACAATTTTTCAACGTCGCCATCGACATCACCCGCTGATCTGGAAGTATTTCCTTTATTCTTGCGATAGGTTCATTACCTCCGTAAACCGTCAGTTTATGTCTTTGATTATCGTCTATACTTCCAAGAAAATCAGCCAATTGTTCCCCTTCAGCACGATCATTGCTTTTTATATGTATTAAAAATGAATGGTCAGGAAAGGTGGCCAAAACTTCTGTTAAAGAGGGCATCATTCCAATCCCTTTTCCACGGAATGGAAAGCTTAGGCCATTATCAGCAGTATAACCATAACCAATATCGATTTTTTTCAACTCTTCCATCGTATATTCGGAAGGCTCTCCGCTCACATTCGTCCGGCAATCCAGTGTCCAATCATGAAAAACAGCGAATTGCCCGTCCTTTGTGGGACGTATATCTATTTCGACCATATCCGCCCCAAAATCGAATGCAGCTTTCATAGATGGAATCGTGTTCTCAAGATAAGCATGCTCTGGTTGATAAATACGCCTCGCCGTACAAGTCTCCCCTGTTAAATTTTCCATCGAAAACGTCTGTGCCAAACCCCGGTGAGCGAGAATAAAAGGCTGAGCGGTCCGGTTTTTCGTTAAAAACGAACTATTATTCAAAAAGATAAATATCGTCAATAAAAAAATGGCCATTCCTATTATTTTCGTTGGTTTGTTAACCTTCACTTTTATCCCTCCGATGATATAGAAAACCGTCTCCAAAAACATGATCGAGAAGAAAGAACAGTCACTGGTTACTCCTTGTGAAGCAGCAAAGTTCTAGCATTCCTTTCCAACTATTTGCTCCAATTCCATACTTCAATACCGCCCAATTGAAATTGATAAAGCTGTTCCTCTTGTTCCAGTTTCTCCATTTCCCGGACCGGACCTGTCACCACAGCGCCGATTACCTGAATCCCGTTTTCTTCCAAATATTCCATCCGTTTCTGATCAACTTCTCTCCCATAGTAGCTTCCGTGTCCGGTCAGCCAATCCAAGTCCTGAACCAATTGCTTTTCAGCTTCTGCCAAAGACTGTTTATCCGTCAAGGAGAATCGCCAGGAACTCAGTCTGTTCTCCTCATCATACTCATGTGCTGGCCGTAAAATCAGAGGAGAGATGAAGGTAAACTGGCCAGCTTGGGAATAAGAAACGTCATAATTGGTTATTTCTCCACTATAAACAGCCATTTGATTGATTTCCAAATCATATTTGGTAAGAAGCTGTCGGAGTTTTTCTGGAGTCATTCCGTTTTTGACTCCTACTTTTACCTGTGCTACAAAACCGTCCTCCACATTCGCTAATTGCTCGGTCAGACTGAAACCCGATTGCTCTTTAGCGTCAGATGTCTTCCCAAGCAAATCAGGAGAGACGGGGAAATTGTCGGTGAATTCATCATCAAGATATTTTTTTTGTTCATCCAAGTGGTACTGTACCTTTCCAAACAACCGCTTTTTGACAGTTACTTCACCTGCGGAAACTTTCCAATCCCCAACCTGCCGGTAAACGCTATAGGTAGATTGCTGCGTGAGGAAAGGGGTGATGGCAGCATCTCGGGCAATTCCTAGTTTTTCTATGGTTATACCTGGTGTTCTCGTCTCAACCAACGTTGTTGCCATCCTGTCAAATGCAGCCTGTTTTCCTGACATACTGTAAAAAACTTCAAGCGTGAACACATACAATACATATGCCAATAAAAGCAGTAAAAGTGTCCTAATCACTGTGAAGCCAATGGAAAACCTGGTACGCCATATCAATTTTTTCGCTTGTTTCCGATCCTCCAACTTGGTTTGCGATTCATCCCACTCCGATAATACCTCATCTTTTTTCATTCTCTAACTCCCTTCTCTCCTGCTCATACTGCTGAAATTTTTGTCGGGCCCGGTGTAAGGTAGTCTTCACCTGGCTATCCGAAAGGTCCATAGCTGTGGCAAGCTCTTTATAGGAGAAGCCCTGAATTTCCCGTAAATAAATGATCGTCTGCATCCGTTCTGGCAGCTTCGCTAAAATGTGTTCCAGTTCCTCCTGACGATTCTTGCTCTCCAGTTGTTGTTGTGGATTCCCTAATTTACTGGACGGCTGGTAGTCCTTTTTTAACTTTTCAATCATTTTGTTCTCTGATTCCGATTTTCTCGCCTGGTCTATGTAGAGATTCCGAGCCACTTTAAATAACCATGCCTTAGCTTGGACCATGTTTTTCACCTTCAAGGAAATCATTGCCCGATAAAAGGTTTCCTGCAGCAGTTCTTCTGCAGTTTCCCGGTTTCTGCTCATTTGCATCAAATAGCGGAAGAGCGGCAGGCGGTATTTCTCGAAAAGCTCTGCAAACAAATATTTTTTCAATTCCGCTCCCCCCTCCACTATAAAAACGAAATTCTTTTGTATTTGTTACATAAATTTAAAAAAGAACGGAAATCTCCGTTCTCATTCTACTATAATATACTGGATATATTGTCCCTTTTTTAATAGAACGGCTAGACAGCTGGAAAAACTCCCTTGCCTTTCTTGCGTTTACCAAGTAAGAAGAAGCGTATCTCCGGTAAACGAAATGCCTGGTTGCATAAGGGGATGTATCCATCAAATAAAAATACCGAGTTCGAACCCCTAAAAATTCCAACTCGGCTGTGACTTGCATAAATATTGTGACGCCAGCTTCTGCAAACTAATCCAAAAGTCGGTTATTTTCATCTACATTAATCGGTCTGGCTGGTTCTGCTCGATCACCAGGAAAAAATTCCCCGTCTCCTCCGCATACCGTACAGGTGTATTGCCATTCCTCGTCATCGGACAGCATCCCAGTGCCTTCACAAGCTTTACAAACATTCCTTCTATCCACTATTTTTCTCTCCTTTCTCATGATTTGGCAGCGTTCTGTCGTTCTCTTACCCAATTGATTAATCCGCCTTTGAGCATCATCTCAACCTGCCGGCCGGACAATGCATGCTGGACAGCAATGGATTTATTTTTTCCTTTTATCGAAATGTTGAATTCGTTACCTTGTTGAATCTTGTTTCGCAAGTCCGTAAGTTCCAGCACATCGCCTTGCTTCAATTTCGAATAGTCATCCTCGTCTCTGAAGGTCAAGGGCAAAATTCCGAAATTGACCAGGTTTTGCCAATGAATCCTCGCAAAATCCTTCACTAAGGCTACCCGCATACCGAGAAATCTCGGAGCGAGGGCTGCATGCTCCCGGCTCGAACCTTGTCCATAGTTAAATCCGCCGATGATCGCATGTCCTCCCTGTCCCCTGACTGCCATGCTCCTTTCATAGTAGGATTCATCCACTATCTCAAAGGTGAATTTGCTTATTTCCGGGAGATTGCTCCTGAAAGGCAGTACACGAGCACCTCCTGCCAAAATTTCATCTGTTGAAATATTGTCCCCCATCTTCAACAGGACCGGAAGCTCAAGCTGATCCGGCAATTCATCCATCTCAGGGATGGATGCGATATTCGGTCCTTTATAAAGTTCCACCTGCCTTGCTTGCTCTGGATCTAGCGGGGAATCCAACAAATTCATATCAATAGTAGGTTTTCTTGGATCTTTTATTTTCGGATAATCCACGTTCAATGTCCTGGGGTCCGTGATAACTCCTGTTAACGCTGATGCAGCTGCCGTTTCCGGACTGCAAAGAAACACACTGTCCTCTTTGGTCCCGGAACGCCCAGGAAAGTTCCGGGGTGTAGTCCGGAGACTGTTTCTTCCGGTAGCCGGAGCTTGTCCCATACCGATACAGCCGTTACACCCTGCCTGATGGAGACGGGCTCCGGACTGTAATAGATTTGCAATATGCCCTTCATTGACTAAGTCTGTAAGCATTTGTCTAGAAGTAGGGTTGATATCAAAAGAAATACCGTCTGCAACCTGTTTCCCTTTCACAATTTCTGCAGCGATGGCAAAGTCCCGATAACCCGGATTTGCAGAAGATCCGACATATGACTGATAAATGGGTTCGCCGGCGATTTCCCTGACTGGCACTACGTTGCCGGGGCTGGATGGTTTGGCTATTAACGGCTCTAGTTCAGAGAGATTGATTTCTTCCTCCACGTCATAAGCTGCTCCGCGATCCGCTTTTATTTCTACCCAGTCTTTTTCGCGATCCTGTTCTTTCAAAAACCGCTTTATTTCTCCGTCTGACGGAAAGACAGTGCCGGTCGCCCCCAGTTCCGCTCCCATATTCGCGATCACATGACGGTCCATGGCACTCAAGCTTTTCAAGCCTTCCCCGTGGTATTCAATGACTTTGCCTACGCCCCCTTTTACATCATGGCGTTTCAGCAATTCAAAAATAACATCCTTGGCGCTCACCCATTCCGGTAACTCGCCGGTCAGTTTCACTCCCCATACTTTCGGCATTTTCACATAAAACGGCTCACCGGCAATCGCCATTGCCACATCGATGCCGCCCGCCCCCATTGCGAGCATTCCCATACAACCATTTGCACAAGTGTGGCTGTCCGAACCAAGCAACGTTTTACCCGGTTTGGCCAATCGCTGCATATGCACCGGATGGCTGACACCATTACCGGGACGACTGTAATATAACCCGAAACGTCTTGTAGCACTTTGCAAAAACAAATGATCATCAGGATTTTTACTGTCTACCTGAATAAGATTGTGATCGACATATTGAGCGGAAGCCTCCGTTTTTGCATAATCAAGTCCCATAGCTTCCAACTCGAGCATCACCATTGTACCAGTGGCATCCTGCGTCAGCGTCTGATCGATACGGAGCCCGATTTCGGTACCCGCTATCATTTCACCGGACATCAAATGGTCCTTGATCAGTTTTTGTGTGACATTCAAAGGCATAAACCAACCTCCTCAAATTACTTGCTAGTATCATTTTGTTTCTAATGCAAAAAACTATGCTTCCAGGAGGCGGTAAAGTACGAATTATCTTTCATAACCAAATTGTAACTGGATGGACAAAAGCGCAAGCATCTGTTTAAAGGAGTACAGGCTAAAGCCGCCACGTCCTGTGGCAACGTCTGCATGACCCACATCGTTTAAGGCCTCCGACAAGCTTAAGAACAGCCTCGGCGTGGCGCTATCTGCCACACAGAGGATGGGTTTAAGACCTCGAGGGGGTAGACGCTGGAGCTGGATGTGGCTGTTTCAGCCATTTTCCTATACAAAAACAAAACAGCTGAATGGGTCCCCGTTCAGCTGTTTTGTGAATTATATCTATTTCCGATATTCATGTTATGTAAATTCATTTTCCCTTATTACAGTTGTTTTATCAATAGCAGCTCATCCCGGATGGGTATCCCATTTTCTGCCACAAAAGGGATTTGAGGTTTCACCTGTCTGGCTCGATCGATGGCATTCCGGTGGATCGTGGTTATACGATAACCTCTACGCTGATAAAATCCAATAGCATGGATATTATCATTGCTGGTAACCAATTTTACACTAGTACATTTTGTTTTTTTGGCCATATCTTCCACCATCTTTACAAGAGTTGTGCCGATACCCCGTTCCTCCAGCAAGCTGTCCAACGAGATTATTTCACAAGTTTTCCCAGCTATTGAATAGGTGATCATCCCGCCAATTTTTCCACCATCAGCAATTGCCGCAAACCCAGGAAGTCTATCGCAATGGTACCTTCCACTCGTGACGACCATTTCCGTACTGCCCCAGTGTTCGTTAAAAAAGGCAGTTATTCGTTGTTTATCTAATTGGTCTATTTTTACATATTCCATTTCTTCCCCACTTTCATCCTCTACCTTGTTCGAGTGCAATCATTTCGTTTAGCGCTCCAGAAAACCGGAGTTGGTCACAAGGAATTCCAGCTTCTATATAACTTCTAACCATTTTCCATTCACCATGTTTATTGCTTCTTTTAAAAACATCAAAAAACAAATTTGCAGTATCAAGAGGTTTTCCTTCGATTTCCAGTGTAGCGGAAATAATAGCAATTGCTTCATTTTCACCGGTTGTTATTCTATCATGGACAGACAACAACCATTCAGCCGAGCCTTCTAATTGTGTAAATGCCTGCTCCCAGCCTTCAAGGGATTGTTGGTAACCAAAATCGACAATCTCGGAATCCCTTGACTCCCGCGCTTGATAATCGTTTGCAATATACCGTTTTAAATCGTCCAATGAAAATTTTCTCCAAGCCTCAAGGTAGTTTTCCAACCAGTGATCGAAATCCATCCCTTCGTTATCCAAAACACGTCTTGTTCGGCGCATGCCGTGCAACTGTTTATAACTGGGGCTTAATTCGCTCCATACGTCGAATATATTGCCGTCTATATCATAAAAAATAAAATTTTCACCTGGATGCCCTCTATCTTCAATCGGCCCGACCTTCACCCCTTTCCCATCCAGCTCTGATCTAGCAGCATGAAGTGCCTCCTGTCCGTCCACCTCAAACGTGACAGAAAAATGATCCTTCCCCATGCAGTTCCGGAAATTTGCCGTTTGGTCCTTCTCTGCTTTTACTAGAAAAAAGCTTTGGCCGGCAAAGTTGATGATCGCTTTTTCATCATCCCGGTAGGACAAGGCAGCATCCAGCTTGGTAACATACCAGTCAGAAGCTCTGTTCACATCTGTTACCGGTAAATAAGTTGTGCCTACCCTGATTAATTTTTCGCTCATATCCAACACCCCTTTGCACCATTTTGATAAACTTTTGAAAAACAGGAGGACTCAATCATGAGAACCGCCAAACTGATTATCGGTCTCCACTCATTATGGCAGGAATTCAGACAAACCCCTGTACAGATACTACTTGTAGAGTCGCTTTGCATAAATTGGATAAAGTTACTCCAGCTGCTGATGGACACAGAAAACCCGATAAAATAGGAATACTACAAAACTAGCAAATTTCCTTCTTTTATTCAGTGGACCAACTTGATGCCCCCGATTTATATGTCCATAACGAAGAAGAAAAAGAGCATTGACCGGATGTACTTTACTGGGCCGCTTTAAAATCCACGGACGTTCCTTTTACTAATTCCATAACGAAAAAAAACCCTTCCCATAAAATATGGCAAGGCTCCAGACAATGACTGATATTTTTCATTAAAAGGTCCTCGGAATGCCCTCCAAGAGCATTCCGTTTTGTTAGACTTTTCTTAAGCTGATCTTTTCCGTTAGGTGGTCTTTCCCTTTTTTGAATATGATGGTCGACCGGTACTTGGTGGGGGATATATTCAGTTCCAGATTTTTCTTGTTTATCCGGTTCCAAATATCAACAGCGACTTGTTCGGCTTCTGCATCGCTGAGATTCGCATATCGATTAAAATAAGCATTTGGATCTTTAAAGGCTGACTCTTTTAAAATCTTGAATCGCTCTATGTACCATCGTTTGATATCCACTTCATCTGCATCCACAAATAATGACATATCAAAAAAATCAGATACGTATAACCTGGATAGCATCTCATTTGTCACCGGTGTCTGCAGAACATTGATGCCTTCAATGATCACAATATCTGCACCATCCACTTCGACATATTCATCCGGTACGATATCATATGTGAAATGGGAATATACGGGGGCCCGCACTTTTTCCTTGCCAGATTTCAAATCGCTCAAAAAGTGGATGAGCTTTTTGATGTCATAGCTTTCCGGAAAGCCTTTTTTGTCCATTAAGCCTTCCTTTTCCAAGGTGGCATTGGGGAACAAAAAACCGTCAGTCGTGACGATTTGCACCTTCGGATGCTCTGGCAGCCTGGATAAAAGGGACTGAAGGATTCTTGATGTAGTACTTTTTCCTACGGCAACACTGCCGGCAACCCCTATGATATACGGAACCTTACGTGTAGCTTGTCCAAAAAACTGATCTGTCACAGAATGAAGCTGCTGGGATGCGTTGATGTATAAATTCAGCAACCGGGTCAACGGCAAATAAATTTTTTCTACTTCTTCCACTGATAATCGTTCATTGATCCCCTGTAGTTCCTTTATTTCTGCCTTCGTGAGTGTCATCGGTGTATTGAAACGGAGTTTTGCCCACTCTTCCCTTGTAAAAGAAATATAAGGGGAAATTTTTTCAGAAACCATGAATATCTACCTCTGCTAGTTAATTGACATACTTCTACATCATACTATGTCACCTGTCATTTGAGAAGAGACGTGCTTTATTTTTTCGCATTGGTGTGCTAATAAGGAGGTTTCCCTTCCAAGAAGTGATGTATATCTCGTAAAAAAGCTTGTTTTTGTTCCAGAAACGGGTAATGATTACTTTTATCGTAGGTGATGAAACGGGAACCGGGAACAAGTTCATTTATTTCCTTTGAAAACTCCCATGGGCACTGGACATCATATTTACCGCAAAGAATCAAAAGATTCGGCTGACAGCCAGGAAGCTTGCTTGTTAAATCAAAGATAGCCAGTTCACGGCTGAAAAACTCGATTCTCTCCTTGGACAATGCTTTCTTTATTTGTCTGGAAAAAAGTTGTTCATATTCTTCCGGATTATAGAGGGACAGTTTCGTCCTTTCCTTTGTCAATGCTTCTCTCTGAACAGCCCCGAGGTTCGATTTCTTCAACAATTCAAGCAATTCTTGCATTCGGTGGAAATCGGGATGATCAGGATGATAAATAGAGGAAGACGAGACGGTATAATCTCTTGCGGCAGTTCCGACAACGATCAATCCAGCCAAGCTGTCCGGAAAATAAATGCCATACACCAGTCCCAACATTCCTCCTGTCGAATGACCGGCAAAGTACCAAGTTTTTAAGCCGAGCGATTGTCTGATTGCTTCCAAATCCATTACGGTTTCCAGCATGCTGAGCTGATGAAATTGCTCTGCCCTCGCTGAGGATCCTGTCTCCCGGAGATTGATCAAATAAACCATGTTATTGCTTGTAAAGGTGTCGGCAAAGTTGTCGCCGCTTTCATTAAATGCTGAATAAAGGTGAGTGATACAGATTGGTTTCCCTTGCCCTTTGATGAAGAACTCGAAACTCCCTCTTTCTGTTGTTACTAAATTTCTTTCCCATTCCAAGATGAACACTCCCCTTTTCGCCCCAATGGTGTAACCCCTTTCACAATTCTACCAGAAATAACCTTTTGGTGACATCCATCCGATCAAACGGGAAGGAATATCCAGCTGAAAAGCGAATTAGTTATGGAAAATACGAATGAAATGAGGGAAGTAGGAATGGAAACTCGTCATCGAATATTGTTCCGCCAAATGGAAACATACCGTACGGAACTTCTGGACGCTGTTCTTCCTGTTACTGAAGAAGAGGCAGACTTTGTTCCTCCGGGATTCAACAATAACATACGTTGGAATCTCGGCCATGTTTACCTTGATCAATTTTTGTGGCTGGAAACTTTAACAAAAGAAAAGCAGAACGTCCCTCCTGAATATCATAGCTGGTTTGGCTTCGGTAGTTCACCGGCAGATTTCACCGCGGAAACACCCAGTCTAGAGACGATAAAAAGATTGCTCACGAGGCAACCCGGGGATATAAAAGAACGGTATGGTGAACGAATGGACGAAACGTTCCCAGCGACAGAAATGGGAATGCATACGATTGAACAGGTATTAGTCCGTACCATTTTCCATGAAGGAATGCATATACAAAGAGTGATGGATATCAGGCAACAGCTTTCCAAGACAGACTGCAAGCAGATATAAAAAACGCCCCGATTTCGCAAGTTCGGTTACTGGCGAAATCGGGGCAGGACATTCTTTTATTCTACCGTATTTTTCAACACCTTATCCCTTTCGTGTCTGGCGAGGGCCAACTGAATCAACTGATCAATCAAATCAGGATAGGATAATCCGCTCACTCCCCAAAGCTGAGGGTACATACTGATTTTCGTAAAACCCGGCAATGTGTTTACCTCATTCAGCACAAGCGTGCCATCCGCTTTCAGGAAAAAGTCCACCCTTGCCAGCCCTTCACATTCAAGCACGCGGAATGCTTTGTTGGACGTATCTTGAATGGTTTGTACCTCTTCTTTGGACAACTGCGCTGGAATCTCTAAGACTGCTCCGTTTTCATCAATATATTTTGTTTCATAGGAATAAAAGTCTCCTTGCGGAAGAATTTCACCTGGCAATGAAGCCTTTGGTTCCTCATTTCCCAAGACGGCACATTCCACTTCGCGGCCCTCCACGCTTTCTTCAATCAATACTTTATGATCATAACCGAAAGCCGTCTCGATTGCTTTTCGGAAAGCTGCTTCATCGTTCACCTTGCTAACGCCTACAGAAGACCCCTGGCTGGCAGGTTTTATAAAGACAGGCAGCCCCAACTGTTCTTTTACATCGGCAAAAGATACTGTTTCTTTTTGATGCTTTTTCAACGTGACGGACTTTGCTACTTCGATACCTGCCTGCTGCAATAATTTTTTCGTTATATCTTTGTCCATACATACCGCCGAACCCAGCACATTTGATCCGACATACGGCAGATTCGCCAGACGCATCATGCCCTGAATACTGCCATCTTCGCCTAGCGTTCCATGCAGGATCGGAAAAATTACGTCAAGCTGCTCCAGCTTGACAGTCTCTTTTAAATTCATCATTTGCTGCTCATCTTCTCCTGGGATGATAGCAATATGCTGGTTGGATTTGTTCAACTCGATCAATTTCGGATTTTCCTCATTCATGAGAAAGTGTGACTGATTATTTAAATGCCATTTGCCTTCTTTGTCAATTCCGATCAATGTTACTTCATACTTCTCTTTATCTATCGCATCAACAATGTTTTTGGCCGATTGCAAGGAAACCTCATGCTCCGCAGATTTACCGCCAAAAATCAAACCTACCCTTGTTTTTTTCTCCATGGCTGCCTCCTATTGCATACAAATAGTTTTCTTCTATATCATATCAAATCAAACCGGACTTGGTCTCATTTTTTTCATTTGCTTTACGCTTTTCAGCCCATATTCCCTTTCTGTTTTTCAAAAACCTGCTCGAATAAGATTAAGCCGAGTCCACTACTTAACACCTTCTCTTCCTATCCTTATCAAGGCAAAGACAAGATACCTGACGGCAGGATTCGCATTCAACAGGTCACTGATGCTGCGATTTTCATCAGAGGTTCAGTCAGGTCTTGTTTTGTAACCAACGAGGGACATCCAGGGCTGTATATCTGTTTATATAATCTGCTTCCGGTTTCCGATGATTAAGAAGCCGTATCCATTTCAATGCTTCTCCTGTTGACCCAGCCGCCATTCGAACCAGCTGCCATGCCCATCTGTGCTTCCCACTGTTCCATGAGTCTCTTTTCCGGCTGAATGCCGGTCTAGGTGAAGCAGCCGGTCATACATATTATTGTATATATGGAAAATTTCCCGTTTCTCACTGATATGCTTGATCCTATTCAACAGCTTCCGTTTTTCTTCAGCAGGGATTTGATTTGCGACATGGGTATGAAAAACACAAATAGTGGATTCATACGATATCCCAGCCGCAACGTGTTCCAGCAGCTCCACACCATTCCCTTCGATCAGTTCCAGATGGGCCGCTTCGTTCTCATACTGATAAGCGGCACGTTCAAATGCGGTTCTTCTGGTTTGATGTTCTGGCCAAATCAATGCCTTCAGCCATGCATAATCGACCGGATCATCAAGATTACTGATATGTAAGTCGATCCCTATCCTTTCTGCAACTGGTGGACTCTTTCGCAACAACGGAAGCCTGTCCCCCCTTACTTCTGAACTGAGCACCAATCGGGCATTTGCATTACCAACCATCAAACCATTTCCATACCGGTAAGCATATTTGTCCCACAACAATTGCAAACCCGCGCTGCACCCAAGTTCAATGAGAGACAGCGGGCGGCCCGATTGCTGGTAAATATGACAAAAGACTGGATAGAGATAGGCACAGCGTCTAACTTCATTCGTTTGCACCAATTTTTTTGTGATCAGCTGCTTTATTCCTTTTTCATGGATTCGACAAAAGTCCTTGAACCAAGGAAACGCCTTTTCCGGCATAGCGGGATTAGCAGTCAGACTAGGATAAAACTGTTTCAATGGATGTTGACTATCTTGTAAAAGATAGTGTACAGCACCAAGCAACAAGTTTGGTATTGGCTGTCCAGGATTTGCATGCTCACTCATAACCAGCACCTCGGCGTCATTTGCAATTTCCTCTGCCAGGCACTCATACAACCTGCTGGAACCTCTGCATTCGTTGAGGGAAAACGATCGAAAGCGTTCTGATAAAGAATCCACTGTCATTCTACCCCATCCTTTTTCTGATAATGCTGCTGTATGTATACCTTCGTTCCAATAAATTTTTCTCCTTCCCAATGAAGCTAATGGTAGGTGCACCGATACGGAAAACGGAGTTAGGGATTTGCACGAAAGCGATTATCATTCATCTCATAAATAAGAAGACAGATAGAAGGACTGGGATAAATGATTACTGACAAAATAAACCGAACGAATTCGATTAGCTTTTGAATCCGTTCGGTATTTCTTATTCCGGTCACTTTTCGAATTAGGAACAATGACAACAGAGCTGATGGTCATTCTTTTTCAAACGATGGACTTTGCTATAACCTTTCTTCATCTGACTAAACATTTCTTTAGTTTCCGAAAGCAAGGATTGTTTTTCGGTTAAATAAAGCTGATTCTTTGAAATATTGGTTATCAGTTCAACGGCCAGCTTCGGTTCATGTCTCATCAACCTGCTGTATGCCTTCTCATCGATCCTCACATATTCAACAGGAGTAACAGCCTCTACATAGATATGCTTTGTAAAAAACACCGAGCGGTCACCGAAAAATTCTCCAGCCCCTACAATTTTCGTTCTGCACGTCTCCTTGTTGAATAAACGTACAAATCCGGAAGTAACAAAAAACACAGCATCTGCAGGCTTTTCAAAGGAATAGATTAACTGACTTTCCCCAGTCCTTCCGATTTCACCATAAACTGATAAAGTTTGATAATCGTATTTCCATTTATTTTCTAAATACTTGCGTTTTTTTAATTGCATATTGTGCCTCCTTTAACTGTAATTATTTCTATTACATTTAAGGCATACGTATTGCCTGGTTTTCCGGTTAGAAACTAAAACCCGGTTACTATTTCTGTGATTTGTTTAGACGGGTGTTGTCTCACCATCAGCGCTACATCTTTTATACTATAACCAGCCAAGAAAGTTTCTAACTGTTTTTCTGCATTCCCGAAAATCGTGGTCAATGTAGTCTTCATATTAGCTCCCACCACACAGTCAGGATTTGCGGATGAACATTTAGGGAGCAAAGTCCCTTTGGAAGTGATTTTATAAATATCATGAAGGCCCAGTTCCCCTGGATCCACCTGCAAAATAAAACCTCCTGCACATCCTTCTTTCGCTGCAATGTATCCTTGTTTACGAAGCAATCCCAATACCTTCCGCACCCTGACGGGATGAACAGCAGTGCTTTCTGCAATTGCATTGCTTGTAGCCATCCGGCCAGGATGCAATGCCAGATAAGTTAAACTGTGTACGGCCAACGTAAATTCGCTGTTCACTAGGATGCCTCCTATAAGATCATGATATAAGTTGCTTTGGTGTATAACTGTAATCATATTCATTTCAGTTCATCGTGTCAACTGTTCTACCTGGAAAGAAATCCAGAAAACAGAGGAAACATTGGCTTCCCCCTACAGACAGACAAGGCCCCAAGCGTTAGACGCTTGAGGACCTCCGGCTTATCTATTAAATTCCCTGTGAACCATCCACCCCGTTTATCGCATAACTGACGGTGATTTCTGCATTTACAGAGTGCGCTACGGAACAATAGGTGTCCTTTGACAACTGAATGGCTCTTACTACTTTTTCTTCTGGAAGTTCTCCTGTCAAAACGTAGTGAATATGAATGGCTGTGAACCTTTTGGGATGCTCTTCTGCTCGTGCTCCATCAATTTCCACTTCAAATGACTCAGGGTGCAGACGCATTTTTTTCAAAATGGAAATAATATCAATTGAAGTGCATCCGGCTATAGCATTTAACAGTAATTCAGTTGGCCGTGCCCCGCTATTTTCCCCTCCGACTTCTTCGGATGCATCCATATGTATCTGATGACCGGAGGGCGTAAAGCCGGTAAATGACATTTTATCATTCCATTTTATGCTGTTTTTCATCCTCAAGCTCCTTTCGAACAGTGTTTTACTACTATTATCTGATTTTAATTATATATACGTTTCACTTGAAAGATCCGACGATGGCCTTCCGTCCTTCATCCGGCAAGCTCGGTTCACTATCAGAGAACAGACTCCCTGAGCTGGTTCAAAAGCAGAGCAGTTGATCATTGAAATACTCTTCTTATGTGCTTAGGAAGGGCTGCCCCATGTGAGGGACAACCCTTGCCTTTACGATTTTGCAGCCTCTCCTGCGATGGCTGTAATCAGTTCCGCTATTTTCACCAGCTCGCCCACCGGCATACGTTCATTTGTTGTGTGGATATCTTCATACCCAACAGCTAAATTAACAGTAGGGATACCGTGACCCGCTATCACATTAGCGTCGCTTCCGCCTCCACTTTCAAGCAACTGACTGTCACGTCCGATAGACTTGGCAGCTCTGCGTGCAACTTCTACCACATGGTCTCCAGCTTTCTGTTTATAACCAGGGTACATGACTTTGATATCTAAATCGACACTGCCTCCAAATTCTTCGGCAGTTTCTTCGAATGCCTGCTTCATCTTCTTGACTTGGGCTTCCATCTTTTCCGGGACAAGGGAACGCGCCTCTGCCAATATTTCCACATGATCACAGACGATATTGGTTTTCGATCCACCTTCGAATCGTCCGATATTGGCAGTCGTCTCTTCGTCGATTCTGCCAAGCGGCATTTTCGATATAGCCTTTGCTGCCAAAGTGATTGCTGAAATGCCATTTTCCGGAGCCACTCCTGCATGTGCCGTTTTCCCTTTTACTACTGCATTGATCTTAGCTTGGGTGGGAGCAGCTACGATAATATCTCCCACAGTTCCATTACTGTCTACAGCATATCCATAGGAAGCGTCCACCAATGAAATATCCAGTTCTTTTGCACCGACAAGGCCAGATTCCTCTCCAGCAGTGATAACAAACTGGATGTCACCATGATTGATCTCATTTTCTTTGAGAAGTTTGATTGCTTCCAGCATGGCTGCCAGTCCGGCTTTGTCATCAGCTCCCAAAATCGTTGTACCATCGGAGACGACATAGCCTTCTTTTAAAGAAGGTTTGATATTGTTACCGGGGACGACGGTATCCATATGGGATGTGAAGTATATCGTATCAACTTCCGGTTTGTTACCTTTCAGCGTACATACCAAATTGTTGGCACCATGTCCGGTCTTCGTTTTGCTGTCATCTTCCACTACTTCCAGCCCTAGCTCTGTGAATTTTTTTTTCAAAACCTTTGCTATTTCTTCTTCATGCTCTGTTTCCGAATTCACCTGGACAAGTTCCAGGAATTCTTCTACGATACGTTCCTGATTCACTTCTGGCATGTTTCATGTACCTCCTCGTCGTTTAAAAGGACATCTCTGTCTACTTATTACGTTACTGAAAATCGAGGACCCCTGTCAATTTTTTCATCCGGTAACCATTCACAAAGGAATGTTGCCATGTTTTTTGACCGGTCGTTCTTCTTGTTTGTTTTTCAGCATTTTCAGACCCTTCAACAGTACAAGCCTGGTTTCCCTTGGATCTATGATATCATCGATCATCCCCAGACCGGCCGCAATATAAGGGTTGGCGAATTTTTCTCTATAGGCGGCGATTTTTTCTTGTCTTGTTTTTTCCGGATTTTCACTCTCAGCGATTTCCCGTGCAAATATGATATTGGCAGCACCTTCCGGGCCCATTACTGCTATTTCTGCATTCGGCCAAGCGAAAACAAGGTCCGCTCCAATCGATTTACTATTCAGGGCCACGTACGCTCCGCCATAAGCCTTCCTGGTTATCACCGTGATCTTCGGAACAGTAGCCTCCGAATAAGCATATAATATTTTGGCCCCATGCCGGATAATCCCGCCATGCTCCTGTTTGACACCAGGAAAAAACCCGCTTACATCTTCTACAGTAATCAATGGGATCTGAAAGCTGTCACAAAAGCGGATGAAGCGTGCAGCCTTGTCGCTACTGTCAATGTCAAGGCTTCCGGCTAAATGTTTGGGCTGGTTGCACACCAGTCCTATTGACTCGCCATGCATCCTGGCAAACCCGACCACAATATTTTTGGCGAATTGCGGATGGATTTCCAGAAAAGATTCAGAATCGACAATCTGCTCGATGACTTTTCTTACATCATAGGGCCGTATTGTGTCAAACGGCACTATTTCCAATAAATCCGGGCGGTAATCCTCTCCTTCCTGGCAACTTTGCTTAGGCGGTTTTTCTTTATTGCTGGAGGGAAGATAACCGACAAGTCGACGGACTTGATTCAATGCTTCCTCTTCTGTCGCTGCCTTCAAATGAGCATTGCCGCTTACTTGATTATGTATGGAAGCACCACCTAAACCGTCCACATTCAGACTTTCACCTGTGACTGTTTCGATTACTTTCGGACCGGTGATGAACATGTGCGATGTCTCCTCGACCATAATGACAAAATCGGTGAGCGCGGGAGAATATACTGCGCCACCGGCACAGGGACCCATGATAATAGATATTTGGGGAATCACGCCGGAATAAATTACATTGCGGTAAAACACTTGACCATACCCGTCCAGTGAAGCTACCCCTTCTTGAATCCGCGCGCCGCCGGAATCACTCAACCCGACGAAAGGGGTTCCGTTCTTGGCGGCAAGATCCATCACGGCTGCAATTTTTTTCGCATGCATTTCCCCCAGAGCACCACCATACACAGTGAAATCCTGGGCGAATAAATAGATTGGCCTGCCATCGATTTCTCCATAACCTGTGACGACTCCTTCGCCCGGATTACCTTTATCAGCCATTCCGAAGTCAGTCACACGGTGCTCGACAAAAGGATTCAACTCGACAAACGATTCATCATCCAACAGATGATGAATTCTTTCACGAGCTGTCATTTTCCCCTTCTCATGCTGCTTTTCTATTCGCTTATCTCCCCCGCCCAATTCTACTTGTCTTCTTTTATCATAGAGTTCGTTTATTTTTCCGAAAATATCCATTCACCCTCCCTCCTCATGCTGACATAATTCAATCAACACGCGTCCGGAAGCATCGGGATGAAAAAAAGCGATACGACTGTTATCAGCACCTGCTACCGGCGTTTTGTTCAGTAATCGTATGCCTTGCAGTCGATAAACAGACAATCGCTCATCCAAATCATCCACTTCAAAAGCAAGATGATGCAGCCCTTCTCCTTTTTTATCAAGAAAGCGATGAATGGATGATTGTTCATCCAATGGTTCGAGCAATTCCAATCGCGTTTCCCCTATTTTCAAAAAAGCCACTTTCACCTGTTCCGTGTCCACATCCTCTATTTTCTCCACTGTCAGCCCAAGCACATCATGGTAAAAAGGGAGCGATTTATTTATTGACCTAACCGCAATTCCGATATGGGCGATTTTTTTGGGCGCCATGTACTCAGGACCGACAAGACGCTTGATATAAGCCGCCAGTGCGTCCGCAGTAGCATCGCTGGTAAATACTTTTTTAGTCCCTTTTTCCTCAAGATACGATATATCTTCAGCCGGTATGATCCCTCCGCCGATAACCGGTATTTCGACGGCATTTCTTGCCCGCAATGCCTCTACCACCTCGGGGAACAGTAAACGATGTTCGCCTGACAAGGAAGAGAGTCCGACAACGTCGACATCTTCCTGAACGGCAGCCTGGGCTATTTGTTCTGGCGACTGTCTTAGCCCTGTAGAAATTACTTCCATGCCATGATCACGAAAGGCCATGCATAGCTGAGCTATTCCCAAAGCATGCTGGTTGTTTCCATCCGATCCTGCTTTTGCTAATAACACTCGAATTTGTTTCACTTTTATCAGCCCCTATATACTAGGATTTTCCCTTTCCCCCTACCGCTCAAAGTGCCTCCATGGCTTGAATTGTGTATGGATCAAAAAGAGGCTTGGGAGAATGTTCGATTTTTTCCATCCCCATTTATTTGCAGAAAAGGCTTCTTCCTCCCTGTACGGATTTTCCATTGTCTCTCCCCGCAATTTGTAGACAGCCGGTTTAACATAATGTTACGTTCCATTCTGTTATATATGAAATTGTTTGCTTTTTTAATTCCCAGGGGACTTGTCCATTTTGCACAATCGCGGTAAAATACAAGTAGTTACAGGGGTGAAGGAGGAAATGCAATGGCTAAAAACAATACGGAACAAACAGTGAAGCGTAAACCGTCCAAACGGGAAAGACGGATAAAATTAGTTATTTATATTATGATCATCGCCATGGTATTGTCAACCGTGACAATGGGATTGTCTATGTTTATATAAAAAAAGGCTGGCACTGTATTATCTTTTCAAATGGACAGTGACAGCCTTTTTCTTTTGGCAACTAATCATACATCGCTCGGCTTAAAGGTCTTTTTCAACACCAGATATTGCTCGATTTCATATAGCAAGCGAAACAAGTTCGCCCTCGTTTCGAACTCGATTCTTGTTTTTGGCAAGTCATCCTTATCAAACGTTTTACGCAATTCACGCAGAGTTTCCAAATGAAGCTTTGCAGTGTTGCCGGGATGCACTGCTTCAGCTAGTTCATCAAAAAAATCTGCCATTCGGTAGTTTTGTTCATACAGCCTGTCCATTTGGCTGACAAGCGGAAGCATCCGGCGAAGTAATTCGAACTGTTTTTTCCGCATAATGAAATAATCAAAAAAGGTGTGTTTATCTCTTAATAAATGGTTTTCAATATCCCGGGCAACCAGTCGTTCTGCTTTATCCAACAATTCATCAGTCTCGGTCAACTCCTTTCCTGTCCACGTTTCTCGACCTTCCCGCAGGTATATGGCTATTTCTTTTAAAATGGTGCGGAAATTATTCTCTACTTTTTCCTGCAAATCAACCAAGTTGTTTTCGAGGCTGGGCATATATAAATTCAAAAGCAGAGCTGTCCCGATCCCTATGACGATCAGAAAAAACTCATTGACTAATAAAGAAAAGGTTATCTCGCCGGAGCTGTATAAGTGCAAGATAATTACCGAGCTGGTCACAATTCCCGGGGTCAACTTCAATAAAACGGTTGTTGGGATAAATAAAACAAGCAAGATGCCAATGGCCAATGGATGAAAGCCGATTGTCTCGAAAACGGCAAAAGAAAAAACCATTGCCAGCAAGCATGCACCAAAACGATGCCATGATGTGAGCATCGAACGTTTACGTGTCGGCTGTATGCATAGTAAAGCAATGATCCCTGCAGAAACAAAGTTTTGAAGCTGCAGTAATTGAGCCAGCCAAATTGCTATCGGTGTGCCAGTAGCTGTTTTAAGTGTTCGATATCCAATTTTCACGCTGTGTACTCCTTAATAGCTATTTGAACAGGGTTGAAGGGAGAAAAAAACCTTGTCACAGGCGTGGCAAGGTAATGAAATCTCTCTGTGGTTCCGTTATATTTCTTCGCAATGTTCCTCAAAAATATGTTGAAGTTTTTCTACAACGTCTACCGGGCCAAATCCTTCAATATCATGACGTTCAACCATCGTGACGATTTTTCCGTCCTTCAAAAAAGCGAAAGAAGGCGAAGATGGCGGAAAACCTTCAAAATAACTCCTGGCCCTTTCGGTCGCTTCTTTATCTTGTCCCGCAAAAACGGTAACCAGGTGTTCCGGACGTTTATCAAAGTGGATGGCATTGGCAGCGGCCGGACGTGCGACACCTCCAGCACACCCACACGTAGAATTGACCATAACGAGCGTTGTTCCTTTTCGATTTAAAGCCTGGTCGACTTCTTCTGGTGTGGTGAGTTCTTCATAGCCTGCTTCTGTTATATCTTTACGCGCCGAATTGACGACATCTTCCATGAATAAATTGAAATCCACTCTATATCCATCTCCTTAAAATTTATATTACTAAATTCATAGTACCAAGAATAGGCTTGCGTTTCAATCAGGCTGTTCAGACAAAAGTTGCACCGTTTCCTGCTACTTTTCAGATTCACCCGCAGCACCTGTGTCTGATCCGCCAGTCCCGTGCGCTTTTCCGGGGTTACTGCACTGTGCTTTAGTCATTTTCATGTTTGTCTTGGTTATCGTTCAAATCCCCACCCGCTGTATTCTTTTTCCTTCTATTCATGTCTATTACCATGTCCCCTACACCCATGGCGATAAAGCCGTTCAAAACACCAAAAACCATGAGGATGCTGCCTCCTCCAGTGAAGAAGGACATCACCAGCACTGCAATGCTGTAAACAGCAAAAATCAATCCCAATATGTATAAAATCCGTCCTACGTTCATTTTCTCTCTCCTTTGATTTTCTACCCTTTTATTAAATCAACAGCTGCTAAAAAAATGGTTTGTTTGTTAATAGTCTCAGTTCTTATTCCCCCGTTGCTCTTCGCTTATCATTTTTCACAGAAAGAATCATAAAATATATTCCGGTTATACCTAGAATTATTGCAACTGTTAATGGTGCCGTTCCTATTTCTCTCAAAGCAGTGCCGAAAATACCATAACGGCCGTCCCAACTCGTATCGGCCAATACTTGGGCATAGATCGAGGCAGCGATCAAAGTGAACCCATAAACGATTGCGCCAGACACAAAGATAGCGAGGCCAATAAGTGTCTTTCTCATCCAGCCACCCTCCCAACTCTTTTTACTGTATAAAATAAGACAAGACCAAATCTGTTGCGATTTGGTCTGCTGATGTCTTAGGCTTATATACCTGACGGGCTCCGTCACAAGCATGAATCACTTAATTATAATCCGCCTCTTTCAACTTTTGTAAGCCGGATACTCAAATGAATTAATAGATCGGTGTATTATCACTCGATGTATTTTCTAATATTTCTTTCAAACGGGCCAGGAATTGGCCACAGATCAATCCATCCAATACCCGGTGATCCAGTGAAAGACAAAGATTAACCATATCTCTTGCGGCGAACATATCATCAATAATCACGGGGCGTTTTACAATGGACTCAACCTGCAAGATAGCGGCCTGCGGATGATTGATAACTCCCATTGACTGGACAGAACCAAACGAGCCGGTGTTATTAACTGTGAATGTTCCACCTTCCATATCTTGGGCAGTCAGTTTTCCGTTTCTCGCTTTACTGGCCAGACCGTGTATATCCTTGGCGATACCTTTGATGCTTTTCTCATCTGCCGCTTTTATAACAGGTACAAACAATTCTTGTTCTTTAGCGACAGCAATGGAAATATTTACGTCTTTATGCTGGATGATCTTGTCTCCGGCCCAAGAGCTGTTGAGCTGCGGGAATTCCTTCAGCGCTTTCGATACAGCCTTCACAAAAAAGGCAAAGAACGTAAGACCGAAGCCTTCCTCCTGTTTAAATCGGTCTTTTACAGAATTTCGGTATTTTACCAGATTCGTTACATCCACCTCCACCATCATCCAAGCATGGGGTATTTCGGTCTTGGCCTTCACCATATTGTTGGCTATTGCCTTGCGTACTCCGGTCACCGGAATTTCCTTCGCTCCTTCACTTGTATGTACTTGCTGCTTTGATTCCGGGATTGTGGCATTGCCGCTGGCATTTTCCGCCGGCACGTTGCTTTCAGCGGGTTGTTCCTGCTTTCTGTCCATCCCTCCAGAAGCGATTATCTTTTCGATATCTTTCCGTGTGATCCTGCCGCCTTTTCCGCTTCCTTCCACTTCATCGAGTTGAATATCGTTTTCCTGCGCAAGCCGCATGACCGCCGGAGAATATCTCTTTTTCATCGATGATTCTTCCGACTTTGGTTCAGGAGCAACTGTGTTCCCGGTTGTATTTGTGTTCGCTTCTTCAACAGCGGTTTCGCCGCTCTCCCCGCCTGCCACTTCGATATAACACATCAAATCACCGACAGCTACCGTTTCGCCTTCTTCAGCTGCAATCTCTGTCAGTGTACCTGTAAATGATGAAGGCACCTCCGCATTTACCTTGTCTGTCATTACTTCCGCGATAGGATCATACTTATTGACATGATCACCAGGCTTTACGAGCCACTGGCTGATTGTCCCTTCTGTCACACTTTCGCCAAGCTGAGGCATATTGATTTTTTCTATTGACACAGCGTTCCCTCCTCGTCTTTAAAATTCCGCCAATTCACGCATTGCTTTTTCCACTTTGTCCGGATTGACCATGAAGTGTTTTTCCATTGTCGGAGCATATGGCATAGCAGGTACATCCGGTCCTGCAAGCCGCTGAATTGGCGCATCCAACTCAAATAAACATTCTTCCGCAATGATTGCTGCTACTTCCCCTATGATGCTTCCTTCTTTGTTATCCTCTGTTAGCAATAGTACTTTTCCTGTCTTGGATGCTGCTTCCACAATAGCTTCCCGATCAAGCGGGTACACGGTCCGAAGATCTAAAATGTGGGCATCGATACCTTCCTGCTCCAGCTTTTCTGCTGCCTGTAATGCGAAATGGACACATAGACCATAGGTTATCACTGTAATATCTGATCCATCTCTTTTTACGTCGGCTTTCCCCAATGGAAGAGTATAGTCCTCATCCGGCACTTCCCCTTTGATCAACCGGTAAGCGCGTTTATGTTCAAAAAACAAGACGGGATCATCATCCCGGATGGCGGCTTTTAACAATCCCTTGACATCATATGGAGTGGAAGGCATGACAATTTTCAAACCTGGTTGATTGGCAAAAATGGCTTCGATGGACTGGGAATGGTACAACGCTCCATGAACCCCTCCGCCGTAAGGTGCCCGTATCGTGATGGGACAGTCCCAATCGTTGTTTGACCGGTACCTTATTTTTGCAGCTTCCGATATAATCTGATTAACCGCAGGCATGATGAAATCGGCAAACTGCATCTCAGCCACCGGTCTCATACCGTACATGGCTGCACCGATTCCTACACCGGCGATAGCTGATTCAGCGAGTGGCGTATCAAGCACTCTTGCTTCTCCGAATTTTTCATATAGTCCGTCCGTAGCACGGAATACGCCGCCTCTTTTTCCGACATCTTCCCCTAGGACAAATACTTTCTGATCCCGTTCCATCTCTTCTGACAAAGCCTGCGTTACAGCTTGTATATAAGACTTAACTGGCATTAAAAACCCTCCTCACTCTGCATAAACATAATTAAAGATCGTTTCCGGTTCTGCATAAGCTGCATTTTCGGCATAATCTGTCGCTTCATTGACCAATTTCATGATTTCATCCTGCATTTCCTGCTCTTTTTCCTCGGTCAAAATTCCGAGTTCACGCAGATACGCTGAAAACGTATGAATGGAATCCTCTTGACGGGCAGCTTCCACTTCTTCCTTTTCTCGATAAGTGCGGTCGTCGTCATCACTGGAATGGGCCGTAAGCCTGTAAGAAACAGCTTCTATCAGGCTAGGTCCTTCTCCTTGCCTGCCTCTGTCAGCCGCCTGTTTGACAGCTTCATATACCGCAAGTGGATCATTGCCGTCGACAGTGATGCCAGGCATGCCATACCCTTGAGCACGGTCAGAGACTTTTTCACAGGCAAGCTGTTTGCTTACCGGTACGGATATGGCATATTTATTGTTTTCCACCATGAAGATGACCGGCAATTTATGAACGCCTGCAAAATTTGCTCCTTCGTGAAAATCCCCTTGGTTGGACGAACCTTCGCCAAAGGTCACAAGGCTGACAAAATCCTTTTCTTCCATTTTCCCGGCAAGAGCTATCCCGACTGCATGCGGAACCTGAGTGGTCACAGGGGAAGAGCCTGTAACAATGCGGTTTTTCTTTTGTCCGAAGTGTCCCGGCATTTGTCTGCCGCCGGAATTTGGATCTTCCGCTTTTGCAAATCCGGACAGCATCAATTCTTTCGCTGTCATTCCGAATGCAAGGACCACACCCATATCCCGATAGTAAGGAAGTGCATAGTCTTTGTTACGATCCAAAGCAAAAGCTGCACCGACCTGGGCTGCTTCCTGTCCCTGACATGAAATGACAAAAGGAATTTTCCCCGCCCGGTTCAGCAGCCACATCCGCTCGTCAATTCTTCTTGCCAAAAGCATCGTGCGGTACATATCAAGTACTTGCTCATCACTCAAACCAAGTTTCTCATGTCTATTCTCCGTCATTGTTGTTCCCTCCTTGCTATTATCCATGTATTTGATTTCCATCCACAGCCAACGACGCTTCACCAATTGCTTCCGATAAAGTAGGATGTGGATGAATGGTTTCTCCGATTTCCCATGGAGTGGCATCAAGTACTTTTGCCAATCCTGCCTCTGAAATCATGTCCGTCACATGTGGGCCGATCATATGGACACCGAGAATGTCATCGGTCGCTTTATCGGCTATAACCTTGACAAAACCCGCTGATTCACCATGAACAAGTGCTTTGCCGATAGCTGTAAATGGCATCTTGCCGGTTTTCACCTGAAACCCTTTTTCTTTTGCTTCGGATTCCGTAAGGCCGACACTAGCAGCTTCAGGACTTGAGTAGACACAGGAAGGTATTTGCTCATAGCGAATCGGTTCTGGTTTTTGGTCAGCCATATGTTCAACAGCCTTTATCCCTTCGTGGGAAGCCACGTGGGCAAGCTGCATGCCCCCTATTACATCCCCTATTGCATAAATGTGTGATTCTTTGGTCTGATAGGCTTCATTAACTTGAATAACGCCCCTGTCGGTTACGACAATGTCCGTATTTTCCAGTCCAATATTGGCTATATTGGCTTCTCTGCCCACCGATACCAGCATTTTGTCAGCAGAGAATGTTTCCTGCTTGCCGTTGATATCCGCAATGATTTCAATCCCCGCTTCTTTTCGGAGTGATTCTGGCGCCACTTTTGCGCTAGTATGGATGGTTATATTTTTTTGCTTGAGCTGGCGGGCCATTTCCTTGGCTACATCTTCATCCTCCGTAGGTAAGATTCTGTCCATGTATTCGATTACATCGACTTTTACTCCAAAGTCAGCCAGCATCGAGGCCCATTCAATCCCGATGACTCCACCGCCGACTATGACCATGGAATCAGGCAGTTTTTCCATTTGCAACGCATGGTCAGAAGACATCACCAGTTCTCCATCCAGTTCCAAACCAGGCAATGTCTTCGGTTTGGAGCCTGTGGCGATGATTAGGTTCTTCGGTACCAACATTTCGTTTTCGTCGCCGTTGTCGAATTCCACCGAAACCGTGCCGGCGGTAGGAGAAAAAATAGATGGTCCCAACACCCTGCCCGTCCCTTCGTAAACATCGATTTTGCCTTTTTTCATCAATCCCTGAACACCTTTATGTAATGTATCGATAATATTTTGTTTGCGTTCTTGGATTTTCAAAAAGTCGATGACGGGTTCCGAAACCCTTACCCCATACTTATCCGCTTCTTTTGTCTGCCGGAAAACTTCTGCACTCCGCAGCAGTGCTTTCGATGGAATACAGCCTTGATGAAGACATGTTCCGCCCAGTTTCCCTTTTTCTACGACAGCGGTTTTCAAACCGAGCTGGGAAGCCCGGATAGCAGCTACATAACCACCAGTTCCGCCACCTATTATCACTAAATCATAATCTTGTGCCATACACTCACTCCTTATTTATGCAGGATTAGGATATTCCTTCGGTTCTTCTTCTCCAGTCAGTACGCGCATAGTTCCTTCCGCAAGCGCCTGCAGCTCATTTTCTCCAGGATAGACCATGACATCGGCAATCCAGTTAACCCGCTCTGCTATCATCTCTACGAATGCTTTCCCATAAGCCAGCCCTCCGGTAAGTACAATGCCATCCACTTTGCCGTTTAACACGGCAGCCATAGAGCCAATCTCCTTGGCCACTTGATAAGCCATTGCCTGGTAGACTGCCAGGGCCTGCTCGTCACCACTTTCGATCCTCCGCTCTACTTCCTGGGCATCATTGGTTTGCAAATAACCAACCAAGCCGCCTTTTCCTACAATTTTATCCATCACTTCATCACGGAAATACTGTCCAGAAAAGCACATGGAAATCAAGTCGCCTGCAGGGACTGTACCCGCTCTTTCTGGCGAGAACGGTCCGTCTCCGTGCAAACCATTGTTGACATCGATGACACGACCGTTATCGTGGGCCCCTACGGTTATACCGCCCCCCATATGTGCAACAATCAAGCGCAATTGCCTGTATGGTTGATTCAGTTCAAGAGCAGCCCGCCTGGCGACGGCTTTCTGATTCAATGCATGAAAAATACTTTTTCTGGGGATATCGGGAACACCCGAATACCTGGCGATTTCCGCCAACTCGTCAACAACGACAGGATCGACGATAAAAGCCTGGATATTCAAGCCGGTTGCTATTTCATATGCCAAAATCCCTCCCAAATTGGAAGCATGTTCCCCATTATACCCCATGCGTAAATCCTGCAGCATTTCCTCGTTGACCTGATAGGTTCCGCCTTCAATGGGGCGGAGCAGCCCGCCCCTCCCGCAAACAGCGCTCAACTTGGAAATATTGATACCCTCCTGGTGAAGCTGTTCCAAAATGACTGCTTTACGGAATGCATATTGGTCGATTACCCGTTGAAATTGTCCAATCTCTTCAGCAGTATGCCTGATCGTTTTTTCAAACAAACATTGATGGTTGTCAAAAACTCCGATTTTTGTTGAAGTCGAACCAGGATTGATTACTAACACACGATGAACTTGTAACACCATTTCGAACCTCCGTCGCTAATCTTCCAAGTGATTATCTTCTGCTTATAATGTGATGCCCGTTGGTAAGAAACTGGCTTCTGGATTGTTTAAGCATTTCAATTCTTTCTTCTGCCATCCGATCAGCTGCTGCATAAGTCGGAATGCCATCCCGTTTGGATATGTCAAATACCCGTTCCAAATTGTCATAAATGGTTTCCACTCGTTTCATGGCCCTGTCCTGGTTATAACCGATCAATTCATCTGCCACATTGATGACACCGCCAGCATTTATTACGTAATCAGGAGCATATACGATTCCTTTTTCATGAAGGATATCGCCATGTTTCGTATCCTTAAGCTGGTTGTTAGCCGCTCCGGCAACAACTTTCGCTTTCAATTGCGGTATCGTTTCATCATTAATAGTCGCTCCCAATGCACATGGAGCGTATATATCACAATCAACCTGATAAATATCCTCTGGATCCACCGCTTTAGCACCGTATGCTTCCACTGCACGATTGACAGATTCTTTATTGATATCCGTGACGATCAGTTGAGCCCCTTCCTCATGCAAATGGCCACACAAATTAAAAGCTACATTTCCCACACCCTGTACAGCTATGGTTTTGCCTTCCAGTGAGTCCGTCCCGAAAGCTTGCTTTGCTGCAGCCTTGATGCCTTTATATACACCGTAAGCTGTAACTGGAGAAGGATTTCCCGAAGATCCAAATTCAGGAGAAATTCCAGTAACGAAATCCGTTTCTTCGTGGATTAAATCCATATCCTTGACAGTAGTTCCTACGTCCTCTGCGGTGATATATCTGCCATTCAATCCCTGGATGAACCTTCCGAAAGCACGGAACATCGCTTCGTTCTTATCCTTTTTCGGGTCACCGATAATGACTGTTTTCCCGCCGCCGAGGTTTAGTCCCGCTGCAGCGTTTTTGTATGTCATTCCTTTAGCCAGGCGCAATGCGTCCGTAATGGCTGCTTCTTCTGAATCGTATGTCCACATTCTTGTTCCGCCCAAAGCAGGCCCTAAAGTCGTATCGTGAATCGCAACGATTGCTTTCAGCCCCGATTGCTCGTCTTGACAGAATAATAACTGTTCATAATCATAACTTTCCATGTACTTGAATATTTCCATTATCTTCTTCCTCCTTATGATAACGTGCGTAAAGCTAATGCCAACGAAAACAACTTGTTCTCGGCCGTGTCGGATCGGGATGTCAGTACAATCGGCGCTTTTGCTCCTGCAATGACAGCGGCCACCTTTGCTCCTGCAAAATAAACAAATGATTTATATAGTGCATTTCCCGTTTCAATAGTAGGTACCAGCAAAACATCCGCACATCCAGCCGTATCTGATTCGATATTTTTTTGGGCTGCCGCTTCCGCTGAAACTGCCACATCAAAAGCTAGCGGCCCATCGACCAGACAACCTGTAATTTTTCCATCCCTCTGCATCTGGGCTAGGTTGGCCGCATCCACAGTTGCCGGCATGGCTTGATTTACCTTTTCCACCGCAGCTAGTGCCGCCACTTTGGGAACTTCGATGCCAATGCTTTTCGCAACATGGACGGCATTTTTAATAATACTCGCTTTGGTTTCTAAATCTGGTGCAATGTTCATAGCTGCATCAGTCAACAGTATACAATGTTTCCGGCCAGGCACTTCAAAAAGAGCAACGTGGGACAAAACACTTTCGGTTCTAAGCCCATCCTCTTTATTCAATACAGCCTTCAACAGTGTACTGGTGTCGATGTTCCCTTTCATGACCACATCGGCTTTGCCGCTGCTCACATCCTTGACGGCTTGCTTAGCGGCCGTTTCGGGTGTGCCTGCTTCGACTATTTGCAGGCCATTTTGGATATCGATTCCAGCCCCTCCCAAAAAGCTACGGATAAAGCCGCCATCTCCATAAAGGATAAAATGACACAGGCTTTTCTCCAATCCAGCCGCGACAGCTGTCAACACTTCCTTGTCTGCAGCCTGGACCACCGCAACTTTGGGCACTGTCTGTTGTTCATTCATCGTTTGAAGAAGATCTTTTAATTGTTTCATCCAGCAACCCCCGACATTTCAAAATAAAGAGCCCAACACAAACTATGAAAAATCTTGCATGCTGTTTTTTTCAATGTTGTATTTTTCCATCTTATAATATAAATTCCGGACCGAAATACCCAGCGCTTCTGCCGTCTTCGTTTTATTAAACCGCTGCTCTTTAAAAGCCGAAGCAATAACTTGCTTTTCAAAGGCTTCAACGGCTTCCTGCAACGGCTGGCCCCGATAGCTCGTCAAATCGGTTTTTAAATTCTCTTCTGTTTGTTCTGTCGGAAGCTCCGGTAGATGATCCGAAGTGATGACCTCTTCTCCTATCTGCATTTTAATCATAGCTCTGCCAATGACATTTTCCAATTCACGGATATTCCCTGGCCAATTGTATGATTTCAAATACTTCAAAGCTTCACTGTCTAGTTCTCTTACGTTTCTTCCGTAATCCTGATTCGTCTTATCGATCAAATGATCCGCCAGCTCATCTATATCCCCGATTCGTTCCCGTAACGCCGGGATGAAAATCGGCAGCCGGTTTAATCGGTAGTATAAGTCCTCGCGAAATTCCCCATTCATGATTGCCTTTTCTAAATTGACGTTTGTCGCCGTAATAATCCGGACATCCACCCGTATTGGTTTCGTTCCCCCTACCCGGAAAATCTCGTTTTCCTGCAGGACACGAAGCAGTTTTGCCTGTAACGTTAGGCTCAATTCGCCGATTTCATCTAAAAAAATGCTGCCATTATTGGCTTCTTCAAAGTACCCGCTTTTTGCCCCTTGTTTTGAATGAGGCAGCGCACCTTCGGCATATCCAAACAATTCCCCTTCGAGTGTTTTCTCCTCCATTGCTGCACAATTGACCCTGATGAATTTGTTATTTCTGCGATTGCTTTCATTGTGGATAGCATGGGCGAACAATTCTTTCCCGGTACCGGATTCCCCTCTCAACAGAACGGTAGCTGGGGTTTTCGCCCCCACGCGTGCCTGTTCAAGCGAAAGCTTCATTTCGTTGGAGGAACCGATAATATCGTCAAACGTATATTTCGCTTCCAAGTTTCGGATGATTTGTCTCGCTCTGCGGAGTTCGCTGGATAAAGAAGTAATTTCGGACACATCGTGAAGCACCCCGACGCTGCCCTTCAGTTTGCCGTCCACGATAATCGGTGCTACATTCACCAGTACTTCTTTTTTAGCGGGACCCACTTTCATCCGGACGCCCCTTACCGGTCGTCTCGTCTGTAAAACCTTCATATGCATGCTTTCGCCTTCTGTTATATCCGTGGAGGCAGGTTTGCCGATAATATCCTTTTCGGGAAGCCCGGTTATCCTTGTATAGGCAGGATTGACCATGATACCGAGGCCATCCTCATCGACGACGCTGATTGCTTCATCGGAAGAGTGAAAAATAGCTTCGAGCATTTTTTTCACTTCTTTTAAGCCGGTCACTTGCTCAGCGAGCTCCACTACTTCTGTTATATCCCGAAAAACTGCAAAAGCCCCTTTTAAACGGTGATTCGCATCGATAATCGGTATCCGTGTAGTGATTACTTTTTTTCCGTTTTCCAAAATCAGTTTCTGATTCACTTCTTTTTTTCTCGAACGTAATACTTGAGGAAGTCTTGTTTGATCGATTACTTCCCTGATCGGTTTATGAAGAAAATTCTTTCTCGGTACATCCACTATTTGCTCGGCCCGTTTGTTTACGAATACAACCGACTCCGAATCATCGATTACAATCATACCCTCGTGGATATTGTTCATGATCAATTCTTGCGTATATGCTTCATTTTTCAATTGGGACAGCAATGTTTCTTTTTCTTCCAACAATTCTGCCGCTATGTAGGCAACTGCGCCAGGAATGACTACGGTTTCACGAGGACGTGCCTTGATCACCTCTTGCAGTACTTCTTCCGAACCTGTGGCTTCTATGACAATGTCAATCCCCCGGTCTATCCAGTCCTGCCATTTACTTCCAGTCGCTATATGATTTGCTTCGGCAGCCCTTAACCCTGGTGCATGCTTATCCGTGTCCACCAATGCAACAATCTTCATACGATTGGTTGCTATCAGCAGTTTCAGTAAAGCAGTACCGCCTTTTCCTCCGCCAATGATTAGCACTCGCTTCATCCAGCATCACACCTTGCATTTTTTTGCACACTACCATCATAAACAAACCTGCACATTTTAGCAAGAAAGACATCCATGTTTATCTCTGCTATACTACATGTGTGCAAGTATCTGTTTAGTGATTGGTTTCCGATAATGACGCTATTCTTTCTGTCTTGGATTGTTACCAGAAACGGAATTTAGGTAACCGACAATTCGGCTTGTATTAATAAGAATAAGATATCAGCTTTTTTAATCAACGAAGGAAAAGGAATAAAGGAGAAAATAGATGAGGCTTATTGCATTGCTAATTTTAATTTTACCCGGAATGGCAGCCACTTTTGGAATTAAGTTGATGAGGGATGCGTTTTTCGGAGATTTTTATCCACTGTTTTTTCACGTGGGTATTCAGTTTGCTGCTGGTTTAATCCTCTTATTGGGCGGACTGGCCTTTATAGGCGGATTTATTTTGTTCCGGGACAGAAAAAGGAATCTGACAAAGGGAAAATATAAGAACAACCGATAATTTACATCAAGGAAATACAGGAGGTCGGTCCAATGGAAGCATATCTGGACATGTTTCAGTCACAGTACCCGTTCAGCTTGTTGTCTGACGAGGAATTCGCATTCTTGACAAAGGATTCAAAAATCAAGGACTACAACGCTCATCAATTCATCATTCACGAAGATCAAAGCGAAGACGATATTGACATCCATTTTTTGATTTCTGGACTGGCAAACAGTATCATGCACCGTTCAAACGGTAAGCAATTGTCCATCCGATATTATTATCCGGGAGATTTGGCAGGGATGATGGTAGTGATGTCCAGCGGCGAAATGAAGTTTTCCGTGCAGGCAATGGAAGCTACACAGACTCTTTGTTTTCCTAAATC
Source organism: Sediminibacillus sp. JSM 1682029 (assembly GCF_041366435.1). Lineage (NCBI taxonomy): Bacteria > Bacillati > Bacillota > Bacilli > Caryophanales > Bacillaceae > Sediminibacillus > Sediminibacillus sp. JSM 1682029. Next base: position 99,834 of record NZ_JBEWYY010000002.1, read on the forward strand.
GGCATTCATGGCACTGATGTCTTCCAACCGCCAATTTTCCAATGTCGTTTTAGAAGGCATCAGCAGTACGATGAAAAGTTTATACCAGGAAGTCAAATATAAGAGTGCCGACTCAGATGAGGAATCGGATACCGAATTGTACACCAAAAGAGTGGATGGATACATGGAATCGCCCGTTTTCATTCATTCAACCGCTACTGTTGCCGAAGCAGCGAAAGTGTTGCAGGAACAAGAACTGGAAGGCGTCATTGTCAGCGATGATCGTAAACAAATGCTCGGCATGATCGGCTACTCGGAAATCTTGACTGCCTTTTTCCAAAACGATCAGGACCACCAGGTGGATAAATATATGAAAACAGATATTTATGCGGTAATGTCGAGTAATTTCATTTATGAAGCGCTGTCTTACTTGAAGCATCACCCGACTTCCATTATTCCCGTTTTTCATAAGGAGAATGTCGTCGGCTTTCTGCGTCAATCCTCTTTTTTCAACATACAGGACTCGATTTATTTTGATTTGACCTACCGAATTTCCAACTCAACCGGTGTGGAAGAATTGCGGAATTTATCTCCGTTTAACAACAAAGCATTTCAAACCTTCATCAGACAGCTGATTGATCAGGGCACCTTTGGTTACGAAATCTGCGAGCTGATATCCAGCGTGAATGACCGGATTCATAAGCAGGTGATCCACCTGGCCGAAGAAGAAATGAAAAACGAGGGTTATGGCACTCCTGATATCAATTATTGTTTCATTGTGATGGGATCCCAAGGAAGAAAAGAACAAGGGTTCAGCACCGATCAGGACAACGGTATCATTCTGTCCGACTATCACAATATGGAAAATGCAACGGAAATAGAGCGGTATTTCCGCCTGTTCAGCCAAAAGGTGAATCTTATGTTGGAACAGTGTGGTTTTCCGTTATGCACTGGCGGCATCATGGCAAAAGAATCAAAGTGGAGACACACTATCGGAGAGTGGTCCCTGAACCTGGAGGAATGGATTAAATCCATGGACGCACAGGAAATACGAGACTTCACCATATTCATGGATTTTCGTCCGATTTTCGGAGACTATTCGCTCGCATATCGGCTTCGGGAACAATTAACAGCAAAGGTGCAGAAAAAACTGCACGTCCATCAACTTTTGATGAAGGATACGTTGAGGTTCCGTGTGCCCTTTCAGCCTTTTGGAAGAATCATCGGAGTAGGGAAACAGCGGAATCTTAACTTGAAAAAATCGGCTATCATGCAAATCGTCAATGCAGTCAGAATTTATTCCATCCGTTATGGAATTGACAGTGTCGGCACTATCCACCGTTTGAACAGACTTACGGAAGATGAACGCTTTCATCCACGTGATGCTGAAAATGCAAAAATGGCTTTGCATCGATTACTGACTTTCCGTCTGGAACAAAACCTGTCACAGATAGATGACAACAAGCCGCTGACTAACGATATCAGCCTCCACCAATTAAATAAAGAAGAAAAACGTAAACTCCGTGAGGCCCTAGCAATCGCAAGGAGGCTGCAGCAAGTGGTGGAGTTGAGTTATAACAGGAACAGGGTGGTATAGCTTGTTACCCATTGACTTACAAATATTGAAATATTATATTTTCGAAAAACCGATGTTCCAGCAAAAAATCAAGCCATACTTCAACTGGCAGTCTTATCGAAGCCTGGCACAAAGTCTGGAAAACTTGGAAAAAGACCCTGCCATAGAAACAACCGATTTCTCTAACACGACTTTTACGGTATTTGATTTGGAAACCACAGGTTTGATTCCGGAAATCGGCCACGAAATCATTTCCATTGGCGCCATTCAACTTACTGGCACAAAGTTTTGCAGGACAGAAAAGTTTCATCAATTCATCAAACCAGTCCGACCAGTATCGAGAAGGATTAAAAATTTGACTGGTATCGACAAACACGATTTGATGAATGCCAGCCCGTTCATAGATGCTTTCAGTAACTTCCTGCATTACAGCAAGGGCACCATACTGGTTGCGCATCCGGCAAAGTTTGATATCCGATTTTTACAAACGATGGCTAAAAGATGGAAGCTCCCGGAGTATCAGCCATACGTGCTCGATTCTCAATTAATGGCCAAATGGTTGTTGCCCGGGGTTAATCACCAGTTGGATCCGTTAATCCGGAGATTGGGCATAGAAAAATTGGAGCGACATCATGCATTGAATGATGCTATCATGACGGCAGAACTATTTGAATATTTGCTTGCGGAAGCGATGGAGCGTGGTGTTTCTACATTTCAGGACCTCCACCCGATTCTCATGGATATCCAAAACAAGTAAACGAGGTGGTTCTCTTTGTTGTGGCAGTGGTATTTTTTCAACCATTGCTTGATAGGCAATCCTTTCATACCATTCAAGCCGCCGAGGGTGATAAACCCAGCTTTCTTGGATGAATCGACAGGAAGAGTCCAACATCATTATCATTCATCAATAAAAACGGAACGAGTTCGGGAGCCCAGGGGCTTTCGAACTTGTTCCGTTTTTGATTTGGCTGCCATATTCTGAAGCAGCTATATGATGAATGTTAAGTGTCACTGACCTTTGAAAAATGCTTTGTAAAGCGCCCGAACAGATGCTTCCAGTCCAGATTCTTTGATCCCGAACATCATCGCCACCTCAGAAGACCCCTGGTTGATCATTTCCAAATTAACACCGGCTTCAGCAAATGCTTCGGTTGCTTTCTGGGCCAGTCCAACCGTACTATGCATTCCTTCTCCTACGATCATTACCAATGCCAGGCCACGATCAATCGACACCATGTCGGCATCCAGTTCTTGTTTTATCCTGCGGATGACACGCTCTTCTTTCTCTGTAGGAAGTTGTGATTCCCTCATAATGACAGACATATCGTCGATACCTGAAGGCGTATGTTCAAAAGAAATGTCCTCGTCTTCCAGGATATTTAACAACTTGCGTCCGAAGCCGAGTTCTCGGTTCATCAAATACTTGCTGACGTAGAGACTGAGGAACCCTTTATCGCTGGCAATCCCCACTACCGGATTAGGGGTCATATGCTTTTCCGAAACGATCATCGTCCCCAGTCCATCCGGATTGTTCGTATTTTTAATGCAAACCGGGATGCTTGCTTTGAAAGCAGGAATCAACGCTTCATCATGGAAAACGGAAAAACCGGCGTAGGAAAGTTCACGCATCTCTTTGTATGTCAATGAAGTGATTTCCCGTGGGTTGTCTACAATGGTAGGGTTCACACAATAAACGGAGTCCACATCCGTAAAGTTTTCATATAAGTCGGCCTTTACACCTGCCGCAACAATCGAGCCAGTGATATCAGACCCGCCCCTAGGGAATGTCATCAACTTTCCTTCTTTTGTAAATCCGAAGAATCCAGGAATCACTACGATGTCTTTTCGGTTATGAAGCTTATACAGATGATCGAAACTTTCATCTAAAATTTGTGCGCTTCCCGGCTCATCGCTGACAATGATGCCTGCTTCCTTAGGATTTAAATAAGAAGCTTCCAAACCCAAGGATTGTAAGTAAACACTTAATAGCTTTGCAAGAGAATCCTCTCCAACCGCTTTGAAGGCATCCTTTTTCAACTCATTCTCATAGTCGGAATGAATCACAGAATGGATGTCTTTCCGAATTTCCTGCAAAATATCTTCAGGAAGGTCAAGTTCATCGGTAATATCCTTAAATCTTTCAATGACAAGATCGATCTCTTTTTCATAACTTTCTCCGTTTACATAAGCGGTGCATAAGTTGATCAACAAGTCAGTGACTTTTGTATCATCACTGTACCGTTTTCCTGGTGCTGAAACGACGATAACCCGCCGATCGGAATCAGCTTGTATAATACCAGCCACTTTTTTGAGCATTTTCGCACTTGCCACAGAGCTTCCGCCAAACTTAGCTACTTTCATGTCAATTACTCTCTCCATTTTTTAAATTTTGTCTCTAGTATAAAATATTAACACACTTCCGACAGAAATTCCTACTGGTAAGTAAAAGGCGGGGATTAGTGGGGATACTATCTTTATACAGGGACTCCATTCATTTTTGCTTAAAAAGCAAAAGATCGTGAGCAAAATATAAACCGAACGATCATGTTTTTTGGTTAGAAAAAAGCAAACCGTTCCGTTCTATTTCCTCATATTATCGGCAACACTTCACTCCGGAAAGGTACTTTGCTTTTCGCAATCACGGCTTCAATACATGAAGAAAGCTAAGTCGTATGGAACCAGGAGCACTTCTTATTTATTTATGGTGTTGACCGCAAGCTCCAATTTCCAAATAAAAACTTTCCGTGCTGATTTTTATCATCGTTCCTGTTTACCAACCTAACAACCAATAGAAGAATACGGTTCTATACATTTTTCTTGACCATATAGAAATCAGAACAAGAAAACCTAGCGATGGCAAGATACGGAGAGTGTTTCCATCGAACGCGTATTATATTGCTGTAGCGGCACGAAGCACGCATCAAACAACAGGATGATAAGAAGTCCCAAGCAACACAAAAAACCGAACGAATTTGATTGACATTTCAAATTCGCCCGGTTTTTGCTTTGGTGGCCATGCTTTTGTCCCAGCCACTTTGACCAACTTTACCTAAAATGTTGGATGAATGCCCCTTAGCTTGCCCGATGCTCCAGCCGTAACCTGTCGGCCACCATCGCAATGAATTCGGAATTGGTAGGTTTTGCTTTGGAAATGCTCACCGTATAACCGAAAAGAGATGAAATCGACTCCATGTTCCCTCTGCTCCACGCGACTTCAATGGCATGGCGTATAGCCCGTTCTACCCGGGATGCTGTGGTATTGTACTTTTTCGCGATATCCGGGTATAGTACCTTTGTGATCGACCCTAGTAACTCGATATCTTTGTACACCATGGTGATAGCTTCACGCAAATACATATATCCCTTGATATGGGCTGGCACCCCGATCTCATGGATGATATGAGTGATACTTGTTTCCAAATCTTTTTTCCGGTCATCGCGTCTTCCTTTTTGCTTGTTCGTGCTAATATTATCAAAAGAAGGAGCAATTCCATGCACTTGTCTGATTTGGTCGGCTAAACTGTCCAAATCAAAAGGTTTCAGTATAAAATAGGAAGCACCTAAATCAACTGCTTTTTTGGTTACTTCTTCTTGTCCGAAAGCTGTCAGCATGATGACGTTTGGATATTTTTCCTTTTCAAGTTCTTTTATTTTCCCCAATACCGCCAAGCCATCGATATGCGGCATTATGATGTCCAACACTAAAACATCCGGGTCTAGTTCTTCCAACATCTGCAGACAGTCTTTCCCATTATAGGCAGTACCGATGACCTCAATGTCTTCCTTGTCATCGAAATACTCCTCCATTAAATTAATTAGCTCCCGGTTGTCGTCGACTAAACAAACTTTAATTTTCTCCACTCCAAATTTCCTCCTTTTAGTAATTCCTCCCTGAGTTCCTCGTTATGATTTCGACACAAATGCGATATTTCCTTCTTTTCTGGAAAAAACATTGGATTTTTTTCTATTTTCTTTTAATAGCTTTTATATACTTCATTTTTCTCTCTATTACGACAATTATTTCGTCGTTACAACGCGTTTTTGTCGAAAAATCTTTATTTACTTAATTGTAGCACATCTTTTTGCAGAAGGGGATTTAATCAAAAAAATAACCCTTATCTTTGTTTCAGATAAGAGTTATTTTTCGATGTTCAGCCTGCTTTTTGTTCACTGCCATAAATATCTATACCTGCTTCATCCAGCATCCACTCGATGTGCACTCCATAACCGGAGGTCGGATCGTTGACAAATACATGGGTTACCGCGCCGATCACTTTTCCATCCTGAATGATCGGACTCCCGCTCATTCCCTGGACAATTCCTCCCGTTTGCTTTAGTAATTCCTTATCCGTAATTTTGATAATCATCCCTTTTGTGGCGGGGAACTTTTGCGGTACGCTACTGACAATTTCCACATCGAACTCTTCCACTTTTTCTCCATGGACGACTGTCAGGATTTTTGCCGGACCTTCTTTCACTTCGTGCGAAAGCGCAATAGGCATTGCTTTATCCATCTTTCCGTTCTTGATGTCTTCATCCAACTTACCGAAAACGCCGAATGGTGTATTTTTCGTAATGTTGCCTAACTTTTTTTCATCAGCCGAAAACTCAGCCCGTTTTTCCCCTGGAGTCCCATTATTCCCTTTCTCAATAGCTTTAATGTTGGAGCGGACAATTGTTCCTTTATGAATTTCTATCGGTTTTCGGGTATCCATATCGGAAATGACATGGCCCAAAGCCCCATACTTTTTGGATACCGGATCGTAAAAGGTCATTGTTCCGATACCTGCTGCTGAATCCCTTATATACAATCCTATCCGGTAATCATCCTCTTTGGCATCCAAGTAAGGTGTCAGTTCAGTATCAAACGTTTTGTCGCCACGCTTTACGGTGACCTGCAGTGGTTTCCCATCATTCCCTGCTTTTTCTACGAAAGGAGCCACTTCCGCTATCTTCTTTATTTCTTGTCCATTTATTTTCAACAGGATGTCGCCCACCTGAATATCCGCTTCCTCGCCTGGGGAAACCTTTCCTTCAGCGGTTGTAATTTGATGGTGACCCACTACCAGAACACCGAGGGTATGAAGATTGACGCCGATGGACTGTCCACCCGGTATGATACGAAAATCATCCAAAACATCGACATTCACTTTTTTAATTGGCAATCCAGCCAGTTCATAGACAATGTCAGCCGTCCCCATCCCTTTTGCAGCAAAGGACGCTTTACCTGCTTCCTCTATGACATCTTCATCACTGCTGGCCATCGAGACATGCGTGCTGACAGCTGGCATATGGATTCCTTCCTGGTTCATAAATGTAGTGATATGACCAGGTATCATGAGAAAATCTTTAACCGGTAAAAAAGGAATACACAGGAAAGCAACAAGGAGCGTTATTCCTATGCCATTGCGAAATCCTTTAAATTTCATGCTTCACTCTCCTCGTTCCTAACCCATACCAATAATTTTATTTCTGTAGTCCTAATTTGGCCTTACAGCTGCTTTTTTAAACACTGTAAAGATGAGAAATGCCGGCGATAATTTCCTTATATGCTTGGAATTAATCGTTTAAAAAAAGGGATAATATAAAAGAAAAGCGCAATTGCCTGTTTAAAAGGCTACATTAGCCGTGACCTGCAGCATTGCCCGCGCGAAATACACCGTATTCCTGGCCTCCGGCAAACTCAAGACCGGCGGAACTTTCATTTTTTTAAAATGAATCCATATGAAAACCCTTGCCGGCGGCAAGGGTCATCCTTGATCTTTTTTGAATTTTTCTGCAAGCTTAATCAATTCTCTGGCATGTTCCTTCGTCGTGTCCGTCATTTCTGCTCCGGTGATCATCCGGCTGATCTCTTCCACGGAAGATTCCGTATCCAGTTCCACGACAGAAGTGCTCGTCCTTTCATCTGATACATGCTTTTCAATTAAAAGATGGGTATCTGCCATCGATGCGACCTGTGGGAGATGGGAAATACATAAAACCTGGGAGCCGCTCGAGATGCCGTGAATTTTTTCCGCAATCGCCTGCGCCACCCGTCCGCTTACTCCGGTATCAACCTCGTCAAAGATGACACTGGTCACCCCCTGGTGCTTGGAAAAGATTTTTTTCAGGGCTAACATGATTCTGGATAGCTCTCCACCTGATGCCACTTTATTGATTTCTTTGAGCGGCTCCCCTGGATTGGTAGTGATCAAAAATTTCACAAGGTCAAACCCATTGGCCTGCATACTGACAGGAATTCCTTCTAATTGCGGATCCCCTTCTTTTCCCCGTCTCATTTGTATATCGACCCCGAATGCCGCTTTTTCTAAGTAAAGATCTTTCAGTTCTTGGTGTATGGAGTCAGACAAGGTTTCTGCAGCCTTTTTTCGGATATCATGCATTTGCCTCGCTTCCAAAAGAGCATCTTCCCCAAGTTCTGCAATTTGATTTTGCAGCTTGGATAAATGGGATTCACGATTGGTAATTTGATCAATTTCATCTTCGACTTCGGCTGCGTATTCCAGTATTTCCGTTACTGTTTGGCCATATTTCTTTTTTAAGCGGTTGATTTCATTCAACCGACTTTCTATGACATTCAATCGTTCCGGGTCGAATTCCATGGAGTCGAGGAAATTCCGCAAATCAAATGTGAATTCCTCGAGTACGTAATAGTGATTAGAAAACTCTTCTTTTTTAGAAGCGACTTCTTCATCATACTCACTTGCACTTTCCAAACCGTTCAATGCAAGCGAAAGCCAATCAAGCCCTTTCTGCTCACCATACAGCGCATTGTAAGCATCATGTATTCCTTGATATATTTTTTCATAATTGTTCAGCTTGTCGCGTTCTTCGCTTAACGTTTCATCTTCCAGTGGAGACAGTTCTGCCTCTTGAATTTCATTCAACTGAAATTCCAGTAAATCGAGCCGCTGAACCATCTCCTGCTCATTTTCACTTAGTTCCCGATAACGCTTCCTTAACGCTTGGAATTTGTCAAACAGTCGGAGATAATCTGATTTTACTTGTCCCAGCTCGTCTCTTACATAAAGATCCAGCAATTCAATATGCCTGTCCACTTCCATTAATGATTGCGTCTCGTGTTGGCTGTGTATATCGATAAGCGTCTTACCGAATTCTTTCAATATCGCCAATGTGACTAATTTTCCGTTCACTCTGCAAATACTTTTCCCATTGGCAGTAATCGTACGGTGAAGGACAATCATGCCGTCTTCATTGATATCTATCCCAAAATGGCGCCCTTTTTCATAAATAGGATGATGGGGATCATCCATGATGAATAAACCTTCTATATCGGCTTTCTTTGCACCATACCTGACAAACTCTACCGACCCTCTGCCGCCGGTCAATAATTGGACGGCATCGATAATGATCGATTTGCCTGCCCCGGTTTCGCCTGTTAACACAGTCAAGCCTTCATTGAATGTGATCGATATTTCATCAATTATCGCGAAATCCTTGATAGACAATTCAGTTAACAAGTAAAAGCCACCTCATTTTTTTTAAAGTAAACCTGTTATAACATTTCCAACAGTCTGTTTTTGATTTTTTGTGTGTCCTTTTCGGTACGGCAGATGATCAAACAAGTATCATCGCCACATATCGTCCCCATGATTTCCGTCCAATCAAGGTTGTCGATCAGCGCCCCGAGTGCTTGTGCATTCCCAGGAAGGGTTTTTAATACAATAAAATACCCGGCTGTATCGATTCGGACAAATGCATCCATTATCAACCGTCTAAGTTTCTCCAGCGGATTGAAGCGCTGGTCGGCAGGAAGACTGTATTTATATTGGCCATCAACGGTCGGCACTTTGACAAGGTGCAATTCTTTAATATCCCTGGAAACAGTAGCCTGCGTGACATTGTATCCCAAGTCACGCAGCTGCTCTACAAGTTCGTCCTGGGTTTCAATATCGTTATCGGTTATCAACTCTCTAATTTTTATATGCCGTTGCCCTTTTGTCATTTTCCCCCTCCTTCATTTAAAAAAATCTTGATTCTCCATATTTAGATCGACAAAGGAAAAGGGCTACAGAAAATGTAGCCCTGCTTATACATGTTTCTGATGTGTCTCGTGTGCTTCCTTGACTACAAGGTCCATTTCGACATCAGGCATGTTATTTCCTGCTTCTCCTCCATCATAAACAAAATAGGCTAAAAACTCGATATTTCCGTCCCCTCCGGTAATGGGGGAGAAGGTGAGTCCTTTAACTGAAAACCCCTCTGCCACGGCAAATGAGAGGATGTCCCTCAAAACTTGGCGATGTACAGCCGCATCCCTGACAATCCCTTTTCGGCCTACCTGTTCTCGCCCTGCTTCGAATTGCGGCTTGATTAAAGCGACAATTTCCCCTTTGTTTTTGATCAGATTCGCCAGCACTGGAAGAATCAGCTTCAAAGAGATAAAGGAAACGTCGATGGATGCAAAATCCGGTATCCCTTTTTTCAGCATGTCCGGTTTTACATACCGAAAATTCGTCCTTTCCATCACTTCTACTCTTTCATCATTTCTCAGTTTCCAATCCAGCTGGTTATAACCGACATCTATTGCATAACTAAATTCGGCCCCATTTTGCAAGGCACAATCTGTAAAACCACCTGTAGACGAACCAATATCGATCACTTTTTTTCCATGAAGATCAATGCCGAAATGCTTGATGGCTTTTTCTAATTTCAATCCGCCTCTGCCCACATACGGAAACAACTTACCCTTCACGGTTAGTGGTATATCTTCATCCACTTTCACTCCAGGCTTGTCCAGACGGGTATGTTCAGAATAGACTAGACCGGCCATGATGGAGCGTTTGGCCTTCTCTCGTGTTTCAATCAACCCTCTGTCAACCAACAGAGTGTCAAGCCTTGTTTTTTTACTCAAAATCGATCATGCCCTTTGCTGTTTACTTGGCAGCATACGCTGTACGTGTTGTATTGCTTGTTCCTTCGTCAACCCGATTTCTTCTAACAACTGCTCCACTTTGCCGTGTTCAATATAGCGATCCGGTATGCCCATCCGATTGATTGTCTGGTTCTGGTAGCCATTTTCCTCGGCAAACTCCAAAATGGAACTGCCGAATCCACCTTTTAATACAGCTTCTTCAATCGTCAGGATCGGCATGTTCATGGACATCAACTCATGAAGCATCCGTTCATCGAGCGGCTTGATGAACCGCGCGTTGACAACTTTTACAGAGATTCCCTTTGCCTGCAATTCCTTACCTGCCTGCATAGCCATCGGTATGGTCGTTCCAAAAGTCAGAATAGCAGCATCAGTGCCCTCTTTCAAGACCTCCCAGCTGCCGATTTCAAGGGAATGGAACGCTTCGTCCATGGCGACGCCAAGTCCATTGCCACGAGGATAACGGACAGCAATCGGGCCATCGTCGTATTCGACCGCGGTATGGACCATATGCTGGCACTCGTTTTCGTCTTTTGGCATCATCACGACCATATTGGGAATGCTCCGCAAAAAGGATATATCAAAGACCCCCTGATGCGTTTCTCCGTCTGCTCCCACGAGACCCGCGCGGTCAATTCCGAATATAACATTCAAGTTTTGACGACAAACATCATGGACCAATTGGTCGTAAGCACGCTGAAGGAAAGTCGAATAAATCGCTAAAAATGGCTTCATACCCTGGGTAGCTAGTCCTGCTGACATAGTTGCAGCATGCTGTTCGGCAATGCCGACATCGAAAAGCCGTTCAGGAAACTCCTTTTGGAACTTTTCCAACTTCGAGCCCAGGATCATTGCAGGGGTAATGACCGTCAATCGATCATCTTCTCTTGCTTTTTTTTGCAAAGTGCCGCTGACGACTTCACTCCATGCCGGCGGTGCATCTACTGGTTTTATTTTCTCACCTGAATCGATTTTATACGGACCGACACCATGCCACCTGTCTTTCATGTCTGTTTCCGCTGGCTGATATCCTTTTCCTTTTTGCGTAATGACATGGACAAGGACAGGACCGCCAGTTTTCTTGGCATATTGGAGATTTTCCTGCAAAGCAGTAAAATCATGACCATCTACCGGCCCGTAGTAGGTGAATCCGAACTCCTCGAACAGCATTCCCGGTACCATAAAATATTTCATACTGTCTTTGACACGTTCTGCCGTTTGAGCAAGTCGACCTCCGACAGCCGGGATTTTTTTCATCAACCATTCCATTTCGTCTTTTACCCGTTTATATTTTCCTGCACTTCTCATACGCCCTAGCGCATTATGCAAGGCACCTACATTATTGGCAATGGACATTTCGTTATCATTCAGGATGACGATGATGTCTTTTTTTTCATGGCCGATATGATTCAGCGCCTCCAAGGCCATTCCGCCGGTCAATGCTCCATCGCCGATTATCGGGACGATATGGCTGTCCTCTTTTTTCAAATCCCTTGCGATTGTCATTCCCATTGCAGCAGACAACGAGGTGGAACTGTGGCCTGTTTCCCACACATCATGCTCGCTCTCACGGACTTTCGGAAAGCCGCATAACCCTTTATATTGACGCAGCGTATCGAACTGGCCAGCACGTCCTGTCAAGATTTTATGGATATAGGACTGGTGCCCCACATCAAAAATAAATTTATCTTTCGGACTTTGAAAATTTTTATGGAGTGCCAAGGTCAACTCCACAACGCCCAAATTCGCTCCCAGGTGCCCGCCCGTAACGGACAGCTTCTCAATCAGGAACTGCCGGATTTTCACTGCAAACTGCTCTAATTCTTCGTTTGACATATTTTTCAAAAACGAAGGATCTTTTATTTCTGTAAGATCCATGGTGGGATTCCTCCCCTTCACCTTTTATTTTCCGGCCGGTTATCACTTTCAGTCACCTGCCGGTTCCAGTTGTATTCATTCGGAATATACACTTTCCCTTAGTATAACAAATATCTTCAACGAACGTATGATAGACGATTCTGTTGACATTTGGCTTTCAATACAACTATTACCCTTTTTTAAGCAATTGTACATTGAATTTGGACTCGAGCAGAGCCACTACCTTGCCTACAAAAAAGATGATATCGGTTGAGGCGTGGATGGCAAAATACTTGCCGACTGCTTTTCCGCCGACAGTCAATGCCGCCACTAGACTGGTTAAGACTACATTGATAACAATTTGGATGGTTGAACCTTCTGAATACCCAAACCCGTTAGCTACCTGCAGGACGACAATCGCTGAAGCAGTACCACTGACGATCCCCGATATATCGCCGATTACATCGTTGCAAAAACTGGCGAAACGGTCTGCATTGCGGACAATCAGCAACGCCTGTTTGGAACCGCTTACCTTTTCCGAGGCCATTGCGTGGAAAGGTGTTTCATCTGCGGCAGTTGCTGCAATACCCAGCATATCAAAAAAGATACCGATCAGCACAATAACCAATACAATCAACAAACCGATGATCCAGGCTACACCGCTGAGTACGGAAGAAGATATGACTGAAAAAATAGCCGCTAACACGAATGTGATAACGGCAATACTTAAACTAAATCGTAATGACTTTTTTAGTTGTGGTTTCATTGTTACCCTCATTAATCAGATTCTAGAATTATGTATAAGGAATGGTCATTTAAAAGGTAAAAACTGCGGCTTAGGTCCAGTAGGTTTTCCCAGATGGATACCGAATGTTGCCATTCTGGCGGTTCCCCTTTAAATCCACCTTAGCTTTGTCACCAAAAGCTAGACTGGATTACCACTTAGTCCGCACTATAATCCCTTTTAAATGTCCATTGGAACAGTCTAGGAGATTTCCTCGACAGTCTTTAGCCGTTCCCTAGCCTCTTTTGCAGCACTGATTTCAAATGGCAAAATAGCGAAATAAAAGTGGCCGCTTTTATCACGCCGTGAGCCATTATCCCCTCAGGGCCACTCAAGGCAGGCTACGCTGCGAATAGAGATTCCCTTTCCCTATTGCGCAGGTTCATACCCCATTCCATAGCAGCTACTAGGCTTAGCCGCCGCTACAGAGATGGGCCTCCGCGGAAGCAGGGTCCTCGCCCACATGCCTTTGTGGATCGCCCTGCTACCTTAACTCCCAGCACTGACCCAAGGCTGGGCGCCTCAAGCCAGCACAAGGAACTTCATCGATGTGCCCTTTGGCGGATTTTTAGGCCCGCCTTCAGGAACGGAGGACCGACTAGAATACTGCACCATTCCCATTTGATTTTTATTTTATCATAAAACCAAAAAAATCTCAATTTAATAAATAGCGGACATATCCGCCCGACCAACGAAGTGGCCAAACAGACATTTTAGCGATCACGGTTGCCGAAGTAATCGGTAATATCGACTAGGACTGAACTTTCTACACCCGCTTCTTTCAAGGCTTGTTTCGCTTTTTGTACGTACATTTCTTTTTGCTGTATGGCGCCGTCCAGGCCAAGAAGTTTCGGATAGGTGCTCTTCAAGTTGGATTCATCGCTTCCTACTGGCTTGCCGATCAACTCGGGGTCTCCTTGGACATCGAGAATGTCATCCTGTACCTGAAAAATCAAACCCAAATAGTAGGCATATTCTTGTAGGGAAGCAATTTGGTTGGCACTCGCTCCTCCGATCATGGCGCCAGCGGCAACTGCATATCGAAGAAGCCGTCCTGTTTTCAACGTATGGATTTGTTCCAGTTGCTCCAAGTCCGCCTTTTTGTCTTCAGCCTGCATATCGAGAACTTGTCCAGCTACCATACCCTTCGGTCCTGCTGCTTCTGCCAACTGTCTGATCAATTCCACTCTCTGTTCTGCGGAAATGGCCAAGTCGGAAGCGATGATTTCGAAACTATAGGTCAAAAGTCCATCGCCAGCAAGGATTGCAGTAGCTTCATCAAACTTAATATGGTTGGTCGGTTTTCCCCGGCGTATATCATCATTATCCATTGCAGGCAGGTCATCATGGATAAGTGAGTACGTATGAATCATTTCCAGAGCTGCAGCCGCAGGTATGACTGTTTCCAAGGCACCGCCATAGGACTCGCAGCTAGCAGCCATTAAAATCGGACGTAGTCTTTTTCCGCCTGCTTCGGCTGAATATTTCATCGCTGCTTTGAGCTGTGTGGGTGCCTGAAGCTTTTCGATATAATCAATGATCGCTCCGTCCATCTGTAACTGTTTTTGCTTCAAATAATTTTCTAAGCTTTCTGTCACCCTATTCGTCCTCCTGAATAGAGAAAGGTACGGTTTCGCCCTGTTCATTAACTATTTTCTCCATTTGTTCTTCCACACTCGACAGCTTATCGCTGCAAAGCTTGGAAAGCTTCATCCCTTCCTGGTAATAATTGATCGCTTTTTCCAGCGGGACTTCCCCTTCTTCAAGTTTTTCCACAATTTCTTCCAACTGTTTCATTGCTTCCTCAAAACTGATTTCTTTCTCACTCATTGTTTCTCCTCCTCGATCCCCCATACCTGGCAGTCCAGCGAACCATCAAATAGTTTGACTGTCACTTGTTCCCCCGGCTGGACTTCTTTGGTAGAGGATAATACGTCACCGTTTTGCTGGTAAGTGATGGAATATCCACGCTTCATCGTATTTAACGGATTTAATAACGATAATTTATCCAGATTCTTTTGGAATCTGTTTTGTCTTGCCTGTACTTCTTTGGCAAAAGCTCGGTCAAGCCGCATACGCAGTTGGACAAGTTCGCGGTTCAAAAGCTGCGTCTTCGTTTTCGGGTGCTTGAGCATCAGCCTTTTATGAAGAGCACGGAGACTTTCTTGCTTGCTGTTGTGTCTGGCTGTCAACCCTCTGCCCAGACGTTCCACGAATTTATCGAGTTCCTGCTCTTTTTGTCGAAGTAATTGTGCAGGATAACGAAAGGCATATGCCCTTTGCAACTGGCCGAGTCGTTCTTTCGCATTGACTAACCGGGTTTTTAATGCGCGATCGAGTGAACGATCAAGAGCGATGATCCGCTCTTTGATTTCCGCTTGAGAAGGAACTGCCAGCTCTGCAGCAGCTGTCGGAGTTGCTGCGCGCATGTCTGCCGCCATATCACTGATCGTAAAGTCGGTTTCATGCCCCACTGCGGAAATAATTGGTACAGTAGAAGCGTGAATGGCCCGGGCCACCATTTCTTCATTAAAACTCCACAACTCTTCTATGGAACCGCCGCCACGGCCTACAATCAGAACATCGAAGCCCCCCATCCGGCCAGCTGATTCAATGGCCTTGACGATAGAGGCAGCAGACTGAGTACCTTGCACAAGAACCGGAAACAATACAGACTTTGCGATTGGATATCGCCTGGATAGGGTGGTCATGATATCCCGGACCGCTGCACCTGTCGGCGAAGTAATCACTCCGATTTTATTCGGATATGCAGGAATCGTTTTTTTTATAGAAGGATCGAATAACCCTTCTTTGCTCAACTTTTCCTTTAATTGTTCAAATGCAAGATAAAGGGCGCCGATTCCGTCAGGCTCCATTTGGGAGATATACAATTGGTACTGGCCTTGCGGCTCGTAAACGCTCAGTTCACCTTTTACCAGGACGTTCATTCCGTTTTCCGGTTTAAACTTCAAAGACCGGTTGTTTCCAGCAAACATCACTGCCTGGATCCTGGAATGATCGTCCTTCAAAGTAAGATACATGTGCCCTCTGCTATGATGCTTGAAATTGGAAATCTCGGCTTTCAACCAAACATCTTTTAAGTGCCGGTCCATTTCGAATTTCCGTTTTATATATTTTGTCAATGCGGTTACCGTTAAATATCTATCATTCATCGCTAGACACCTGCATATTTGGATTTTTTTCCATCAAGAAGCCGGCTGATGTTTTTTTGCCGACTTAATTGTATTATGTAATAACATCGTGATCGTCATCGGACCTACCCCTCTAGGGACCGGTGTTATAAAGGATGCTTTTTCCGCTGCTCCCTCAAAGTCGACGTCTCCCGTCAGTTTGCCGTTTTCCATCCGGTTCACTCCGACATCGATGACCACTGCTCCAGGCTTAATATCTTCCGCTTTGATGAAATGTTGTTTCCCAACCGCCACTACCAGAATATCAGCCTCTCTGGTGAACTTTTTCATGTTCTCTGTCCGCGAATGGCAGTATGTCACCGTAGCATGTTCATTCAACAGCAATTGACCGACCGGCTTTCCTACAATATTACTCCGCCCTACAACAACAGCATGTTTTCCAGCGATTTCTATGTTTTTTGACTTCAGCATGGTCAGGATACCGAAAGGGGTGCACGGATAGAACGTATCTTCTCCAGTAAGCATCCGCCCGATGTTAACCGGATGGAATCCATCGACATCTTTTTCCGGACTGATTGCTTCGATTACTGCTTGTTCTTCAATATGATCCGGAAGCGGCAGTTGGACAAGAATGCCATGTATATTGTCATCTGTGTTCAAATCGTCTATCAGATTGAGCAATTCCTGCTGAGAAGTTGTATCCGGTAATTTGATGAGGTTGGAATGGACGCCGACCTCGTCAGATGCTTTTTGTTTCCCTTTCACATAGGATTGGGAGGCCGGATCATCTCCTATCAGGACGACTGTCAGACCAGGCACAATCCCTTTTTTAGCAAGTTCCTTTACCTCTTCTTTCATCTCCAGTCGCAAATCTGCTGCCAAATCTTTTCCGTAAATAATTTCGGCTCCCATATTACTCTCCCCCTATTTTATCATCTTGGATAGAACGCCATTGATGAACCTTCCCGATTTTTCATCACCATAACTGTTGGCCAGTTCTATCGCTTCATTTATCGCTACGCTGCTTGGCACATCCTCTTTATAGGACAACTCATATGCAGCAATTCTCAACAACGTCCTTTCTACAGAAGCAAGTCTGTTGAACGTCCAGTTTTCCAAATTTTCATCGATTTTTTTATCGATTTCTTGTTTATGTTCAATCACCCCATATACAAGGTCTGTCAAAAAAGCATCATCCACCGGGCCATCCATCACATGCTCGATTGCCTCCTTCGGTGGTATGTCGTTGACATCCATCTGAAAAAGGATTTGGAAAGATTTTTCACGTGCTGTTCGTCTTTTCATCGTTTTATTCTCCTTTGATTACCTGTTCAAAAAGACTGGCTCGTCCTGTTTCTTTTTGAACAGCTGTTCAAGCAATACCTGTTTCAAATGATAACATGTTACAGGATACAAAGCCATTTCCAGATAATTTTCACAGAAATCATCGAAAAATACAAGCGTGCTTTCCTTTTTGCCAGGAAAAATCATAAAAACAAGGCCAGGAAGCAACTATTGCTCCCTTGGCCTTGTTTCACTGGTTAGATGGTTTCTTCTTCTGTTTCGTCCCGATCGATTTGGACACCGACAATATGGACATTTATTTCATCTATTTCAAGAGCAGTCATATTCCTCAGTGCCTGGCGGATATTGGTCTGGATTTTTTGGGCCACTTCCGGAATTCTTGAACCATAGTCCAATACGACAAATACATCTATCAGGACGCCTTTATCAGTAAGCTCGACTTTAATCCCTTTTCCGTGCGACTTTTTTCCGAACCGTTCTGCTACCCCGGATGCGAAATTACCGCGCATGGCGTAGACACCCTTGATCTCTGTGGTGGCAATCCCGGCAATAACTTCGATTACTTCCGGCGCGATTTCCACTTTCCCCAGATCAGATCCTTCGCTAACATTCAATAAAGAGTTTTCGTCCATTCCGTTCACTCCTTTTTTATGCTATTCATCTTCCATTATAGTATATTTCTCCAGAAACTTCGTATTAAAATCTCCGTCAATAAACTGTGGATGATCCATCATCCTACTATGGAAGGGAATAGTTGTGTGGATGCCTTCAATAACAAATTCGTCCAATGCCCGTCTCATTCTGTTGATTGCTTCCTGCCGGTCTGCTCCGTGAACAATCAGCTTGGCAATCATGGAGTCATAGTAAGGAGGAATACTATAACCGGGATAAGCACCGGAATCGACCCTGACACCCAAACCTCCCGGCGCGAGGTACATATCGATTTTGCCTGGAGAAGGCATAAATTGCTTAAATGGATTTTCGGCATTTATTCTGCACTCAATCGACCAGCCTTCAAACTCGATATCTTCCTGTGTTACCGATAATGGTTGATTGTTGGCGATATTGATTTGTTCCTTGATCAAATCGATTCCGCTTACCATTTCGGTTACCGGATGTTCTACTTGAATACGAGTATTCATTTCCATAAAATAGAATTTTTCTTCTTTTTTATCGAAAATAAACTCGATCGTACCGGCTCCTGAATAATCAACCGCCAATGCAGCTTTGACTGCTGCGTCGCCCATTTTTTTTCTGATTTCCGGTGTTACTGCCGGTGATGGTGACTCTTCAATCAGTTTTTGCAGACGACGCTGAATGGTGCAATCACGCTCGCCGACATGGACTGCATTCCCATGATTGTCCGCCAAAACTTGAATTTCTACATGACGGAAGTCTTCAATGTATTTTTCCAGATAGACACCGGGATTGCCGAAAGCAGTTTCTGCTTCCTTCTGGGTTACCCGGATACCTTTGACTAATTCTTCTTCCGTTTTCGCAACGCGTATTCCTTTTCCGCCGCCACCGGCTGTTGCTTTTATGATTACCGGATAACCTATTTCTTTGGCTACACGACGTCCTTCTTCTTCGTCGGCGATAATTCCTTCTGAACCAGGGACTATCGGAACCCCGGCAGCTTTCATCGTCTCCCGGGCGACATCTTTTGTGCCCATCTTTTGAATAGCATAAGCACTCGGACCGATGAACGTAATATTGCATGCCTTGCAAATTTCAGCGAAATCAGCATTCTCTGATAAAAAGCCATAGCCTGGATGAATAGCATCCACTTCGGTTAGTGTGGCTACACTCATGATGTTTGTGAAATTTAAATAGCTGTCCTTGCTGAGTATAGGACCGATACAGTATGCTTCATCCGCGAGCTGGACATGAAGTGACTCTTTGTCACCTTCCGAATAAACCGCAACTGTTTCAATCCCCAGTTCTTTACATGCGCGAATGACTCGAACAGCAATTTCGCCTCTGTTCGCAATCAATATTTTCTTAATCACATTGTCATCCCCTTACTATGCCTTGACTCTGAATAATGGTTGTCCATATTCGACGAGTTCTCCATCTTCAACGAGAATCTCGACGATTTCACCAGATACATCTGCTTCAATTTCATTGAAAAGCTTCATCGCTTCAACGATACAGACGACGGTATCCTTATCTACTTTATCGCCTTTTTTCACAAATGCATCGCTTTCCGGTTCGGGTGAACTATAAAAGGTACCGACCATAGGCGAAACGATTTCGTGATCAAAATCTCCAGCATTTTGTTCTTTCGGCTGGGCTGGTTCCGGTTCTTCCTTCACTTGCTCCTGAGATTGGGCAGGAGCGGGTGAAGCTGCAGGAGCCGCTGTTTCCTGGCGGACAACTGGTTCGCTTACGACGGTCCTTTCCTGGATTACTTCTCCCGTTTGTTTTTTCATGGAGACTTTCGTCCCATTTGATTCATAGTCGAATTCATCAATGGAAGATTCATCGATCAACTTAATTAATTCTCTGATTTCCTGTACTTTTAACATAAAGTGGGGCACCCCTTTTTATCACAATTTAACAACAGGTACTAATAACTCCTCTTAATATTTTACGAAAACGAGAGAAAAACTTCAACTCTTCCGCCATAAGTTAGTAAGAGCAGACATATTCATTATATCTTGTTTGTACACCGCTTGTCTTCTTTTGCATTATAACAGTGCTTACAGCATGAGAGAAGAAAAAAACCGACTAACCCAGGAATGGTTTCCGGGAAAATCGGTCGAGGCTGGACATATTTAACTTGTCCGGTGCTAGCTCGCAGGTTGGAACTTCACTTCAATCGTCACTTCACCAAATTCGTCTTTCACCATTTGAATGATATTGTTCGCTTCCGTTTTGGACAATTCTTCCGCTTTGACGGTTACCACCACTTCGTTATCTTCAGACCGGACAAGCACGTCTTCATACTGATTTTCCGCCATAATGGTTTCTTCGATGATCGATTCTTTTTTTGCCGCTTCCTCAATTTGCTGCATTTCTTCATAGGCGGCATTGATTTCTTCCGTAGAAGCGGTACTTGATGCAACCGTCTCTTCTAATTCTTCTTTCTTTGCACTTCGATCATCTTGGATTTGCATTCTTATGGAGGTAAACAGCTCATCGGTGGAAGATTCAGAAACAACAGAATCCCCTTCCTCCAGTAATTCTTCATCCTCCCCTTCCACCACTTGGGAACCGTCTCCCGATGTAGCCTGATCTTCTGAATTTGCATTGTTTAAAAAGGCCAGTTCCTCGCTATTTGGAGAACTCATATAATATACACTCAGTACAATCATTAAACTTAACATTGTCAATAACCAAACGGTTTGCTTTTTCAGCATGTAAATTCCTCCTTATTAATTTTTAGGCATGACCGAAATCCGGTGTGTCGGGACATCCAATACTCTGGATACTGCTTCGACTACCCATTGCTTAACCTGCATATGGTCTACTCCTTTGGCTACTACAAGGACCCCCCTTACATCTGGCTTTTTTGTATGGACAAGAAGCGGAACTTCTTTATCACCTTGTCTGACAAGTACTACTTCCTGCTCCCTTGTAGAATCTTCAAGGGTGCGCTCTCCACCGTTCTGATCGGTTTCGTCCGTTGTCTGTGTTCCGATGATCAAGTTTTTT
Source organism: Sediminibacillus sp. JSM 1682029 (assembly GCF_041366435.1). Lineage (NCBI taxonomy): Bacteria > Bacillati > Bacillota > Bacilli > Caryophanales > Bacillaceae > Sediminibacillus > Sediminibacillus sp. JSM 1682029. The sequence continues at coordinate 121,043 of NZ_JBEWYY010000002.1, forward strand.
TCGTAAACCTTTTGCTTGGTCGAATCTAAGTTCACCATTGCTTCGACGTCGGAAACGCCTTGGATTTTTTCTAGTAATGCCGTCAGTTCACTTTCATAAGTTCCTTCCAGATCAGCTATCTCTTCGTCCTTCTCAGCTACGGCTTCTTCTTTTTTATTGAGGAAAGTTTCCTGATTTTCGTTATTGCTGTCAGGAGTGACAGATAGCATGTTATCCTCACTTTTTTCTCCAGGCGAGAATATGCCGCTGACCAAAATGAACAGCAGACCGACAAGTCCGACAATCAGCACATATGCAAGCTTTGTGGGCTTATTGTCGCCATCCTGCTTTAACTTCACGTGGGATAACAGTTTTTTCAGTGGGTTCTCCATTCTATCCCTCCCCCCAGTCAATGGTTATCGTTTGATCTTCCAATCCCCATGCTTCAAACAAAAAGGACTTGATTGGTTCTGAGTCAGGCATGTCCTCCTTTACTGGTTCTTCGCCGATATCTATGACGACCTCTTCTACCTCGCCCTCCGGACCATCATTCATTTGATGTTTCCTCAAAACAACATGGACTCCTTTTAACGTCTCGAAGGAAAGGTCTTCACCTTCTTCAAATTGAAAGGAGATATCAGCAATTTCTACGTCATGCTTTTCTTTCAACCTCTCTTCCACTTCATTTTTCATTTGGACAGCCATTTCTTCTAAAATATATGCACGTTGAGAGGCTTGTATTTCTTTTTTCTTTAAATCAATCGAATTTTTCATGTCTTCCTCCCTGCTTTCCGTATCAAATGCAGCTGAAGCATTGGACATCATCGTTTCTATATCCATTTGAAAAAGCCGGAACAGCGGTTGTAAAAAGATCAATATCAACACAAGTCCGACTACTACCTTGATGTATTTTTTCATGGAAGAATCCGGCATAAGAAGGTCGACAACCATCGCCAAAAGCAAAAACAAAATGATTTGAGTTACCCACTCCGTCAGTAAATTCAAACAACCCCCTCCCCGTTCACCGCAGCATCACCGTCAAATTGCTTGAGGCAACGAGAATGACGATAGCCAGGAAGAACATAAAAGTGACAATCAACAGGGCAGCAAAAATATAAATAATATATTTGCTAATGCTATCCATACACTCGATCACCGGCCCATCTCCAATGGGTTGCAGGAGGGCTGAAGCAAGTTTATAAATCAAGGCAATCACAAAAATTTTCACTGCAGGGAACAGAGCGATTCCAAGCACCAGGATGACACCGACCAATCCGATAGTGTTCTTCAACAAAAGAGATGCACTCAATACGGTGTCCGCTGCATCAGTAAACATCCGTCCGACCACAGGAATAAAATTGCCGGTTACAAACTTAGCCGTTTTCAAAGCAATCCCATCTTGTACTGCAGTCGCTGCTCCCTGGACAGAGATAACTCCCAAGAAGGCTGTGAGGAACACCCCTAGCAGTCCTATGCCGATATTTTTCAGCAAATCGGCAAGCTGTGTTGCTTTATAATGTTCATTCAACGTACTAACGATGGACAACAACGCCGATAAAAAGAAGAGTGGCAGAACGACGACAGAAATTAACAATACGCTGATATGGATAAGAAAGACGACTGCCGGGTGAAAAAAAGAAACTGCAGCCATGCTGCCCAGAGAGGCCATCAAACCAAGCAACAAAGGGAGCAGTGCCACCATAAATCCGCTCATTAATTCGATGGAATCCTTAGCATAGGATGCAGCTGAATGGAAACTGTTCAATGCCAGGACAATCAAGACTAAGTAAACAATGGCATACGCAATTTTACTTATATTATTATTTTCAAATGAAGACTGAAGTGTTTGTAAAATCACACAAAATAATGTCAACAGTATCAACATGCCAAGTAGTTTGCCGTTGATGATCACTTCATGGAACAAATATTGAAGAATCCCTTTCGCCCAATCTTTGATCGAAAGGGACTCCTGATTTTTGATAAAGTCCATAAAAGTGGATTTTTTCAAACCTGGCAGATAACCGCCGTATTCATCGACTACATGGTTCCAGTATCCCTTTATTTCATCAAACGATATCGAATCGACTGTTTGTTCATTTAATTGCTCGAACTGGTTGGGTTCCTCGACAGCAGCCATGACAGAGGAAGGAAGGAGAATCGTTGTTGCGATCGCTGCGGCTAATAATACGAGGAATTTGATGAAATCGTGCATCTGCTTCTTTCCTCCTCTCAGGTTAAACCGGCAAAAAACCAAGGATTGTTTCTATTACAGCGGTCAAAATCGGAACTGCCAATACCAGAATGAATATTTTTCCGGCCAATTCTATCTTTGCCGCAATAGATCCAAGCCCCGCGTCGCGTGTCAAATGGGCACCAAAATCCGCAATATAGGCAATACCGATTATTTTTAAAATCGTTTCTATATAGATACCATTTATATTCGCTTTTTGTCCTAGATTGTTTATCAGTGAAAAAATTTCTGCGATATACTGTATGACAGCGAGAAAAATGATAATCCCAGTAATAAGAATCAACAGGAATGCCATCGACGATTGCTGGTCTTTCAAGAGGATATATAATAAACTTGCCACGATACCCAAGCTGACAATGTGAAAGATTTCCATGGCTATCCCTGGAAAAGGAATACAGATTTTATTTGGTTGAACAAGTCAGCAATTTCATCGATAACGATGATCATCACGATGATAAATCCGACGACCGTAGCGAAATGGGCTATATCTTCTTTCCCCATTTGCTTTAGAATCGTATGAATCATGGCAACAATGATTCCAATACCTGCTATTTGAAATAGAACGGCGGCCTCACCTAGCATGTAAAGTTTACTCCTTTCTTGTCTATATCAAGAGTAGGACGACTAATAATCCTGTTAAAAAACCAAGACTTTTCACCATTTTGCTATACTTCAGCTGTTGATCCTGTGCTTCCTCCAGCTCTCTGTCCAGATGTGTCAGCGCTAATTGAATATGTTTTTGCTGTTGGGAGAAGTCATGCTGTCCCAGTGTCCTGCCAAATTGTTTCAAAATCTCCTTCTCGCTGTCTTTCAAAGCTGCATGCGGCCAAAACCGTTCAAGATTGTTTTTCCATATGTGATATAGATCGGTAGTACTGCCATGCAAGTCTTCATGCACCGATTGAAAGAACAGCGACACTGGCTTCGGCAGTTGTTTTGCCAAGGTTGCACATGCTTCCCCCAATGGGGCCTGACTGTATAAAATTTCAGCCTCCAATATTTGAAGAGCACTTTTCAACTGACGGATTTGCAAAGGCCGATCGGTCAATTTTCTCGAAAATTCAAATCCTGCCCACGTAGTTGCGCAAAGCAGTAGAATCGCTCCTATCCACTTCATTTTGTCTGCACCTCTGTTTCCTCTCGATACGCTCTCCGTTTCCGTTTAATATCCATTTCACTGTCCCGGGAGTCGCTTTTCTCTCTAACACAATGTATCGTTGAAAAGCGTTGCTTTCGAAAAGCGGCAGAAGAGAAGGGCGTCTTTTCAATTCATGCAGATAATCACCGTGAATGGAACAAATTACTTTCACCCCTGCATAAATCGCTTCCATCAAGGCTTGTACATCCTGTTTGCTGCCGATTTCATCAACAAGCAAAACCTCTGGTGACATAGACCGGATCATCATCATCATACCGTCTGCCTTTGGACAAGCATCCATGATATCAGTTCGTGGTCCAAGGTCATGTTGTGGTATTCCATCTACACTGCCCCCGATTTCGGACCGTTCATCGATGACCGCCGCCTTCCTGCCTGCTGCTTGTCCCCAGCCTGATGATACCAACCTCACGATATCTCTCAGCATCGTCGTCTTCCCGGTTTGCGGTGGGCCGATAATCAAGGTATTCAAGTAATTTTCCTCATATAGAAACGGAATGATCCTTTTCCCGCTTCCCTGTTTTTCTTTGGCAATCCGTATATTGAAAGAGGAAATATCCTTTATCGCTTTAACTGCGCCTTTTACTGTATTCACCTTGCCAGATAGACCGATTCGATGACCGCCTTCTATCGTGATGAACCCCTCGCGCAATTCGTCCTCCAGGCGATAAAGGGAAAATTGACTAATCTGATTCAATAGAAAAATGCCATCTTCCTTCATGGGTTTCAGCCCATCCACCCATTCACTACCATTGTCAAAAATAAGTTCAATCGGACGGGACAGCCTTATTCTTATTTCCTGAAGACTTGTCCATCTCTTGCCGACGATCCTGGCAAGGCCTGTCCTGGACGGTTCTGAAAACAACCGTAAAATTTCTTCCATGAAACCACCCTCGCTTTTTCAACACACTTTGAGTTCATGGGAAGTGATGAAAACCGGGGTTTGCAACCCTTCGTATCACTTCTATAACCCCTACCAACAATGTATGCTGAACACCTTCAAATATGACAAACGAAAAGCACAGAAACTGAAAGGATAAACCACGGATGTAAGAAAAAAAGAATGAAAAGGAGTGACTGGGGAAACCGCTGATGATATTTAAAGTCAACAGTTAAAAAGCAAAGTGACTGTGAAGGGAAGTGCTCAGGAAAGAGGTAAAATGTAGTCCGGCGGGAATCCTTGAATACTATATCCTGTATGCCCCAGGCAATCCCAGAATCGTGTGGCCGGGATAGAAGGATGTTGTTTTAATTTTTCAGAGGACTCTTAGTGAGGAGGCTGTAACCTTCTGCTGTTCTTTCCCGATCCCCTCTAACATAAAGCCTGAACAGAGTGGCTCGCACGGTGTTTTTCATTTGTATGTTAGCCTGTTTTTCGATGGTGCTTCGTATCGATGCAACAAGAAAATACACTTTTCTTTTCCAAGTCATTTCTGAAGACATGCAGGTGGCAGGCGAAGGATAGAACAGTTTGCTTTTTGCTAAGCAAGGTTATGAAACACGCAAAAAACCGAACGAATTGGTAATCGTTCGGTTTTTTGCGTTTGTTTCATCTTCTTTAATCTAGCATCATCCGATATAGGTATTAGGCACGGGAAACATATTTTCCATCTGCAGTGCTGATAACGAGGACATCACCTTCGTTGATGAAGAACGGTACTTGTACGCTCAGTCCTGTTTCGAGAAGGGCCGGCTTTGTGCCCCCACTTGCTGTATCCCCTTTTATGCCTGGTTCTGTTTCTTCCACTTTCAATTCCACGTTGTTAGGAAGTTCGACACCCAATGTTTCACCACCGTATGTCATAATATTCACTTCCATATTTTCTCGTAGGAACTTTAGTTCGTAATCGATTTGGTTTGCCTGTAATTCCAACTGTTCATAAGTGTTGGTATCCATGAAGGTATGTGTGTCACCTGAAGCATATAGATACTGCATTTTTCTGTTTTCGATATGCGCACGGCTTACTTTTTCACCAGCCCGGAACGTTTTCTCCTGGATGTTACCGTTACGCAGATTACGCAGCTTGGAGCGGACGAAAGCAGCACCTTTGCCTGGCTTCACATGTTGAAAATCCAGTACCTGCCAAATACCATTATCCACTTCAATTGTTAGTCCTGTACGAAAATCGTTTACTGAAATCATGTCATTTCCTCCTTCAATCTCTCAACTATAAGGTTATCAATTCTTTGGATGCGAAGCTAAGAGATTCATTTCCATCCTTGGTTACCAATGTATCATCTTCTATCCTACAGCCACCGACATCCGGAATATAAATCCCCGGCTCGACCGTCACGACCATTCCTTCTTCCAAAACCTGTTGACTCCGGTGAGACAACGCCGGTCCTTCGTGAACATCCAGGCCGAGGCCATGGCCGGTAGAGTGTCCAAAGTAGGAACCGTACCCTTTCTCTTCAATATAATCTCTTGTTAATGCATCCGCTTCTTTTCCGGTTATACCGGCTTTTATTCCTTCCATTCCTTTTAATTGGGCTTCTAAAACAGTATTATATATCGATCTCAATTCATCACTGATAGCTCCTACAGCCACAGTCCGGGTTATATCCGAAGCATAACCTTTATAAAGAGCCCCAAAATCAAGGGTAACAAGTTCGCCTTTCTGAATTTCCTTTTCGGAAGCGACTCCATGAGGAAGAGCAGAACGCAAACCGGATGCAACAATGATATCGAAACTTGAAGAGGTTGCCCCTTGCTTCCTCATAAAAAATTCAAGTTCATTCGAAACATCTATTTCTTTCACCCCTGGCTTGATAAAAGTCAATATGTGCTCGAATGCGGCGTCGGCAATCTGTGCAGCAGACTTTATAATATCAAGCTCTTCTGCAGATTTTATCAAACGAAGCTTTTCAACCAATCCGCTGGTTGGTACAAGTTCTGCCTCTATCTGATCACGGTACTGCTCAAAAAGGCCATAAGTCAGATCAGCTTTTTCAAAGCCGATCTTCCTGCTGCCCAATTTCTTCACCTGTTCGGCAACTTCTTGATGAATCGGCTGCTTATGTTCGATGATTTCAAAATCCTTCACCTGTTCTCCAGCCTGCTCCGTATAGCGAAAATCAGTGATAAACAGTGCCTTGTCAACAGTCACCAATACAACCCCAGCTGATCCGGTAAATCCAGTTATGTATCTACGGTTTTGTGCACTCGTTATCAACAATGCATCGAGCTCTTGATCCTTTAGCGCCTGCCTCAGCTTCTCCAGTTTCCCCATCATCTTCATCCTTTCTTGTTTTCTTCCAGAAATGCTAAAGCTGCCAAACGATATCCTGTCGTCCCCAGCCCAACAACTTGACCATAGCATACTGGTGCAAGCATGGAATGATGACGGAAAGCTTCCCTTTGATGTATGTTGGAAATATGGACTTCGATGACCGGGACATCCAAACCGCTGATTGCATCCCGGATGGCGATGCTAGTGTGCGTATACGCCCCTGGGTTAAAAACGACCCCCTGGTATTTATCCTCGGCATCTTGCAAACAATCGATTAACTCCCCTTCATGGTTCGACTGGAAAGTGTCCAATTCCCAACCATAGGCCGCGGTTAACTCTTCTATCTCCGCATGCACATCGTCCAAGGTCGTCGAACCATAAATCGACGGTTCCCGTTTGCCAAGCCTGTTCAAGTTCGGACCATTCAACAGTAATAATCGTTTCATTGCAGCTTTCCCATCCCTTTACCATCTATACTGATACAACACCTTCCAGTTTATCATAATTAACTATCCTTTGAATAATTTTTTCCTCCGGCTCTTTGCGCATCTTGATAATTATAGGATATCGAATAACCGATAAAGGTGCCATATAATAAAAACAGACAAATGGTTGTCACCACCGTATCGCTGTCCAGCCTTGTCATTTGGGGGACCGTAGGAAAAATCGGATGCAACAGATAGAAAACCAGAAACCATAAAGCGATACCGAAAATCGCACTGGGCCAGATTCCTTCTACCGTTTTCATAAAAAAATAAAAAATAGCGGCAGTCCCCATCGACAGCAGTCCAATTACAAAGATCGAAATCAACTCACCGAGCCAACCATCGGTCCACGCTGTAGTCAACCAGGACCTGAGAATGAAAGTTGCCGGTGAATAAGAAGTGAAATTGAAGAATGAGGCGACAAATCCAATGAAACTCCAGAACACACCTCCGAAAAATCCAGTGAACAAGGCTTTACGGAAAAAGGACACTGCTTTCTCTTGTTTATTTTGCTCTAATTTTTCATTATCTTTATCCATGGGATAACACCACCTTCTTTTATAAGAGTGACCAATAACCTTCCTTTTCATCCACGTAATTATTCTAAGCCTCTAAAAAAATGCGCTAGTTATCTGAATCTTTTTTTAGTAAAATAAAGATAGGAATCATTCCTGCACATCGTGATAAGGATCGAGAATTCTTTCAGAAAATAATGTGCTTTGATGAATAATTATGATTTGTCGGGGAAGAATTTATTCATGAGTGATAACAAGCGTTTCCCAACCTTTTGGATAGAAAATGCCCGTATCCGGTGTAAAATCCAACTTTTCGGGAAAGGTTATTAATGAAGTCTGCTCTCGTACTTATATTTCGATAATCTGCTTCCTGATTCATCCACCCTTGTTGTTCCAATCTTTTTCTTTGGAAAATTCCAATTAAGATGCTAAAAGATATTCCAGTAGTGGTATACAGGATAGTAAGAGAATTCGAATAAGGTTATTTCCCTGGTGAAAGGAGGACTTGATTAGATGACTCGCAGTAAGATGTCCCTTTTTATTTATTTACTGATCGGCCTTGCTATATTTGGTTTTGCTGCTCAGCTTTTAACTAATACAAGCGGATTATTAATGAATTTGGTCATGATGGTGGTGGTCGGCGCTGCATTATACGGGGTCGTTTACTATTTTTTCATCCGCAAACGTACATCGAATGAATTGAAAAAGTATAAGAAGGCAGTAAAACAATCAAAGATGAAGTACAAAGGGGAAGATGCTGGCAGCAAAAAAACATTTTCACAGGCTGCTAAAAAGAATGCCCCACTCCTGAAACAGAAGAAAAACAATCGGGCCCGCGCCACCCATTTACGGGTGATCGACGGAAATAAACACAAACGCAAAAATCGAGCTTCTCTGTAAGCTCGATTTTTTAATTGAGATCCTTTCGATAATGACTGGATATGCTTCTCGCTGCCCAAATCAAATCTTCTATAAAGGCTTTCCCTGGAAAACCTCGCATTCCTGTGTGGAGATAGTACCACTGGAATTATGCTAATCAAAAAATTCCATATGCGGCTTAGCCTGTCGATAATATTCCAGACGATCCTTTAGGGTTCCGGTATGAAACTCAAATTTGTGTCCATCCGGATCTGTAAAATAAACGGAGGACTTGTCCCTGTCATCCCGACTCCTGCCTTCCAATATGTGTACATCGAGCATTTCCAAGTTTTTGCATGCTTCTTCGAATTCGGATTCTCCAATGGAAAAAGCGATATGAGTATAAGACTGATGAATTTCCCCCCTTGGAATTTCTTTTTCAACATTGAGGGCAATCCATAGCCCATTCAAATCGAAATAAGCAGTATTCCTCCCCTTTACGAGCAGTTTGGCCCCGAACACCCTCTGATAAAAATCAATCGATTTCTCCAAGTCTGCTACTGAAAATAGTAAATGATTGATTCCTTGCAGTTTCATCAATTCAACCTTCTTTCTTGTAAAGATACTATCGATAAACGCTATCCCCTACCATTGCCGCCAGGTTTTGTTCCCTAGGAGACGAGGGCCAAAAGATATAAACTGCGACATGGTTTGAATGCGTCTTCCTGACTCCTTGCTTTTATTGAGCGGTAGTTCGGCGCTGCGGAAATACCCTGCGCTTTCCGCGGGCGGCTGGTGAGCTTCCTCGAGCTGACGCTCTGTGGGATCTCACCGAGGCCTTTCCTCCCGCTGGAGTCTCCGGGTATTCCTCCGCTAGGGACAGCTTCCTGTATAGAAACGCGTGTACGAGACATTGTTTCTTGATTCGCTTGGTACTAAAGAAATGTCCCATCAAAAGACAAAGCTAGGAAAACAAACAGAAAGTCCAAGAACAGGAGAAAAGACGGGAACTCCAACTGTCTTTTATGAAAAAGAAGTACCTATTTCCTGACAAACGTTTTTAAGATGGTTGTTGGGCATCAAGGAAAAGTTTCTACGCTTGCGATAATCAGCATGCTTCTTAGCGTAGGTAGCATACGCAGACTCCTGCGGGAACAGCGCGAGCTGAAGATCCACTTGGTAAAGCGGTTTTCTTTACCAAGTTAGCTGAAGCCGTGCCCGCGGAAAGCGAAGTATGCTACCGAAGCGGGGGGTCACACTCTTTTTGAATAGGTAAGGAAGTTCCCTATACAGTTAGGGAGTAGTTTCTATTTATTATGATATAACAAGCTAAGGCGTTCCAAATCCGTAAAAGCTTATATTAAAAAGAAGTATTATACCAAAGATGTAATACTTCTTTTTTAGCGTTCTTTATTGATTTTCCGCTTTTTGATGAATGGCTTCCAATTCCTTCACTCTCGCATCATCTTCTTCAAAATATTGCACCAGGTCACCGATACGATCGATCGAATTCCAGCTTAAGTGATGCTCGATTCCCTCTACGTCTTCATAAATATTTTCTTTGTTTACGCCGATCAATTCTAAAAATTGCTCCAATAACTCATGTCGATATACTAAACGCTTACCAACTTTTTTTCCTTTTGCAGTCAGTATCAGTCCTCGGTATTTTTCATAATTCAAATATTCATCTTTATCCAGTTTTTGAACCATTTTCGTGACGGAGGATGGATGAACATGCAATGCTTCTGCTATATCAGACACGCGTGCATATCCTTTCGATTCAATCAACAGATAAATTTGCTCAATATAGTCTTCCATGCTTGGTGTTGGCATTATAATCCTCCATTCGCTTCTTCAATCCAATTATTCCCTCTATGTAAAAGCATACAATAGTTTGTACATGCAGACAAGCTGATAACCGCAGGGTATTGATTTTCTAGTATGACGGTCATCGTCAACAAGAGAAGGGGCGGCAGATGCCGCCCCTTGCTTGTTTATAAACCACATTTCAGCTGTGCGTTGCAATTTGTACACGTGTTACAGCCACCTATATCTTCCACCGTACCTTTACGGCAAACAGGACATGTATCACCGACTTCTGAACCAATCGTCACATTCGTTTTTTCCAATTCATGAATGGTATCCATCAAAACGACATGAGGTTTGTTGTCAGCTGCTTCATCCTGGTGTGCTGCTTCCTCATCAAAGCTGTTATCTTCCGCTTTCAAGGAAAGCACCTGGGTGTCTCGGCTGCCATCAACATAGACAGTTCCACCTTTGGCTCCCCCGTTATAAAGGCGACGGTAAACACTTTCCACTTGTTCAACCGAGTAACCTTTCGGTGCATTGACAGTTTTGGAAATAGAACTGTCAACCCATTTCTGAATCACGCATTGAGTATCTGCGTGCGCTTCCGGTGCCAATTCCATAGCGGTAACAAACCAATTCGGCAGGTTGTCGGCATCTTCTCCTGGATGCTTGTCCAAATACTCCTGGACAATATCAGCTTTCACTTCAATAAACTTTCCTAAACGGCCGCTGCGGAAGTAGGAGAATGAGAAGTATGGCTCCAGACCGGTAGAAACACCGACCATGGTCCCGGTACTTCCTGTAGGTGCCACCGTGAGAAGGTGCGAGTTACGGATGCCGTGCTCTAAGATGCCTTGACGGATATCCTCCGGCAGTTTCTTCACATAACCGGTTTTGGTAAACCTTTCACGCAGCTCCCTGGTCTCTTGTTCTGTATCTCCGATCAAGAACGGGAAGCTTCCTTTCTCCTTCGCCAATTCAATTGATGTACGATAAGCTGTGGTCGCGATCGTTTCAAAAATTTCATCGACAAGTTGATTACCCTCAGCCGAACCGTATTCCGTTTCAGCATAAATCAAAAGATCGTGCAGTCCCATTACTCCCAGACCGACACGCCGTTCACCTAATGCCTGCTTTTTGTTTTCTTCCAAGAAGTATGGTGTGGCATCAATCACATTATCCTGCATTCTTACGCCAGTTCTGACAATGCTCTTAAGTTTTTCAAAGTCTACCTTCTTATTTTCTTTATCGGCCACGGATGCAAGATTTACCGCAGCCAGGTTACATACAGAATACGGTGCAAGCGGCTGTTCTCCACAAGGGTTGGTGGCAACTACCTGCTGTCCATAAGCCTTTGCATTTGTCATATCATTTGCGTTATCGATAAAGAAAATGCCAGGTTCTGCAGAATATGTGGCACAGATATTAATCAAGTTCCACAATTCCTTCGCTTTCATCCGGCGATAAACCCGGACACCGTACCCTTGTTCTTCCCATCGGCGTACATCGCCGGTTTCATGCCAATTCTCGTTATAGGCCCGCATCTCTTCCGGTGAATAACTTTCCACATTCGGAAATCTCAGTTCATAATCCATATCCTTTTCGACTGCTTCCATAAACTCTTTTGTCAAGCATACGGATATATTTGCCCCCGTCAGGAATTCCGGATTATGAACACTGTATGTACCTCCAGTGTTCAGCTTTTCTTCTGCTTCTTTGATAGCAGCTTCCGTAAAGCCTCCCAATCCCGGCATGTTTTTATAGTTTACAATGCCTTGATACAGATCGATTTCAATTGGTGACAGCGGAGTGAATTTCAGCTTTTCCTGTGCCAGCTTTCTAATTTGCTCATCCTCTGTGTTTTCTATCAAAAATCGGAGAATTCTCGGATTTTGCATTTTTGAAATGATAAACTCGATGATATCCGGATGCCAATCTGCCAGCATGATCATTTGTGCTCCCCTGCGGGAACCGCCTTGCTCCACCAAATGGGTCAACTTCGCAATATCATCCAGCCAGGAAACTGAACCGGAAGATTTACCATTGACACCACGTGCAAGAGTGTTACGTGGACGCAATGTAGAACCGTTGGTGCCTACACCTCCACCCCTGCTCATAATTTCCATTACTTGCTTACGGTGATCAGAAATCCCTTCACGAGAGTCTTGTATAAATGGCATGACATAACAATTGAAGTAAGTCACATCTGTTTCTGCCCCAGCTCCATATAAAACGCGTCCGGCAGGGATGAAATGCATATTGGATAATTCATGATAAAAGCGGTCAAAGGCTTCCTGTTGCTTTTCTTCTGTTGTTTCCACCTTCGACAGACCTGTAGCATTCCGCTTCGCAATTTGTTCATAATAGATTTCGAGTGGTTTATCAATCACATCCAATGATCTACTGACAACGCCTGTGTTTGCTTCTTCCTGATCGTCCAGCACAGACACAAAGTCCTTATCCACCTGGATTTCGGCACGTTTTGACTGCCAATCGATAGATTTGACAAAACCATATCCCCTCGCCGGAAACTTAGGGTCCGCCTTTACGGTCAAAACGACAAAATCGCCTGACTTCAACGTTGCCTTCTCCGTATCCTTGAAAGCGTACCTATCCAGCATTACTAAACGCGATACACCTTCATGGGTGATTTTCATATCCGGGGTTATTGGATGTACCTGCTCAAATAAAGCGATATCCTCGTTTAATTGCTCGACATTAATCTGCATGTTTACTTCTGTGATGGTTTTCATATATGGCATCACTCCTTCTTCCCTTTAAAACATTTAAGTATAATATTCAATTTACCACATAACCGAGAAATAAAACAATATATTGTGTTCGGTTTTTTTGACACATACTATATATTGTTAAATGGAACGAAACAAACGAAGTTTGTCAAAGATGAGAAACCGCAATTATAAACGGAAATAAAAGATAAAAAAAGAAAAATGGTCAATTTTTTTGAAAAACCGCCTTTTTTATTAGTTGCGTTTTTTAGCTTATTTTGTTGAAAGAAACAGAAGCCCGTAATACCGCCAAATAGAAAGCTTACAAAGGAAGGGAAACAAGAAAAAATTTTTATTGTGACAACTTTCAACGTTACCCTGTTCAGCCGTACACGGCGTTACGCAATTATCCTTTGAAAAATATGAAGAACATGCCTATAATATAGGTTGACGCTAAAGAAAAATGGGGGAACAGATGATGGGGATTGAATTTCTGCTAATTTTACTAATTGTGATCGTAGGGTTCGGTATATATAGATATTTTAAACAAAGAAAAATACTGAAAACCTTGTCGGAAGAAGAATTCCGTCAGGGCTACCGGAAAGCCCAATTAATCGATGTGAGAGAACCGAAAGAATTCGACGGGGGACACATCCTGGGGGCAAGGAATATCCCGCTTTCACAGCTGCGGAACCGTTTGATCGAATTAAGGAAAGACCAGCCAATCTATATGTATTGTCAAAATGGTACAAGGACCGCAAGAGCTGCCATTCTTTTAAACAAGAAGGGGTACAACGAATTGTATCAGCTTCAGGGCGGTTTCAAAAAATGGAACGGCAAAATCAAAAAATCAAAATCTACCCAGTACTAAAAGGAAAGACACTTCGAGATCGAAGATATAAGGACAAAAGCGCAAGCGGCTGTTTAAAGAGAGTACAGGCTAAAACCGCCACGTCCTGTGGCAGCGCCTGCATGACCCACATCGTTTGGGCCTCCGACAAGCTTAAGGCGAAACTCGGAGTGGCGCTTCTTTGCCACACAGAGGATTGCCTTAAGACCTCAGGGGGTTGGCACTGGAGCTAGACAATGAAAAGAAAGCGGCTATCCTTATTTCGGATAGCCGCTTTCTTTTTATTGTGGTCTATTGTAACGGAGAACGGGTTTTCTGGCCGCCGTCGTCTCATCCATTCGCTTCACAACCGTATGATAGGGTGCCTCTTGGACAAGTTCAGGGTCATTCTTCGCTTCATTGGAGATTTGGATCATGGTATCAATGAATCCATCCAGTGTTTCTTTGGACTCCGTTTCAGTTGGTTCTACCATCAACGCTTCTTCCACATTCAGCGGAAAGTAAATGGTCGGGGGATGGTAACCGAAATCCAACAACCGTTTGGCAATATCAAGCGTCCGTACTCCCAGTTTCTTCTGCCGTTTTCCCGACAGCACAAACTCATGCTTGCAATGTTGGGTATAAGGAAGTTCATACTCTTCCTGCAGGCGCCTCATCATGTAATTTGCATTTAAAACGGCATGCTCGCTTACCTTTTTCAATCCTTCCGCTCCCATTGTCCGGATATACGTATAAGCCCGCAAATTAATGCCGAAATTACCATAAAAAGGCTTTACCCTGCCGATAGAATCTGGTCTGTCCTCTTCAAAATAGTATTCCCCATTCGCTTCTGACAGAATCGGCTTAGGTAGAAACCGTGCCAATTCCTCACTCACTCCTACCGGCCCTGAACCTGGTCCCCCACCTCCATGGGGTCCAGTGAAAGTTTTATGAAGATTTAAATGGACGACATCGAATCCCATGTCTCCAGGGCGGGCATACCCCATAACTGCATTAAGGTTGGCGCCGTCATAATAAAGCTTCCCGCCAGCCTGGTGTACGATTTCCGCCATTTCCACAATGTTTTCTTCAAATAAACCAAGCGTATTCGGGTTGGTCAGCATCAACGCAGCCGTATCCTCACCGACTACACGTTTTAAATCTTCCAAATCCACCGTTCCATGTTCGTTGGACTTCACGGTTACCGCTTCAAAACCGGCGACCGTGGCAGATGCAGGATTGGTGCCGTGGGCGGAATCGGGTACAATAACTTTGGTACGGTTCAGTTCGCCATTTGCTTCATGATAAGCACGGATCATCATCAACCCCGTCCATTCTCCCTGCGCGCCAGCAGCTGGCTGCAATGTCACCTCGTGCATACCGGTGATGGCTGCGAGTGACGATTGTAAATCGTACATCACTTTCAAAGCACCCTGTACCGACTTGGGATCCTGATACGGATGTATATGGCTGAACCCTTCCATGCGGGCTACATCCTCGTTCATTTTCGGATTATACTTCATCGTGCAGGAACCTAATGGATAAAATCCTGAATCCACTCCATGATTCCTTTTCGATAAAGCTGTATAATGACGGATAATCTGCAGTTCGCTTACTTCTGGAAGATCTGGTGCTTCCTCGCGAATGTAAACCGGATCGAATTCCTCTTTCAAGTCGAACTCCTCGATTTCCAGTTCTGGCAGGCTGTAGCTTGTTCTTCCCGCCTTGCTGTGTTCAAAAATCAAAGGAAAGTCTTGTTTATCCATGAATATCCCCCATTTCTTTTGCGAAGGCATCCATTTCCTCTTTACTTCGATTCTCTGTAACTGCTATCAGCATATGAGTAGGAAATTCAGGATACGTCTTCGCCAAATCATACCCACCTATAAAGCCTTTGTTAAGCAGGCGTTCATTCATCTTCGATACAGGCATGTGTATATCGACAACCAGTTCATTGAAGAACGGTCCGGTAAGAACGCTCTCTATCCCTTGTTCTTTAAGCTGTTGATGTAAGTACCTGGCCTTTTGCATATTAAGCCACGCCATCTTCTTGATGCCCTGCTTTCCCAAAGAACTCATTGCTACAGATGAAGCAAGTGCATTCAAAGCCTGATTCGAGCATATGTTGGAAGTCGCCTTGTCTCTGCGGATATGCTGTTCTCTTGCTTGCAGAGTGAGTACAAACCCCCGTCGGCCGTCTTCATCGGTAGTTTGACCGACCAGCCTCCCCGGTACTTTCCGCATCAGTTTCTTTGTTGTCGCGAAGTAACCACAATGCGGACCGCCGAATTGAGCCGGAATTCCGAAAACTTGCGTATCTCCTACTACGATATCTGCCCCAAATGCCGCAGGCGGGGTCAAATATCCCAATGCCAATGGGTTGCTGGAAACAATGAACATCGCTTTCTCGTCTTCTAACAACCTCTGCAGTTCGGCAAGCGGCTCGATTTGTCCGAAGAAATTTGGATACTGAACAATGACTCCCGCCGTGTTTTCGTCAATTTCTGCCTCCAAAGCTTCTAAATCCACCGTTCCATCCTTATGTCCTATTTCTACTATATCGAGTCCTGGCCCTTTTGCATAAGAAGCTAACACTTGCCTGGACTCTGGATGTACTGTATTTGCCACAAGGATTTTTTTCCGCTTCGTCTGCGATGCACTGAGAGTTCCTGCTTCAGCCAAAGCGGTCGGTCCATCATACATGGATGAGTTCGCCACTTCCATTCCTGTCAATTCACAAATCATCGTCTGAAATTCAAAAATGGCTTGCAATTCTCCTTGTGAGATTTCCGGTTGGTAAGGGGTATATGCTGTATAAAACTCCGATCGTGAGATGACGTGATCGACGATAGACGGGATGTAGTGATCATAAACCCCTGCACCTAGAAAGGAAGCATGTGACTTTAAGTTGACATTTCGTCTTGATAAATCAGCCAGCTCCTTCAGGAGTGCTGGTTCATTGGTAGGTTCCTTTATATCCAGTTCCCCTTGAAAACGCACTTGTTCAGGTATATCGGAAAACAATGTATCCGTTGATTCGACACCGATCGTACGCAGCATTTCCTGCTTATCTTCATCAGTCATCGGTAAATAGCGAAACTCCATTTTATCTCCCCCTTAGCGATGTGTTTAAGATTTTTTATAAAATGGCGTAGGAACTACTTTGGCCTTCAACAGCCGTTTACGCACCTGCACATAAACCTCTTCTCCCTGCGTTGCATGACTCGCCCTGATTAAAGCAAGGCCGATATTTTTCTTTAAAGTCGGTGACTGGGTACCAGTAGTGATAAAGCCGATTTCCTCTTCCCCTGCAAATACAGCATAGCCGGTACGGGGAATTCCTTTGTCGATCATCTCCAGGCCTACTAATTTTCGGGGCGGTCCGTCCTCTTTTTGCTTTTTCAGTACATCTTTACCGATGAAATCAGCCTCTTTCTCGGTCTTGACCGCAAAACCGAGACCGGCTTCTATCGGGGTTATTTCCGAAGAAAGTTCCTGACCATAGAGTGCAAGGTTCGCTTCAAAACGGAGCGTATCCCGTGCCCCGAGTCCGACCGGCTGGAGGCCATCTGGCGAACCTTCTTCCAGCAGTTTTCTCCAAAGTTGTATGCCAGCGCCGGGTTCTATGTATATTTCAAATCCGTCTTCCCCTGTATATCCGGTACGTGCGACGATAGCTGTTCCTTCTACATCGTTAAACGGGACATCCGATTCAAAACGGAAAAAGCGGATCGCGGAGAGATCGATTTCCGTCATTTTTTGTAGGATGGATTCAGCTTTTGGTCCCTGGATAGCCAATTGAACATACTGATCTGATATATCCTTTATAGAAACCCCCTCGATTTTATTTTCCTGAATCCACTGATAATCTTTTTCCCTGTTGGCCGCATTCACCACAAGCAGATAACGTTTCTCGGCGAGTTGATAAACAATCAAATCATCAACCGTACCCCCATCTGGATAACACATCATGGTGTACTGAGCCCGTTTTGGGGTAAGCTTCGCTACATCATTCGTTAAAAGCTTTTGCAAACAACGTTCTGCATTCTGGCCTTCTATAAGAATCTCACCCATGTGAGAAACATCGAAGAGGCCAGCCGCCATTCTTGTAGCCTCGTGTTCCTTCTTGATCCCGGAAAATTGGACCGGCATTTCCCAACCACCGAAATTTACGGTTTTGGCTCCACTTTTCTCATATTCAGCAAATAAAGGGGTTCTGTTTAATTCTGTCATTCTCTCAACTCCTTCTTAAGTAATCATTCAGGATTAAAACGGAATACAATTGTCTGCAGCCATTCACCATTGCAGAAATCAAACATAAAAGGACAGAGATTCTCCCAATCAGGAAAATCTCTGTCCTTTCACCAGAAAGTTTCGCCAATCCGATTGGCTTGCTTCTTAGGTGGTTTACATGCGTAAACACTCTCCAGAGCTGCGTCCTATAAGAGTCTTTTTGCCTGAGAGATTCACATTATGTTTGCTCCTTCGGCGCTATCATCACAGATAGTCTCTCCTCTTATATTCATTCGCTATATTAAATTAACCGTGTTCGGACATAATAAGGATGATGTCGCAACCAGGGTGATTCTGTCATAATGTTTACACTTTTTTAAATTCAGCATCATTATACCATAGCAATTAGCCGGTATGGAAAGAATTTTTAATATTTTTTAAGGGGGAAACTGGATGAACATTCAGCTTAACAATGACAATGCTTTTATAGAAGAATTGGAATCTGCTATCCAACAGGACGGACCGTTCTCTTCGTGGAAACTTTTTCAAATGTCCTATCATGCAGCCCAAACGACACTGACGCCTGAATTCACCGGGTTGACTGCTCCTAAACATTTGCCGCATATGGAATTTTTACCGCACCAGCTCGACTGCGCCAGACAGATTATCGAGGAAATGAACGGAAGGGGATTGCTGGCGGATGAGGTCGGTTTGGGAAAAACGATAGAAGCCGGATTGATCTTAAAAGAATACATGATCAGGGGATTGGTTAAAAAAGCGCTGATTCTTGTTCCCGCTTCCCTTGTAAACCAATGGGTACTCGAACTGAGCCAAAAATTCTACATACCGGCCGTCTCCCAAGGCAAACGGCCGGTATGGGACCAAAACAGCATCATTGTCAGCTCGATTGATACAGCAAAACGACAACCCCACCGCGATATAATACTGGAACAGGAATACGATTTCATCTTAATAGACGAAGCTCACAAACTCAAAAACCACAAAACCAAGAACTATGAGTTCGTTCGTGCTTTGAAAAAGAAATACTGCCTGCTTCTTACTGCAACGCCTGTACAAAACAAACTCAGTGACATTTTCAATCTTGTCTCGATTTTGAAACCTGGACATCTCGGAAATTATGAAGACTTTACCGCCACTTACGGAAAAGATCGTAACAATTTATTCAACGATGATCATCTTAAACAGCTGATTCAAAAAGTGATGGTACGAAACCGCAGGCAAGATACAAAGGTGGACTGGACGGATAGGAAAGTGAAGACGATATGGATAACTTTCAGCGAAGCTGAGCAAAAAGCTTACAATCAGTTAACATCGATTACCAGGGAAGCAGACACTTTTTCTTCTATTACATTAACAAGAGAACTGTGTTCTTCCCGGGAAGCTTGTTATTTGTCCATGAAAAAAATGCTGCAGCAGGAAAAAGCAATTTCCAACAGGGAGGCCTATCAAGAATTTCTGAAAGTGATAGAAGAGCTGCCGCATCATGCGAAAGCCGCTAAGGTGGTTGAACTCATCGGAGACACGGAGGAAAAGTACATCATCTTCACGGAATACAGAGCAAGCCAATTGTACTTGCAATGGTACCTGCAACAGCATGGTATCACTTCTGTTCCCTATCGGGGCGGCTTTAAACGCGGCAAAAAGGATTGGATGAAGCAGCTTTTTCAAAACCATGCACAGGTTTTGATTGCCACTGAAGCCGGCGGTGAAGGAATCAATCTTCAATTTTGCAATAACATGATAAATTATGATTTACCTTGGAATCCCATGCGATTAGAACAGCGAATCGGTAGAATACACCGATTCGGCCAACAACAGGATGTCCACATATACAACTTTGCGATTCGCAACACAATGGAAGAACATGTGCTGAACTTATTGTATGAAAAAATCCATTTGTTTGAACGTGTGGTAGGCAATCTTGATGACATTCTTGCCGAATTGGACATAAAAGATGTCGAACAGGAAATCCAGACCATCTTCAGGGAATCTGAAACAGAAGGAGAGGCCAAAATCAAACTGGATAATCTATCTTCCGTCATTTCCTTGCGACAAGACCAATTACAAGAACAGGAGGATTGGAATGGCAATCGAGAATCTTCATGAATTTCTTACCGACTACTTTCTTGCCAATCAATGCGAGTTGTTGGAAAACGACAATGGAAAAGTGACCATTCAATTGACTGATGAAATGGATGAACTGATTATGAATCGGCCGTTTTATTGGCATTACATCAAGCAAATCGGCCAAAAAGGGCAGCCGATGAAAATCACTTTTATAACAAATCCAGACAGACAAAACGAACAGGGTGAATGGGTACATTTCGGCAGTCCAAGATTGCATCAAATTTTCCGTACGTTGACAAGGCAAGGAAAAATAACCAGACAATATGAACAAATTGTTTCTATACAGCGACAGCCGCTAATTCCGTGGCTAGTGTTGAATATCAAAGTAAGTTATCAAGGGAAGCACAAAAAGGATGAATTGCTGTCTTATGGTCTGCAATTGATCAACGGAACGTTGGTCAGCCCGATGATGGAGAAACTATCCCTATTAAACCTGCAGCCGGCAATACCTGATTACTGTTATACCATATCTCCGTTGATACACAACAAAAGTGCCTATCAACGATTGATTCGTTATGTACAGGATTACCTTCGGACGAAGGATTACACCTGGGCGAAAGAATCATGGGATCACCTTTATGCCGAAGGAAAACTACTCGAGCATTTCTATAAGGAAGAGCAGGCAGAAGAAGAAAAACAGAATCAGTTACAGCAGGCACTGAATGAAATCGAAAGCAGGTTCCGTCCTCGGATTTCCATCGACATAATCAATGGCGGCCTTTTTTATCTTACCCAAGGTAGTTCGAACGTCGTCAGTTCGGGCAGTTAAACAAAAGGTCTTACAACTTTAAGATAAACATCTGTCACCGAATGTGTTTTTTACTGATGACGCGAAAGGAAAACTAGCCGTACAATGTCCTGACGTTGCCTTTCTACTTGGAACGGGACTATATCTTATCCAGAAGAGGGGGACCTGCTCGGCGACAAGAACAAAACTAATCCTTAGCCGCTAATCGCAGGGAGCACTATGTTTTTCACACGCCCGTCTTCAGTAATGCTGATGCCAATTAAAAAAAGTAACAGACAGTCCATAAACAGTCTGTTACTTTTTCTTTTTCATGAGTAGACGAAAAGCAAACGGAAGTAAACCCAGCCAATGATCAGAAACTTCGTTGTGCTCTCTTTTGCTAAGGCGTTTTTGCTTTTTCCTCTGGTCGTGTGGTGTATCCATGTATTTCACGATTTCCTGTGTCATGAACTTAACGTAATCGTTTCCGGACACTTCATTCACCTCGATAATTTCTTATAGGTCTAGCATGTCCGTTTTTCCTTTTCTTATAAGCTGATGTATTTCTTCTGCCACCTGTTCTGGACTCTTTCCATCCGTTTCGATCAATATGTCTGCCGTCTGGCGGTATTTTCCCAATCTATTCTCATATAGTGCGGCTTTACCATGCTTTTTCCAGAGCGGACGGGACCGATCGTTTCCTAATCTTCGCTCTATTTCATCTAACGTAGTGTGCAGGTAAACGACGATAACATTTTCTTTCATCCACTTCCTGTTTACGTCGGACTCTACAATACCACCTCCCGTTGCTACCACTGCATCTGTCTTAGGCATTTTCATCAAAGTATCGGTTTCCTTTTCGCGGAAGGCCATTTCCCCCTGGCTCTGAAAAATTTCGGGAATCGTCCGCTGGGTCGTTTGCTCAATCTGTTGATCTGTATCCAGTCCCGGTACAGCCATTTTCTCAGCCAGTAATCGTAATACACTTGATTTACCGCTTCCCATAAAGCCAATAAGATAAATTGCTTTCATAATTCTCTCCCTTTTAATTTTTATGTAGAATATTTTTATTTGATTGCAGGAATTAAACAAGATTCGTCGAATCAATCTTTATCCCCCAATGAAAGTGAGGTGATTAAAGAAGTGACAATCGCTGTCACCTTCTCCGAAAAACTGCTTGCTGCAGCCATTTCAGCCCATGCCTCCGACATCCACTTCCTACCATCTGCCGATGAAACAGAAATTTCATTCCGAATCAGGGGTGAACGAAGCCTCTTCAGCAGGATACCTGTAAGACACTATAAAAAAATACTCGGTTACTATAAGTTTACCTCAGGTATGGATATAGGAGAAGTACGTAAGCCGCAAAACGGTACCATCCCTTTTAAAACGGAAAACGGATCGACCTATTCCCTTCGATTGTCCACACTCCCCGTAAAACATTCGGAAAGTTTGGCCGTCCGCATCCTTCCCCAAACTGACACCCCTCCTCTCGAACGGCTGTTGTTGTTCCCTTGGCAGTTAACAAAGCTTTACAGGTTGGTTTCAGCCAGATCCGGAATCATACTGCTTACAGGACCCACGGGTAGCGGGAAGACCACTACGCTTTATGCCTTGCTACAATCCTTGCTCGATAAGTTATCCCCCCAGGTGATCACACTCGAAGATCCGATTGAAAAGGAATTATGCAAAGCTATTCAAGTTCAGGTGAATGAAAAAGCCGGCTTAACTTTTCAAACAGGGTTAAAAGCGGCGCTCCGACATGATCCAGACATTGTCATGATAGGCGAAATCCGTGATAAGGGGACGGCACAGATTGCCGTCCAGGCTGCTCTTACAGGGCATCTCGTCTTATCCACGCTTCATGCCAAAAATGCCTATGGCACGATCAAACGCCTGATTGATATGGAAATCAGCGAGACTGATCTTCACCAAGTATTGCTAGGTGTCTGTGCTCTTCAATTATTGCCGACACGACTGCCCGGTTCCGATATTAAACGCACTGCCGTGCTGGAGTTGCTGGAAAATGCTCTCCTCGTCAAGGCGATAAACGGCAACAATCCCTATCGTTCCTCGGCTTTCCCTACATTTGCCCGATTAAGGAGGAAAGCATACGCATATGGCTATGCTGATCAGACAATTTTCAACACTGGTTTTTAAGCACGGGATGAAACTATCCACCAAAGACCAGCTTGTCTTGCTGCAACGTCTCACCAGACTGATAGAAGGTGGATATTCTTTGATGGAGTCCCTTCTTATGCTTGAATGGGACCCAAAGTTAAAGAAAGCCTCCCGTTCCATTTCTAGTTCTTTGGCAGATGGGGAAAGAATCGACAAGGCTTTCGAGAAAGCACATTTCCATCAAAATATCATCTCCTATTTATATTTTGCCAGAAAAAACGGCGATTTAGAATCCATGCTCTTCCATTGTTCACAGGCAATGGAGAAACAGCTTTCCCAATACGCCCAATTCCAAAAAACTTCACGCTACCCTTTTATTCTGATTGTTTTTTTCACCGTGTTATTATACTTCATCAAGACTGCTGTTTATCCCGCTTTTACCCAAATGGTCCTCTCTGTTTCAGGGGATACACCGGCAGTCACCACCTATTCTATTTTCTTCGTCGACTTTTTGTTCACGCTCTCTGCATTCATGGCTGCCGCCGTCATCCTATTTGGCCCTGTCTGGCTATCATTAAGGAGCCGGATACCAATTGATCGGCACCTAAAGATACTTCAAAGGATCCCTGTAGTGTTCGGCTTTCAACGGATGAAAACCACTTTTTTGTTTGCCATACATTTAGGCGCCCTTTTGAAAAGTACTGTGCCTATGAAAGATGCCCTGATCGTTATGCAAGAGCAGAATCACCATCCAATCCTTGCCCATTATGCGATGATCATAACAGAGAACCTTAATCGAGGAATCAATATCACCACGATTCTTCCAAGTCTCCCCCTTTTTGAAAAGGAGCTAACCAGCATTTTCCTTAAAAATAACAATGTCAAAGAATTGGAGCACGATTTACTGATTTACGCCGAATTTTTAACTGAAAGTCTAGAGGAAAAATGGAAAAAGCTGCTTTCCTGGATCCAGCCAATTACATTTTGTCTTCTTGCAGGGTTGATAATCTTTGTCTATTTATCGATTATGATGCCAATGTTCCAATTGATCAATTCAATCTGACAAAGGAGATTGTGATGAAAAACGAGAAAGGTTTTACCTTAATTGAAATGTTGATCGTTTTGACGATTATTTCCATTCTTTTGATACTGATTTTGCCTAATCTCGCCGACAAAAATGAAGAGGTCCAGTCAAAAGGCTGCACCGCATTAGCAGAAATGACTTCCAGCCAAATACAGGCTTACGTATTGGATCACGGCAACGAACCTGACTCTATTTCTCAACTGCTAGATGAAAATTATATAAAAACAGATTCATGTGCCAATGGATCGAAGAAAATCCAACTTACTCCGACGGGGGAGGTTGAGATAGTCTCACCATGAAAACAGGAGGCTTTACTTTCATCGAAGTGATGATTGTATTAGGCAGTATGGTTGCACTAACAGCCGTGGGTATCGCGCTCCCCGTCCATATGTTAGAAAAACAAAAAATAAATGATTTCTTTCAGTTGTTCGACAGCGATCTTATTTACCTACAGCAGTCTGCAATGCTGTCATCCGAAAAGTGTGCACTTTACATCGATGCAGAGCATCATGAATACACGATACGCACAGGCGGTACAGGGGAAGTTATCCTGACTAGAAAAATACCGGAAAACTGGCGAATCGAATTACGAACCCTTAAAATGCCGCTTTCCTTTAATTCCAAAGGAACAATTAAACGTCCGGGGACCATGATCATTCACACAGGTAGAAGTCGATACAAAGTGGTCTTTCCGCTCGGTAAAGGGAGACACTACTATGAGGAATTGTAGAGGATTCACCACAATCGAGGCATTGGCAGTTTTCTCTGTTTTTCTCATGGTCTCCGTTTCCCTCCTGCCAAGCTTCCTTTACATCAAGCTGGAAGACCAGCAATTATTGATAAAACGTCAAGTGCTGTCGCAACTTCATGACGATTTAATTGAAATTGCTTATGGAGAACATCAAGAAAATCCGGAAAACCATAATCATCAGGAGAGCAAAATGGGTGTTGAGGTTATGTATACATTCACCAAGGAAACCGAGTTGACGAAAGGATGTGCGGAATGGAACGATGCAAAACAAAAGGAACATGAAGTTTGTCTTTACGCCTTTCCCGCAAAACAATAAGGGATTCACGTTTGTTTCGCTCCTATTCGGGTTAGCCATCTTATTAATGGTACTGCCCTGTGTCGGCATATTTTATCAATCGATTGATATGGGAAACCACTATCAGGAACAAGCCGTAAGACTAACCTTTCAATTTCTCGCTGATCAGTCAGAACAATCTGTGGGGGTTCGAGTAAAAGGAAACAATCTATTTTTTGAATCTGAAGAGGGATCAGTTATTTCGGTAAGCCAATATGGAGGGGTATTAAGAAGACAAGTGTCTGGTGAAGGACATGAAATACTGCTGAGGGATATATCCGATTTTTCTTTAAAGCAGTTACAATCCGGCTTAAGCATAACGATAGTGATGGCGGGAGGAGATCAATATGAAAAAAAGATTCGTTATCCTTAAACACGAAAAATTTAACCACAATGGCTTTATCTTCCCGTATATTGCCTTTGTCTCAGTTGTCATCATCACGGCATTGATCAGTGCTGTCGCCCTAGTCAACAATCAGCAGTTAGGAACATATCAGTATTATGAACAACTCAAGTTGGATACACTGCTGCAAATGGGAAAAGAACAACTACGTACTGAACAGTCTGTTTTGGATAAAGACTGTCCCCGTTCCCGGACTTACACCTATCCATATGGCACTGCCACTATTCGGTGCGAACAGATAGAAGATGGAATCCTTAAAGCGAGATTCACCTTGGAAACAAACAAAGGCACCATCGTCAACAAATTGGTTAACTTCAGAACAGACCTGCCATAGTCCATATGATTTTCACTTTCATCTCCCCCATTCGAGTATTCTCCTTTCTCTACCGAGATGGAGGCGGTCCGATTCATTATTTCTTTTTTGTAGTGAGGGTTGTCCCGCAAATGGTCGGAGACTTAGGGACAACCGTTTCATTTTTTGCTGTTTAAGAACAAATATTTTATTTGATCAACCACAATAAAATGTAGTTCCTGCTACACTTCTGACACTCGAAACCCTTTTCGATCCTGCAGCTATTTCTTTCTGTTCCTTTCCAGGTTCGACAGCCAAATTGTTTAAGGGGGATTTTTTTCATCGGCAAGCTTCACGCAAGTACAAGAAGAGGAAGCTGATTGTCTCCGCGAGTTAGAAATGGGAAGCTGTTTATGATGCAGTGGATATCATAAATCAAGGAGCATACACCTCACCGACAAAAGTGAAAAATGCATAAGAAAAAACTGGAATTACTGGTTTCGTTTATTCATATAGAATAACAGGCTGAATGGTGGCATTGTGTTCAAATTTTTTGGAGAAAAGACGTATATTTTACTCTCCAAATATCCATCCTATCACTGTACAATCATTGGGCTATAGCCAAGCGGTAAGGCAGCGGGTTTTGATCCCGTGATTCGCTGGTTCGAATCCAGCTAGCCCAGTTTGTTTTTTGGTGGATTTCCCTTCTCTCCCAGAAACGATAAGATTGATTTACAATCTTATCATACTCGTTTATAATAATCATGATACATAACCTTGAAAAGGAGGGGAAAAGTATGGATAGAATGTATCGCGTTCTTTCTTTTTGGACAGGTATTTTCACAGTCATGTTTTATATAGGTGATATGGAAAGCCTTGCTGTGTTATTCCTTGCTCAAACAGTTTTCTTTATTGCTGTAAGCTATTTGAAGCTTTCAGAACGCATGTACATGTACTTATTCGGTGGCTATTGCACCCTGTTCTTTATTGGTTTTACCTATTATACGAACTTCATACTCGTTCCCGGATTTGGGCACTAAAAACAGGAAGCTCTGGACCTTTTCAAAAAGGCCAGAGCTTTTCTTTTTTTCCTGATTCCTGCCTTATGTTCAGCCGACAAATTGGTTATGCAGTTTTTCGTCACCGATCGAGGTTTCTGGACCGTGTCCTGGATAAACTGTATAATCATCAGGCAAGCTGAACAATTTACTTTTAATCGTTTCCACTAACACTTCAAAATCCCCGCCGGGTAAATCAGTTCTCCCAATTCCTCTTTGAAACAAGGAATCACCTGAGACTACCCATTTTTCCTCAGAAAAAACGAAAGCCACCCCACCTGGTGAATGACCAGGGGTTTCCAGTATGTTGAATACGAAGGAACCAACCGACATTTCACCGCTACTTATAAAACTGTCAGCAGGCGCGGCAGATATCGGTTCCATCCGGAATAATGCAGAGCCATTCAGATTAGGATTTGACAGCCAGTCTGACTCTGCCTTATGTACATACACAGGAATCTGGTACATATCCCGCAATTCTTCCACTGCACCGATATGGTCAAAGTGGGCATGGGTCAGCAATATAGCAATAGGTTTTAAATCTGCCTCTTTTAAATACGCATTCAGTTTATCAGCGTCTCCTCCCGGATCTATAATCATTGCTTCCTGTCCTTTCATGACAAGGTAGCAATTAGTGCCTAACGGTCCAAGGGGAATTTTCTCTATCTTCATGTCACCACTCCTTCTAAAAACAGTATAAATCGTCTTTGTATATCTCGACAAATCATTTAATTTGTTTTAGAATGTATGAGGAGATCATATCTACTACATATTAATATTGATTGTTCCTGAAACTTTCTTTTCGGGAATTCAAGGAGGTTATCGATAGTGGTATTGGCAATCCTGTTATTGATTGTAGCTATTTTATGTGCTGTTGCTGTATTACGTGAATTGAAAGCTAAAAATATGTTTGCTGTTCTATTTGCCGGATTATCCACCTTAGTGTTCGGCTGGTTTTCCATTATGACTATTTGGGCAGAATTGTTTCAAAACGTATAATCCCAGCTTGAATAAGTCAGTATGAAATCCCTTGTCCTTTTGGTCAAGGGATTTTTTCATGTCCTACTCATACTCTTTCCTATGCCCTTTTCCAAGATTTGCAGTTAAAGAAAAGCGTAACCGCCTGTCTA
Organism: Sediminibacillus sp. JSM 1682029; assembly: GCF_041366435.1. NCBI lineage: Bacteria > Bacillati > Bacillota > Bacilli > Caryophanales > Bacillaceae > Sediminibacillus > Sediminibacillus sp. JSM 1682029. The sequence continues at coordinate 149,165 of NZ_JBEWYY010000002.1, forward strand.
AAGGAATGTAGGCTAAAACAGCCACATCCTGTTTCAATACCAGCTAGACATCACTGAAATCTAAACGGTTTTCTGTCAAATGTGGTGGTGTTGTTTTTCAAGCCACTAACTCTTTATCGAAAGGCTCCTTCTATCAAAATAGTGATAATGTCATCAAGTCGCAGAGGACATAAGCTCGTTTTCCGCGAACGAACGCTATAGGCTGCTCTCACCAAGCCCGCTGAAGGGTCTCGGTCGCCCGAATTTCCCCAGGCTTCCTCTGCTTCGCTTCTTCAACCTCTTTAACCTCTTGTTTAACTTCTCGACGAATTTCATCCAAACCCAATAAATTTGCAGCATGAATTGAAATCGGTCGGCAATGATTAATGGATCTCCCAGTACCTTATGGACTGCCTGCTTATATGACGTTTCAACTCATATCCCTCTCTTTTTCTTTGGTGTCATCAACTTTAGGGTAACAAAGAGAGAGGGCTGAGTGTATTTTTTGCCCTGTTCGAATCTGGATCACGACAGGAGACGCCAACACATTCAGCATTGAGTCCTTACTTTTATCTTTATTTGAAAAGTGGCGGGGCAAAATCATGGCCATAAAAAAAAGAAAACCCGAACGAATCTAGGAATCGTTCGGGTTTTAATTTAGTCACGACGCTTTTGTGCCGGACTCTTTTTCTTATTCTTCTACTTGCTCATCTTGATCGTCTTCTTCGTCATTGAAATCATAGAATCGGAGCAAGTCTCCGTAAATTATCTTATCGGAATAAGATAGTTCCTTGTCTACTTTTTCTTTAACAGGCTCACATAAGCCTTCGCTTTGATCATCTTTTTGTTGTTCCAAACCAGTTGGATCGGATTCAAGCAGTTCTCCGGTTTTACGATCATAGCACTGTCCCTTTGTATAGATGTAGTCATCACTGATGTAATCTCCATTACGAAGGGCGATAAACTCTTTACGATCTTTGGCAAACAAATCCGTTCCGAAGGTAATATCGTCGTCGCTTTCAATTCCCAACAGGCTTAAAATTGTCGGCTTCACATCGATTTGACCAGCAACCTCCGAGATGACGCCGCCCTCTTCTCCAGGAATGTGAATAAAGAATGGTACACGCTGTAATTGAATGTGTTCATACGGTGTTACTTCTCTGCCAAGGTACTGACCCATGGCTTTGTTATGGAATTCACTAATACCATAGTGGTCACCCATCAATACGATAACCGAATCTTCATATAGGCCGGATTCTTTCAAATCCTTGAAGAATTGCTCTACAGCTTCATCCGTATAACGTACAGTCGGAAAATATTGGTTCAATGTCTTCGAATTCGAATCATACTTATCAATCGAAGCATCTTCCTCTTCCAAATCAAACGGATAGTGGTTGGTTAGCGTAATGAATTTGGAGTAAAAAGGCTGCTGTTGTGATTGTAGGTATTTCATCGATTGTTCAAAGAATGGTTTATCTTTTAACCCCCAACCAATCGAGTTATCTTCTGTCACTTCGTAAGATTCCACATCGAAAAACTTATCATAGCCAAGGCTGTCATACATGACATCCCGATTCCAGAAACTCTTATTATTTGCGTGGAATACAGATGTGAAATATCCATTTTCCCCTAAGATTTCCGGCGATGCATGGTACTCATTCTGACCGTGTGTAAAGAAAACTGCCCCCCTCGACAAAGGATATAAGGAGTTTTCAATCAAAAATTCGGAGTCAGATGTTTTACCCTGCTCGGTTTGGTGGTAGAAGTTTTCAAAGTAATAACTTTCATCAATTAAATCATTTAGGAACGGTGTGATTTCTTCACCATTCACTTTGTTATTGATGACGAAGTTCTGCACTGACTCCAGTGAGATAAAAATGACATTTTTACCTTTGGCTGCTCCGAACATATCTGATTTCTCTTTGTTTTGAACATGTTCATCAACATACTCTGTTATTTCAGGCATTTCATTTCCATCTGCGAAAACCCGCTGGGCCTTCGTTTTGGATTGTAATACTGCATCATAGATGTGATAGTTGAACAATCCGATGTTTTTCACCAGGTATTCCCGGTCGAATGTACGCTGCAGCAGCTGCGGACGTTCAATTTCGGCAAGTGTGTAGTTGAAAAGCAAGAATAAAAGAGAAACACTGAGAGCAAGAGTTTTTCCTCGCTTATGGTATCCTGCCGATATTACGGACGGATACTTTCTGCTCAGTACCCAGATGATGGCAACATCGAGAAACAGTAACAAGTCCGGTATATGGACAAGCGACATAATACTCGAACCCAAGTCAGCTGCATTGCTTCCCTGGAATAGAACAGGGATGGTGATAAAGTCGGTGAAATTCCGGTAAAAGATCAAGTTGAAATAAATGATCAGTGTCCCGATCAGCGCAGCATAGCGCAAGAATTTCATCTGTCTTCTTTCTTTAAACCAAACACTCAACGTGAATACCAAAAATGCAGAAGCAAAAGGGTTCACAAACAGGATGAATTCCTGCATCCAATTATCAAGCGATATCTCAAAAATAAATCGATAAACAATGTACGTTTTTAAACCAAACAGCACTGTTGCAATAATATACAACGGTATATTAAACAATTTCTTGTACATGCTTTCTTCCTCCTAACAACAAAACTCTATTTTCATAGTTTGATAGCATATCATGATCAATTTACATCCGGTTTACATTATTAACTTATATTCCACCATCCATAATAAATAAACACTAATAATAAGACGTGTCCTCCTAAAAGAAGGTTTCATTTTTTTAAGAAAAAAATTACGTCTTTTTAATATTTCTATATTTTAATAGACATTGGCAAAAAAATAAACCCTCTTAAGGCTTATTTTTTTGTATTGATTAAATCGTTTATGCCCTCATTTCCTGTTTGACTAAATAGGCTGCGCCGATTACCCCCGCATCATTGCCCAATTTAGCCGTTACAAATTCAGCAGCGCCGCTGATCCGGGGCAATGCAAATTTGTCAAAAGCTTTCCGGAGCGGGACGAGGAGCTGGTCCCCCGCTTTGGATACCCCTCCTCCAATCACGATTTTGGATGGATTTACCACCGTGGCCGCATTAGCAATTGCCAGGCCCAAAACATCCGTTACCCGTTCCAGGATCACTTCAGAAATTTTGTCTCCGTTCTTTGCTTGCTCGAATACATCCTTGGCGGTAACTCTTCCGTTCTCTTTATATGCCGTTAGCAGAGATGTTTCCTGGTTCGATTTAATATATTGCTCAGCCTGCCTGGCAATGCCGGTTGCAGAAGCAACAGTTTCCAAACATCCATTACGACCGCAATTGCAAGGGGCACCGTCTGTTTCAACTGTAATATGGCCGATTTCCCCCGCTGTTCCATTTACTCCATTTATCACCTGTCCGTTTGCGATTATCCCACCGCCGACGCCTGTCCCGATTGTGACTGCTATCAAATTTTCTGCCTGGTTTCCTGCCCCAAGCCAATTTTCTCCCAGTGCAGCAATATTGGCGTCATTATCGACGACCACCGGCAAACCTGATAACTGGCCAAGATTTTCGGCCAATGCAAAGTTTTTCCACCCGATATTGACAGCCACAGCTACAACCCCGGTATCTGTGTCGACAAATCCAGGAGCACCAGCTCCGATTCCAATCAAATCAGATGAGCGCAAGCCAATCGCCTTTATTGTTTTGGCAACGGAAGACCATATATCTTCCGGTATGGATGAACCATTGTTTTCAAGGTTGGTCTCAATCTCCCACTTTTCCACAATGTCGCCGCTTTCTTTAATAATGGCCAGTTTTACAGTAGTCCCGCCGATATCGACGCCGACAGCGTATTTTTCTGCCATTCCGATTCCCCCTCATTGTTGTTCCCTCAGCTTCTGTTTCTCCTGTTTCAACAAAAGGATTGCCATTTGAAAATCCCTTGTTTCCATACACTGCGCTTTGTATAATTCCCTTACTTCATCTTCCATCATATCGAGGTCTGCGATTCTATCCCCCAAGTAAATGAAAGTGCCAAATCTTTTTAAATATTGTTGTATATCATAAATCGTTTTCATATTAAATCACCAAAAAACATTATACCAATCTTTTAAACGATTGGGAATGATTAACCACTAATTGTCAGTTTATGCAGAATGACACTTAATGATCAGGGCTCGCAAAAACAGTGAAAAGCCTGCAGGAACATCTTCTGTTTCTGCAGGCTTACCTTACACACCTCGTTATCGATCGGGATCCTGTGGATTTAAAAATGTAGGTCTTCTGTTTTTCAATGGAATCGGAGAGCGAAGCACAATATCTCGCAACGGCCGGGCAGAAAATGGAAAGAACGGCCATAGATAGCCAATCCGGAAAGAGTCTATCCGGACCAAGTAAAAAATCCAAATCGTAATCCCTGCAACATAGCCTTTCACTCCAAAAATAGCTGTTACAATAAGAAGGACAATCCGGAATATGCGATTAGCAAGACTGAGCTCGTAACTAGGTGTAGCAAATGTTCCAATCGCCGCTACTGCAAGATATAGCACGACTTCATAAGAAAACAGCCCCACTTCGACAGCAACTTGTCCAATCAATATGGCCGCGACAAGTCCAAGTGCAGTCGCTAACGCAGTAGGTGTATGGATCGCCGCCATCCGAAGCATGTCTATTCCTGCTTCTGCTATCAAAAACTGGATCAATATCGGAATGGCGCCGTCTTCGTTCGGTCCGATAAAAGCAAGTGCCTCCGGAAGCAATTCCGGCCTTGTCGAGAGCAAATAATATAAAGGAAGAATAAAAATGGAAGCGATCACTGCAACAAAACGAACCATCCGCAGATAGGCCCCTACCAGAGGTTTTTGCCGGTATTCTTCGGCATGCTGTAAATGATGCCAGAAGGTGGCAGGTGTGATCATAACACTGGGCGACCCGTCGATAATCACCAATATGTGCCCTTCATAAATGTGGGCCGCGGCCGTGTCCGGACGTTCTGTGTAACGTATAGTCGGATAGGGATTCCAATGTCTTCCACAAAGATATTCTTCAATGGTCTTCTCTGCCATCGGAAGACCGTCTGTATCGATTTTCTTCAGGTGTTTTTTTAACGTCTCCACTCTGCGTTTGTCGGCAATGTCTTCCAAGTAGCAAAGACAAATATCTGTTTTGGATCTTCTCCCTATACTTAAATACTCCATACGCAATGAACGGTCACGAATTCTTCTTCTGGTTAAAGCAGTGTTAAAGACAATTGTTTCTACATAGCCGTCACGCGATCCCCTTACCACTCTTTCCAAGTCCGGTTCGTCGGGGCTCCTGACTGGGTAAGTACGTGCATCAATGATGATGGCATAACGGATTCCATCCACTAACAATGCTGTTGGCCCGGCCAGTACCGTATCCACGGTTTTATCCAAATCCTCTGACTTGTCCAGTTCGATATAAGGCAAATGCGTTTTCAGCAGTTTTTCAAGTGGGTCAGGGTCCAACTGATCTGGCTCAAGTCTTGATAGAAGCTTCATCAATAAATGGAGGATATCATCCTTGACAAAGCCATCAACCATAAATAAAGCCATTTTCCTTCCTGCATACTCCAAGTCCATGTGAATGACATCGAAGCTTTTGTCCACTCCGAGGCGCTCTCGCATGTATTCAACATTTTTTTCCAGGTCACGATGTACTGGTACCTTTTTCGTTTCGTTGTCCATGTTCTCATCCTATATGGTGATTTCTTTAACACTGTTAGCTTGTACCGTTTAGGTTCGAACCATACGGAAAAAAATACAACACTATGACCCCTTCGGCATATAAACTTACAACCAGCTTCGTTTCATATAACTCCTATACGGCACATATATTCAATTAAGCAACAAATGACAAGCTGTTAAAGGAGTAGTTACATGAAAAAAAACTTGCTCATTCCGGTCATTTTATTTGCCGCCTTACTTGCTGCCAGCTTATTTTTCCTCACCGACAAAGAGAAAACAGTACTAAAATACTTTCCATTGGACGATAAAGTGTCATTTTCTTCTTATCATACAGAACTGAAAATCTTGTCCGAAATAGATACAGATGAATACGGCGTACGTTGGCAGGAAGCCTCAGAATTAGAACGCCCTATTTATTTGCGGCAGGATGTTTCCTTATTGTATATAGACGGAAAATTGAAAGGAATCCTTAGTAAATGGAAAGAGAACGGACAAACCATTGAACAAAAGTCCCCTATCCACGGGGAAGACAGCAGTCATTTCCAAGCCATCACTTTTCATCACGGAGAGATTCATTATCCGGATGATAAGATCAAAAGCATCCAGGCAATGTCCTCTGATGAATTGTATGTTATTGATTCTCCGCATACAGCCTTGGAATCTTTTGACCAGCCTCTAAATAAAAATCAGGAAGAATGGAAGCATACACTTGATACAGCCACCAACCAGCAACTCAGTTTTCATTGGAACCAGCTGATCAATCACTTTGATATTCCGGTTGATAGTTATACCATCGTTCCACTTACAGATTTGGCAAAATACGAAGACCTGCCACTTCCGGGATTGACAGACACGGAAAGTCAACAGGTCATCGGACAGCTTTGGGAAGGACTCTATAAACATTACATCCTTGGAATTGCAGGCAGTCAAAATAACAAGCAACCGATCAATACGTTCATCCCTTTGCTTTTATTTGCGAATGATGGAAGTCATTTAATGGTGCTCTTTCAAGATGAAAACGAAGAAAAACAGCAACTGCTGCAGGCCTATCCTTCATTCGATGACAAACGGTGAACCAGATTCCCAAAATCATCGTTATCCGGTTGCAGGTTCAAAGCTTTTTCTGCATGTTGTTTCGCATTGTCAATTTGATCATGGCTGGCGTACAACAAAGCCAAATTGTAATGCGCCTCGGCAAAATCCGGTTTCGCTTCCAGACTCTTCTCTAAATCATCGATTGCTGCTTCTGTTTCATCTAATTTCAAATGTGCCAGTGATCGGTAAAATAAAAGCTCGGCCTGATATTCAGTCCCATCTTCAAGCCCTCTCTCCGTATAGTTTATGGTGCGTTGGTATTCTTTTTGGTCTAAGGATTGCTGGGCAAGCTGAAGAAGATTGGCAGCTGAAAAGTGCATACCATAAAATAGCAGACCGCCTGCCATTAAAAGGTAAAGCAGGAATCCCCCCAATTGATTCAACCATTTCTTTTTACCGGGTAGGGAAACGAAAGCAGAGGCCAAAAAACCGCCAAGCAACCCTCCGATATGTGCACCATTGTCAATTTGCGGCATCATCAAACCAAAAGCAATATTTAAAGCCAATATAAACAAAAGGTTCCAGCCCATCGTCCGAAAAAACAACCGCTTGTAAAGCACACCGAAATAAAGCAAAGAACCGAAAAGACCAAATATAGCTCCGGATGCACCGGCCGAAACTTGCGTGTTGAAGGCAAAGCTGGCAAGACCGCCTGTTAATCCGGCCAGAAAATAGATTATGATAAACCGGCTTGATCCATAGAGTCTTTCTACCGCTGTGCCGAGATAAAACAAAGCAATCATATTCATGAGCAAGTGGACAACACCTATATGAAGGAACATGGAAGAAATGAGCCTCCACCATTCTCCTTGCAGGATTGCCGGGTTGTACTTTGCGCCGAACTCGATCAGTGACTGTGTATTTAAACTGCTTCCATGCCTCTCCAATAAAAAAAATAAAAGGACATTGATCGCAAGTAAGATATATGTAAACAAAGGACGCCCCTTCTGGAATACTGACTGCTCGGCCTGTTGTTGTTCAACCAGGCGTTTTTTTAAAAGGCTTTTCAATTCATATGACTGGCGCTCCATTGTTCCTTCGTTGTCGGACTGCACGGACGGTCGATCATCAAGTCCCAAATTGTCATATAATCGATGCTTTTCACTTATACGGTTCCTTTCGTCCAAATAATACACATGCATTTCTGTCTGCTTTTTATCCTTTACAAGCAACGGTTTCTTCAAGGATTCCCAATCATCGACAGGGGGTTGTGCTGCCACATATACATCGTGTATTTTCACTTTTTTGCCACCAAGCAGTTTGCGTAAATTTTGCACCTTATAAATGACTTGAGCCATGTCATTTTTTAAATGGTTTCCCCAATCAAAACTTTTATGATACAGCCGGATGACATTCGATGTATCTTTTTGTTGTTTCTCGAGCCAAATCTCCTGACTGTCCTGATCGATATGGAGTATTTCATAGTCATGGTCATGGACCAAGTCATTAGCTAAATTCAAAAAATAATATTCATCTTGTACATACATGATGCCACTCCCTCTCCCTTTTATCTTACCATGTATGACCGTCTCAATGACAAAAAACCAACCTGTGATCGTCTCGCCACTCAGATGAAAAGGATGAACCGCCTTGTCCACTAGCTCCTCTCTGTCACTTTTTTAAAACAGGACCAATAATGAAAAAATTATTGTATATGCACTGGAGATAGAAAATGCGCAGTAACTGTAATGTCCTATTCAAAAAGCGTGCTAACCACCGCTTCGGTAGCATACTTCGCTTTCCGCGGGCACGGCTTCAGCTAACTAGGTAAAGAAAACCGCTTTACCTAGTGGATCTTCAGCTCGCGCTGTTCCCGCTGGAGTCTACGCATGCTACCTACGCCAAGAAGCATGGTGTTATCGCAAACCTAGAGACTTTGAGTCCCAACAAGCCATCTTAAAAGCTTTTGTCAGGAAATGTGTACTTCTTTTCATAAATAGATAGTTGAAGTTCCATTTATTATCCTGTTCTTGGACTTTCTGCTTGTTCCCTGGCAATGTCTTTTGATGATACGGTGCATAGAGTACCATGAATAAAAATTTCGAGGCGTTTCTAAACAGAAAGCTGTTCCCAGCGAAGAAAATACCCGGTGACTCCCTCGGGAGGAAAGGCCTCGGTGAGATCCCGCAGAGCGTCAGCTCGAGGAAGCTCACCAGCCGCCCGGGGAAAGCGCAGGGTATTTTCGCAGCGTAGAACTCCAACTCAACAAAAGGAAGACGCATTCAAACTATGTCGCAGTTTATACTATAAGTGTAGAAGTCAAATCACTTAATTTGCTTCATAAAAAAGACACTCAGCTTATGATGCTGAGCGCCCTAAAATAGCAGGCATGATTTTTGACCGCACATACGGAATGTTCATCGAAACAGTCACAGCAAGCTTTCGCAGTGTATTGACTGCAAGCAGTGCGTTAAGTATTTTAAATCGTTTTTGAAAAATCATACCGGCGGTGATAATGATCGAGCATGCAATCAGAAATGACCTCATGTTCTACACCCTTTCTCACTGGATGCTCTTATCATGCACCAGGTGAATCAATTTTATGCTTTCTAAAATATCAATCCTGTTTCCGTTATGAGATGATCAACCGCAATATCGTAAGTATCTCTTGGAACCTCATCAATTAACTGTTCATTACTTGTCAAAGCAAGGGTGGAATTTGAAAAACCGGATAGAAAGCGATCGTAATATCCCCCGCCATAGCCGATCCTATAGCCTTGCCGATCAAACAATAAGCCCGGGACGATGACCAGGTCAATTTGCTGCTTCGGGATAGACTGGGCTGCATCAGGATTTGGTTCCAGTAAATCAATATAAACACACTCTAATTGGTCATAGGACTTCAAATGATAAAATATTATTTCCGGAACTTTCGGGTAACACTTGGGGACACAAACGTTTTTCTTTTCCTTCCACGCCCTTTCGATGATCATCCTGGTATCCCATTCGTGATGTTGGGAGACAGTCAAAGCAATTGTATTGGCCCTTTTCCAATAAACCGAATCGAATAAGTGTGACGCCAACTTTGTTTCTATCGATTCCCTTTTTTCAGCAGGCATGTCTTTTAGCAATTGTTTAGCCATCGTCCTCCATTCGCTTTTTTTCATTACCCAGCCCCCTATCCTTTAATGCTCGCTTTGCCATGCTTTGATTCCATCATATCAAATGAAAAGCAAGCTTGGTAAGCTTCCGCAACTTTCCGGTTCTCTCTCAAATGTGGTGGTGTGATTTTTCTTCCACCCTCTCTTTTTCGAAAGCGCATTCTAAAAACAGCTAATTTACTCAGGCCGCAGAGGGAATGAGTGTATTTCTTTGCACAATGCAGGAACACCCATCAAGAAAGAGGACACCACCACATTCAGTATTGAGCCAATTTTCGCGTCATTTAAATGAGGAGATTCATGAATTCAACAAATAAAAACCCCCGCCAAACTATGTTGGTGAGGGTTTTAACACATACAGCTTCCGGGTGAACCGGATTTACTGTAAGCTTATTTTGTTTCGCGGTGCAGTGTATGCCGACGCAAACGTGGAGAATATTTTTTTAGCTCCAAACGTTCTGGATGCTTACGTTTATTTTTAGTAGTAATATAGTTGCGGTCACCAGTTTCGGTGCAAGCAAGTGTAATGTTTACACGCATTCTTTATCCCTCCAAACCTTCTTCAAATGTAATCAACATTTCAATCTTACATATCATTTTTCAGACTTAATAATATTACCAAAAAAACATAACAATTTCAACCTCTTAACAGAAAGCATTCAAATAATCGATAGAATATGATATAACTGTTAATGGAAACAACCAATACTTCTTTCAGTAACCATAAGCAAGAACTTTATGCTTGATATTTTTTCGCCATTTAACAGGAAAACGAAACAAGTTTTGAAATAGTATAAAACGGTAAGTTCCAGATTCCTGTGTCTTCATCCAGGTAAAAGGACTGGTCGCACTTCTATTATATATATGTGAGTTCAGTAGGATTTTCATATAAAGTATTTAAGAAAAGAGGAATTACCATGGTTTATGCACTATCTGCCTTATTGGCAGTATCCATCATTTTATTGATTTTATCCTTTTTTATGAACGACCGATTCAAAGACATCGAACAGCAATTAGAGCAGCTTTCCATTTCTTCCATGCAAGAATCCTATCAAATGAAGAAAAAGCTAAGAATTCTGGAAGAAGAACTGCTTGCGGACGACATGGATTTTATGGAAAACACCAATCCTGCTTCACAAGGCACAACGCCGCCCATGTACCAAACAATCCTGGAACTCAATCACCAGGGAAAGTCAGTCGAACAAATTGCCAGGGAAACTTCCTTGAATGAGCATGACATACATTCCATTATAAAACAATTTTCTTCAAAGAGATAAGGAGAATCAGGATGAAGCAACCGATAAGGGCATTCGCCCTTGGCCTCTTGAGTGCTGTATTCGTGCTTGGCGTCAGCTATTATATCGAAGGAAAACCGACAGAAACAAAACAATCAAATGCAGAGATGCCGGCTTCCGAGATGGTTAACAAGCTGGAAGCAGAAGGATATGTCGTTAAAACGCTGGACGAAATACAGACAGAACAATCAAAAGATGATGAACAAGCCGGACCAGCAGACGAGGAAGACGAAGAAAAAACGGAGGAACAAGAAGGAAAGACACCTGCCAGTATAGACTTACAAATCAAACCGGGTATGAATACGGAGGAAATCATCGATACCCTCTATAAAGCAGGTATAGTGGAAGACCGACAGAGTTTCACTGATTATTTAACCGATCAAAATTATAGTACCGCAATCCAGACCGGTGAGTTTCATATAGAAGAAGACATGTCTTATCAAGAGATTGCTGAAACAATCACCCGTTGAGCGTCATGCTTGAACGATGGCGGTGTGTATATAAGGAAAATCCGCATGTAAAGTAGCCTGACATGGCACTCAAAGCGATACCGAGCGAATTCGAATAGCACTTAGAATTCGCTCGTTTTTTGATTTGGATACCCTTTTCTTTTAGGCTCTATACTGAATGTGGTGGTGTCCCTGTCGTGATGGGTATTCCTGCAGTGTGCAAGGTCACAGGAAAGGTAGATAAAGAAGACACGTATTCGTTTTAAAACGAGATTTTTTTGGCATCAAAGACTTTGAACGATTAAAGCATAAAATCTTATGGCAGCAAGCAGTTAAAAAGGCTCTATAGAGCGAAATAGCGTAGCAGTGGAAAATAAGCGAAACTCCTGCGGAAAAACGGGCCGCCGAGACCCCGCAGCGGGTTTTGCGAGGAGGCTCGGGCGTTCGCCCGCGGAAAGCGGGTTTATTGCGGTCTGAGTAAAATAGCTGTTCTGAGCCTTTCGATAAAGAGAGGGTGGAAGAAAAATCGCACCACCACATTTGACAGAGAAACTTCTTTTAACCTTTTGTTTGATAGTGCGCTAAGCCAGGTTACGAGAAAACCGGACCAATTGTGGAATCGTCCGGTTTCTACTTTGGCACTATGCTTTTGTCCCTGCTCCTCTTTGCTTGATCCCCTTGTGTCGGCCACATTTGGTTTTATAGACTATTTATTTAAGTCCAATGTTTCCCCTTTAACCAAATAAAGGATGCTTTCACCGATATTGGTGGTGTGATCGGCAAAACGTTCAATGTACCTTGCGCTAAAAGCCATCTGCATGATGTGTTGTATTTTTTGTGGGTTCGTCGCCGTTTTTTCGAGCATTTCCCTTACTACTTCACCATACATGTTATCGACAAGATCATCCAGCTCCGCCAGTTTTCTCGCCAGAGTGATGTCCTCATATTCAAAAGCTTTGACGGAAAGGTCCACCATTTTTAAAGCCGTTTGCTTCATATCATTTAAGGCGGGGTGGATTGTCAGTCCATGGTGTTCGCCTAAATGAATGGCTGCTTTCGCTATGTTTTTTGCGTTATCGCCCATTCTTTCTAAATCAGAGGAAATGCGCAAAGCGATGATCAACCTTCGTAAATCTGTTGCAACGGGCTGTTGCCGGGCAATCATCAAAATCGCATCTTCATTGATTTTCAGCTCCTTTTCATCCAGTTGCTTATCGTATTCGATTATCTCGTTGGCCAGGTCGATGTCCTGGTTATACAATGCTTCCATAGACTTTTCCAGCATTTTTTCCGTTTCGTGGGCAAGACTGATTATTTGGCTCCTTAACGCAGTCAATTCTACCTGGAACTGTTCTCTTGCAACCATCTTATCTCCTCTTTCCTATGAATTAACCGAACCGGCCGCTTATATAGTCTTCTGTCCGTCTGTCGGATGGCACTGAAAACAAACTATCTGTATCCGAAGCTTCTATTATTTCGCCATGAAGAAAGAATGCTGTTTGATCAGATATTCTCGCAGCCTGCTGCATATTATGGGTCACAATGACGATGGTGTATTGATTCTTCAGTTCGCTGATCAATTGCTCGATCCGGAGAGTGGAAACCGGATCCAAAGCCGAAGTGGGTTCATCCATCAATACAACACTGGGTTTGGTGGCAATTGCACGGGCAATACAAAGACGTTGCTGCTGTCCGCCTGATAAACCAAGAGCAGAACTGTTCAAGCGATCCTTCACTTCGTCCCATAAAGCAACTTGCTTCAAAGAAGTTTCCACCACTTCATCCAGTTCTTTTTTCCTTTTCATTCCATGTATTCTCGGGCCATACGCTACATTATCATAAATGGATTGCGGGAAAGGATTTCCTTTTTGAAATATCATTCCGATTTGTTTTCTTAGGTTAACTAAATCTACTTTGTCTTTTAAAATATTTTGTCCGTTAAAATGCAGTTCACCTGATAATTTAACACTTGGAATCCTTTTAACCATCAAATTCAACGTTTTGACAAAAGTCGATTTTCCACATCCAGATGGCCCGATTACCGCCGTCACTTCATTCTCCGGAATTTCGAGATGGACATTTTTCAATGCCTGGTTGTTTCCATACCATAAGTTCATGTCTTGTACATGAAAAACCGGTTTCACTGTGGTTGTTGTCTTGTTCATGTCTCTGTTCCCTCCCTTTATCCGAATCTGCCAGAAATATAATCTTCTGTCTTTTCTTGATCCGGATTGGTGAAAATCTTCTCGGTTTCTCCATATTCAATGACAGATCCATTCAAGAAAAACGCTGTTTTGTCCGAGATTCTGGAAGCCTGTTGCATGTTATGCGTGACAATAACAATCGAATAGTCTTCCTTCAATTGCAAAATCAACTCTTCAATTTTGGCATTGGAAATCGGATCCAGAGCAGATGAAGGTTCATCGAGCAGTAGTACGTTAGGTTCCATTGCAAGTGTCCGGGCGATGCAAAGTCGCTGTTGTTGTCCTCCTGACAACGATAAAGCAGAATCGTGCAGCCTGTCTTTAATCTCGTCCCATAAGGCAGCCTTCCGCAAGCTTTCTTCGACGATTTCATCTAACTGCTTTTTCTTGCGGATTCCATAGAATCGTAAAGCATGCGCGATATTGTTATAGACTGATTTAGGAAATGGATTCGGTTTTTGAAAAACCATGCCGATTTCTTTACGCAGTGCGATTGTATTAATGTTCTTTGAAAGGATATCCACGCCCTCATACATTATTTTCCCTTCATTCCAAGAAACCGGGATCAAATCGTTCATCCGGTTGATACTGCGCAGAAATGTCGACTTCCCGCAACCAGAAGGACCGATCAATGCAGTTATGGCATTTTTCTCTATATCCAGGTTGGCATGTTTCACTGCCTGATTGTCCCCATAATAAATACTCAGGTCCTCTGTCTGCAGTATGGTTTCTCTTTTTATCTCCATTGCTGTCGGATGTTTATGCAACTTTGGTTCAATTGTAATTGTAGCAGCCATATCGAATACCCCTTTATTCATTTATTTACCTGCCGTCATTTTTTTATGGACGGCGCTGCCGAGCCACCTTGCCAATAAGTTGAAAATCAATACTGCCAAAACCAGGACTGCAGAAGATCCATTTGCAATTTCCCTGATATCCGGCATGATACCATTTGTATTCACTGCCCAAATGTGAACAGCCAACGTTTCCGCCGGTCGAAAAATGTTCAACGGAGAAGTCTCTGAAAAAGGGTTTAAGTCCAGATAGTCAAGCCGCGGTGTAGACAGCCCCGCTGTAAACAACAGAGCTGCCGCTTCTCCGAATACACGCCCTGACGCAAGAATGGCGCCTGTCAAGATTCCCGGGAATGCCGATGGAATCAGCACTGTCTTGATTGTATGCCAATGAGTGATGCCCAAGGCCAGACTTGCTTCTTTCATTTCAGCAGGAACAGATCGAATGGCATCTTCACTGACACGCACCATAACCGGAATATTGAAAATCGTTAAAGCCAGCGCACCGCCTATAATGGTATAGCCCCACCCTGTCGTGTTGACAAAAACCAAGAGCCCGAACATACCGACGACGATCGAAGGCAGGGAGGCAAGCATTTCGATACAAGATCGAATGAAATTGGTCACTTTTCCCGGCTTGGCATATTCCGCCATATAAATACCACCGCATACTCCAAGCGGTACAGTGATCAGCATCGTGATAAATAAAATATAAATAGAATTGAATAGTTGATCCCTGATTCCCCCTCCTGCCCGTACAGAGCTGGAAGGAGTGGTCAAAAATTCCCAGGAAATTTGCGGTACACCTCTGAACAGAATAAACGAGAACAGCGCGGCCAGAATGGCAACGATGATAAAGGCTATTGCGATAAAGACTCCTGTGGCGATTCGATCTGCTACCTTGCTGTTCATTAGATTTTCCTCCTAGATGACAAGTATCGGACAATTAATATGAAGACAAACGAAATAATCAATAAAATCAGACCCATGGACCATAACGTGTTGTTTTCGACACTTCCATAGGTGGTGTGCCCCATGTTTAGTGTAATGATCGTCGTTAGCGTGGCAGAAGGATCTAGTAAACTGGCCGGCAGGCTCCTGACATTTCCGATGACCATTTGGACCGCCAATGCTTCGCCAAATGCCCGAGCCATCCCAAGAACGACTGCTGTCAACAAAGATGGCAATGCGGCCGGCAGCAATACTTTCCGGATTGTCTGCCATCTAGTCGCTCCGAGCGCCAAAGAACCTTCTCGTAAACTGCTCGGCAAAGCTCCCATCGCATCCGTTGCAATGGTAGTGATCGTCGGCAAAATCATGATGGACAGTACGATGGTACCTGCAAGAATACTAAAACCGGTCCCAGTGCCATGTTCTCTAATAAAAGGAACCAAAATTGTAAGCCCTATGAATCCATAAACAACAGAAGGAATTCCTACCAGCAGCTCAATGACTGGCTGCAGGACTTTCCTGCCCCAAGACGGGGCTATTTCTGTCATGAAGATCGCTCCGCCAATGCCTAACGGCGCTGCAATCAATGCGGAGAGGAAGGTGACAGCCAATGAACCAAAAATGAATGGCAATGCACCATAGCTCGGATCGTCTGCTAACGGGTTCCAGTTGGTGCTGGTTAAAAACTCAATGGGACTTACATGGTTAACTAGAAAAGATTGCAGCCCCTTCACAGTCAGGAAAATTGTTACGGACACTGTCGCTGTAATCATGATTAACGCACACAGCGTAACCAGAATTTTCCCTCTCAATTCACCTAAAGACCTGTTTCGTTTTGATTTTATTAATCGCTCTCCCGCTGATAGAGCTGCTTTATTTTCCATAGTAAACACCCCTAATAAGTCATCACAGGGCAAATGCTTTTTAGCATTTACCCTGCTTTTTTTCTTGTTTTTCCATCTTATTTATCTGTTTGATTTCCTTCTGCATCACGTTCTACTTGCATTTTGGTCGAAGCGATATATCCTTGCTCAGGTAATAGACCGGTTTGGACTTCATCACTCATTAAGTAGTCAAGGAACGTTTTGGCAAGGCCTTCTGCTTCTCCGTTTGTGTAAGAGTGCTGATAAGCCCAAATCGGGAATTCACCGCTTTGTACGTTTTCATCATTTGCTTCCACTCCATCTATTGACAGGGGTGTTACAGAGTCATCGGTAAAGTAAGAGAAAGCCAGATAACCAATCGCGCCTTCAGTTTCACTGATAATTTGCTTTACCGTATTAGAAGAATCTTCAGTGACACCCTCTGCAGGAGTTTCTCCATCAAGACCGAAGTTCACGAAAGTTGCGCGGGTTCCAGATGAATCCGGACGGTTGACCAGCGTAATATCAACATCTTCTCCACCCAATTCAGACCAGTTCGTGATTTCTCCGGTGAATACTTTTTTCAAATCTTCTTTCGAAATATCATCAATTCCCACTCCAGGATTCACTGCCGCAGTCATCCCAACTACAGCAACCTTGTGATCGACTAATTCATCAGCAGGAATGCCATCTTTTTCTTCTGCGAACACATCCGAGTTTCCAATATCTACTGTTCCTTCAGACACTTCACTAAGACCTGTACCAGATCCGCCGGCGTTGACTTGAATGTCTGCTTCAGGGTTTTCACTCATGAATTGTTCTGCTGCGGCTGCTACCAGCGGCTGCATAGCACTAGAGCCGGAAATGGTAATTGAGCCAGAGGCACTTTCATCGCTTGCACCTTCGTCTGATTCACTTTCAGAACCTTGTCCGGCATCTCTCTCTTGATCTGTTTCATTCGAACCGTTTGATTCTTGTTCTTCTCCATTGCTTGATCCACATGCTGCCAACATCCCTATCAGTAAAATCAACAATGCAGCAAAGGATAATAACTTCGTTTTCTTCATAAGTTTGTTCCCCCTATAGTCTTATAAAATGATTGTCGCCTATCCGGCTACAAATACATCGTAACGTGTTAGTTTTAAGTAGCAGTTAACTGCTTGTAAAGATCGTGTAAATTTACTAGATAAATAGTCCTGATTGGTAGATTTTGTTGTGAGGCAGGGGTGAAAGTTCCTGAATGACTTAAATGGCGGGAAAGCGGCCGTCACCTGTGACCGAAGGTGCGGCAGGCACAAAGGGCAAACGCAGATATCTTCACTTTTCAACCAAAAAAGCCCTTGGCAATATATTGCCAAGGGCTTCTCCTGTAATCTCGTTTTATTGATTTAATCTTCTACTTCTTCTTTTCCTTCCTTGCTCTGTTTCAATTCTTTGTTCACACCGTCTTTATCACGGTTTTCTTTCAATTCAAAGTATTTCTTGATGATCCTCGTTCCGATTTTATGGTTGATATCATACTGACCGTTCCCTGTTCCGTTGTTCGGCACGATGATGGCAAAGGCCACTTCCGGTTCGTCATATGGAGCATATCCGACAAGACTGAGGTTTTCCGTATCAGCTAGCTTTTTGCCATCCTTGTATACTTCGTTTTCCGCTGTACCCGTTTTGGCCGCGACTTTATACTCACTCAGGCTTCCCCATCCATGTCCTTCCGCTGTTCCTTGGGTAATAACCCTGCGGAAACCTTCATGGACACGATCCAAGTATTTATCATCCATTTCGATTTTGTTTAAGACATCCGTATTAAAGCTTTCGACGACAGAACCAAGCTCATCTCGATCAGGCTTAGGGGATCTTATCTCGCTGACCAAACGTGGTCGTATGCGGTAGCCATCGTTGGCCAATGTAGAGACATATTGGGCCAACTGCATCGTTGTATAGGTGTCATACTGACCGATGGCAAAGTCAAGCAAGTTACCGCCTTGAGGGTCGGGACCTACATAACCTGTCGCTTCATAAGGATAATCGATTCCCGTTTCGACACCGAGACCGAATTGCTTGAAATAGTTCCGCATCGTCGTAAAGGATTGGGGATCAAAGTTCATCGACTTCATGCCATAGTGGTAATTGAATTCTCCCGCCATGCGCATGGCAATATGGAACATGTACACGTTGGATGATTCTTGTAAAGCCTGGATATCAGTGACAGGTCCTAAATCTTTATAGGATGATTTTTCCAACTGGCCTATTTTAATCGTTCTATCATTAAACACTGTTCCCGGATTGATTACTCCGGCATCCAAACCTGACAACACGGTCGCACCTTTCACAGCGGAACCAGGACGATGTGCATCGTAAAGCGTCCGGTAGGATTGGTTGCGGTATTCCTTTTCCTCTCTGTCATAGTGTTGCCCAGACATGGTCAACACTTCACCCGTTTGCGGATCCATCATGACGACCAACGCATCAGACATGTATTGGTTTTTGGATGGATGCATTTCAATCGCGGTTTTCAGTTCTTCCCGGACAATTTTATCAACAGCCTGCTGTAGCTCCATATCGATAGTCAGCATCAAATCATTCCCGCGCTGTCCTTCGGTGACCACTTCTGTATTGACTACCTTACCACTGCTGTCGGTGATATACTCGACCTTTTCTTTGGTCCCCTTGAGCTCGGCTTCGTACTGTTCTTCCAACCCGCTGATACCGACACGGTCGTTCGGGCTATACCCTCTGCTTAAGTAGTACTGTTCATTTTCTTTCGGTATGCCGCGTTCCGTGCTGGATACACTTCCGATAATGTCGGAGAAAGTGCCTTCTACAGCAGAAATACGTTTCCAGTCAATCGTTGCGTCGATTCCTTCCAATTCACCTAAATGCTCGGAGACCTTTGCATACTCCTCTTCTGTGACTCCTTCATTTTTAACAATGTGAGGAGATAGCTCTGAAGCTGCGTCCAATTCTTTTTTAATCGCGATCACTTCGAGCAAGTCATCGTTCCACTCGATTTCTGCCAGCTCTTCTTCCGTGATTCGTTCCAGCATCGTATTGTATTGATCGCCGTTATCCAACTCTTCCTTTTCTTCATCTGTAAGCTTCTCTAGAGCATCTTCTTCATTTAAGAGATACCAGTACTCCTGTTTATCCCGTTCACTGACTTTTTCTTCAGCATCTTCTATGTCGATATAACCAGCAAGTTTCTTCGCCAAATCGAGGCGATCTTCTGCTTTCGCTCCATTTTTAGGAGCCGTATAGGTGATCGAACGTACCGGTTCATTATCCAATACCAGGCGCCCGTAACGGTCAAACATCTTTCCCCGGGGTACCGGTATTTCTGAAATCGTGTTCTCCGTTCGGTTGATTTCATCCTGCGCTTCCTCGCCGTTCAAGATTTGCACAACACCCAGCTGCAAAATCAAGCCGGAAAACAGCAAAAAGACAAACAAAAACAATATATTTAAACGAAAGGGAAGTTGTGCTCTTTTTTTCTTCTTCTTTCCCATATCGCTCCCCCTTTATAAATTCACATTACTGCTAGTATAACATCTTTCGGGGGAGCAGACTATTATTTATCAACGATTTTCCTCTTCCGCCAATTCTTTGGAAATGGCTGGTTTTTCCCGTGGTTCTGTGACCTTCAAATCGATGTTCTTCAAAAAGAAATAGATGATGAACGGACCTACTCCGACTCCTACCAACAAATAAGGAATCGCAGTTTCCGCCTCAAAAAGACTGACCGCTGCCAAAAATAAAAGGATCGATGTAATTCTGCCAAAATTGAGAAACAACTCTCTTACGACAATATACTCTATCCGCATCTCACCGGCCCGCCAAGCTTTACCGATGACATCATATGTCATCGAGGCATACGGGACGAACAATATTGGGTAGGAAAAACCGATAATCCCGGCGTATATGAGCAATGTCGTATAATCCAAATGAATGAGGATCAGGAATACGGACAGGCAAAGAGACAACCCTCCAATAAAAATTGCTCCCTTTCGCATTCGCGGTTTGATTAAACGGGTAGCCGCATAGTAAAACAAAAAAGAGAATCCAGAGAAAATTAAATTGAACGTGCCCAATGCCAATTCGCTGTTTGTTGTGATAAATACCCATACCGAAATGACAAAGACGAAGATACCTTCCCGCAGCCCTTGAAAGGAATGGGCATAAAGCACCCTTTTCCAATCTTTATTTTGCTTCCGTTCTTGGAAGATCCGTACAAACCGGAAAACTCCCTTTGCAGAACGACGCTTTAGAAAAAAAGTACAGACAACCGCCAGTACAAAAAGAGAGAATGAGATGGCGAATATAACGGTATAGCCTTGAAAAGACGCCATCCTGGATATGATATAACCAGCGAGTATCGGACCGATCATTCCACCAAATGATTGCAGCAGTCCTTGAAATCCATTGAAAAAATCCCTTGTTTCTGGTTCGGTTACTTCAAAGGTCAGGACATTGAAAGCCAGCCAGTAAAAACCGTAACCAATCCCGAGCAATCCGCCCAATAACATGTTATACTTGGCAGCTTGTTCACCGACCAACAAGACGGTCATAAAGAATAGGGAGAGAAATAACACGCCAAGGCGTAACACAATCACCCGGTCGACTTTCTTTGCCCAGCGCCCTGCCAGGATGAATGTAAGGGGCTGTAAAATATATATAGCTAAATTGTAGAGGGCGATTGCCATATAATCACCCGATTGCTTCCAAAGATAAATGTTCACAAAGGTATTCGACAAAAAAATCCCCAATGAATATAGTCCGCCTATTGTCAGCAGCAATTTTAAATCCTTGTCTATTTCTATATCACCTAATAGTAAATGTAACGATTTTTTCATGATTCCCGTCTCCTTTACTGTTAAACTTAGTGTTTTCTAAAGGAACGGAGTTATACAAAAGACGGAGAATTGAAATATTCCATGCAAAAAGAAAAAGTCATCCCTTATTTGCAGCTGATAAGTTTAAAACCACGAGGAAAGGTGTGAGGAAGGCGAGTGTACAAATATGAATTTTTCCATCCATTAAAAAAGGACTTGACGAGTATGACTCATCAAGTCCTTTTGCTTAGAAGCTTCTATTATTTAGCTGCTTCGTAACGCTTGGCAACTTCATCCCAGTTTACAACGTTCCAGAAAGCAGAAACGTATTCTGGACGTTTGTTTTGGTACTTAAGGTAGTAAGCATGCTCCCAAACATCCAAGCCAAGGATAGGCGTTTTTCCTTCCATGATCGGGGAGTCCTGGTTCAGCGTGCTGGTGATTTCCAGTTCGCCATTATTGACAACCAGCCAAGCCCATCCAGAACCAAAACGGCCTGTTGCAGCATTGCCGAATTCTTCTTTGAATTTGTCGAAGCTGCCGAATTTAGAATTGATTTTATCAGCTAACTCACCGGATGGTTCGCCGCCGCCATTAGGAGAAAGTACTGTCCAGAATAGTGAATGGTTGGCATGACCTCCGCCATTGTTGCGTACTGCCGTACGAACTTCAGCAGGAACACTGTCGATATCTGAAAGCAAGTCTTCGAGTGATTTGTTTTCCAAATCACTGTTTCCTTCCACCGCACCATTTAATTTCGTAACATAAGTGTTATGGTGTTTTGTGTGGTGGATGTTCATTGTTTCCTTATCGATATGCGGTTCTAATGCATCGTATGCATAAGGTAGCTCTGGTAGTTCAAATTTAGCCATTGTTAATTCCTCCTTTGAATGATATGTAGCCGGAAAAAGATGAAACTAATCATCTTTCCTTCAAAACCCAGATTATCAAAGCGTGTTTTTTCTTGCAACTTTTATGCCTTTAAAAATAGAAACTTTTCCCTTTTATCTGAAAGAAAGGAAAAACCTTTTACTTATCGACCTTTCGTTGAACTAACCGAGAAAATTCATCCCGCGACCGGAAACACCCTACTTATTATGGTTCTCTGTCAAATGTGGTGGTGTGATTTATCACTCCACCCTCTCTTTATCGAAAGGCTCACTCCAAGAAATGGCCATTTGTTTCAGGACGCAGAGCGCTTTCCACGGACGAACGCCCGAGCCTCCTCGAAAAGCCCGCTGTGAGGTCCCTGTCGCCCGTTGTTCCGCAGAAGTCTCAGGATATCGTTTAGTTCCTCTGCTACGCTTTTTCTCTCTAAAAGCCCTTTTTAACCGCTTGCCGCCATAAAATTTTATTTGGACAATAAAAAAAAGACAAGCTGCAGAATGCTTGTCCCTACTGTTTTTGATTTATATTCATAAAGTAAAATGGTGGCTCGGGACGGAATCGAACCGCCGACACACGGATTTTCAGTCCGTTGCTCTACCGACTGAGCTACCGAGCCATAAATAGCAAATAAATATGTTTTTTTCTCGCCCTGTTTTCTTGCTTCGTAGTATCCCTATGAAGTTTTGTGCTCGTCACGTTAATGGTTTATTCGGTGAATCTGCGTTCCTCGCAAACCTGCACATGGGAGTCAGTTCAGAGAAGCTGGCGGCTCTCTACCGACTGATCTACCGAGCCTTTTGTGTATTCCGGTACTTGCCTTTTCAAAGTTCCAGAAGAAATTTTATGTAAATGGAGGAGGATGAGGGATTCGAACCCCCGCGGGCGATGAAGCCCCTGGCGGTTTTCAAGACCGCTCCCTTCAGCCAGACTTGGGTAATCCTCCTCGAGTTATTGGTGGACCCTGCAGGACTCGAACCTGCGACCGATCGGTTATGAGCCGATAGCTCTAACCAGCTGAGCTAAGGGTCCTAGTAAATATATGGGGCGACCGGTGGGAATCGAACCCACGAATGCCGGAGCCACAATCCGGTGCGTTAACCACTTCGCCACGACCGCCATATTAAGTTGGTAGCGGCGGAGGGGATCGAACCCCCGACCTCACGGGTATGAACCGTACGCTCTAGCCAGCTGAGCTACACCGCCATATGGCTCCACAGGTAGGATTCGAACCTACGACCGATCGGTTAACAGCCGATTGCTCTACCACTGAGCTACTGTGGAAAGAATCAAATTGCTTTCCTTGCTGTTAATGATCTAACTTGTTGAAGCGACGAAATATAATTTACCATGAATATGTAAGACTGTCAACACTTTTTGCAGATGTTTTTAAATCGGCAACAAAAATAATATAGCATGTCCGCTTCTTCCATTCAAGCATTTTTTTAAACTTTTTTAGATCGTTCCTGCCTCTTCCTTATTTAAAAAGGGTGCCAAACTGCTTTGGCACCCTTTTTGCATCATTCCCCTAACACTTCTTCCGCTATGTTGACCGCATGGTCGCCGATCCTTTCCAGATTGCTGATGATATCGACAAAAACGATACCGGCTGGGCCGGAACATGAACCCTCGTTCATACGGATAATATGCTTTTTCCTATAAGCGCGCTCCATTTGGTCGATTTGATCTTCTTTTTGGACAACCGCCAATGCTTCTTCCCTGTCCATCTCTCCAAGAGCCTTGATCGCTTGTTTTACAGTGATTAACGTAAGATCGAACATATCGTTCAAATCCTGTTGTGCCTGTTCCGTGATAACGACTTTGTTGGAAATCTTATAATCGACCAATTCGACTATATTTTCGAAGTGATCGCCGATTCTTTCAATGTCACGAACCGAGTCCATTAAAGCAGAGTGCTTCGTACTGTCTGCTTCTGAAAAAGACGTACCCGATAAACTGACAAGGTACTCAGTGATTTCCTTGTCAAGATTATTCAGCGCCCCTTCTACCTGGAGGGCCATGTCTGCGTGCTTTTGGCTATGATTGTTTAAATACTTGCTTGATTCCTCTAATCCTTTGTGAGCATATTCACCCATACGGATCACTTCTTCTTTTGCTTGATCAAGAGCAACTGAAGGCGACTGCTGGATAAAAATCGGATCCAAGTGCTTCGGTTTGTACTCGATCACTGTATCCTCGCCAGGTATCAGTTTTGTCACGATAAAGGCCAATGCCCCGATGAACGGAAATTGGAGGATCGTATTCGCCACGTTGAAACTGCCGTGAGCAAAAGCAATCGTCATTTCCGGATTGAGATTGAAAGCATCCTGCAAATAAGTAACATATTTCGTGTATAAAGGCAACAAAATCAAAAAGATTGTCGTTCCTACCACGTTGAAGATAACGTGGGTGAATGCAGCACGTTTTGCTGCAATGGTCGCTCCGATCGAAGCAAGAATCGCAGTGATCGTCGTCCCGATATTATCCCCGAACAATACCGGCAACGCTGCTTGGATATCGATGGCACCCTGTTCGAACAAACCTTGCAGGATACCGATCGTTGCACTGGAGCTTTGCACGATAAAGGTAAACAACGTTCCAACAACTACACCGAGAATCGGATTGGAACTCATGTTCAAGGTCAAATCATGGAAAGCTTGTACATCACGAAGTGGAGACATTCCGCTGCTCATCAATTCTAAACCGTAGAACAGGGACCCAAATCCAAAAACCGTCTGCCCCAGGTAAGTCACTTTATTATTTTTAAAGAAAAAGAGCATAAATGCACCGACAGCCATAATGGGCAGAGCGTACTCTCCCAAATCGATACCGATGATGAAGGCAGTCACCGTCGTACCGATATTGGCACCCATGATGACCCCGATTGATTGCCGGAGCGTCATAAAACCGGCATTTACTAGTCCTACTGTCAGTACTGTTGTCCCGGAACTGCTCTGTATCAAAACAGTAACAATAATACCTGCCAGCACCCCCATAAATGGATTGCTGGTAAACCGGTCTAAAATATCCCTCAATCGGTCACCTGCAGACTTTTGTAAACCATCTCCCATGAATTTCAATCCGAGCAGGAAGATTCCCAGTCCACCGACAAACTCGAAAATTAAGGATTGCACATTAATATCCAACGTTTCCCATCCCTTCACACATGCTGATTAGCTTGAAATGCCTCTCTCATTATTAATGAAAGCAGAAGAGTTTGTAAAGATTTTTCGTTAAAATTTACGTTAAATTTACATTCTTGTACTTCAGACGACTTTTTCTTGGCAAAATCTATGTAAAAGCTGGAATATTCACCACTTTTTACATTAGATTTCCTCTCTATTTGTTATGTACCCCAATTCAACTACAGCAATCGTAAAGTTGACAGTTACATAACCGACAAAAAAGAGTACTTCACCACTCCAAGATGAAATACTCTCCCATAGCCTTTGTTATTGTTTGTTTTTTGATACAAGGATTTTTGTTCCGTCTACCTGTACTACTCTAACCTCGGTATCTCTTGCGATCCATTGGCCATTCGTCACTGCGCTGTAGTCCTCGCCGTCTACCCGGATGGTTCCGACAGGGCGCATATCAGTAACGGTGATCGCCATTTTCCCCACTAGCGAGGCATACGTCTCGTTCATCGAATTATACCCTTTTTCACTTGTCAGTTGATCGACTAAAGCCAACTTCGACCACATTTCTCTGCGCTTGAAAACTTTCAGGAAAAGAAGAGAACAAAAACCGCCAATAATCACTCCGATCACCCCATACAATCCTGCCGTCCAATTGGGGGAACTTAATCCAATCGACAAGATCATACATACTGCTCCGATGGTGGCAAGGGTTCCGTCATTCAGAAATTTACCATCTATAATAATCAGCAACAGTCCGACCAAATAGATAACCATCATCAGTACGAATGCACCTGGTGCCAAAAAAGACAGAAAATAGATGGTGATGAAACCTAAACCGATAATCCCGAAAAATCCTCTCGTATTTACCAGCAGTTCTCCAAATAAAAATAACGTACCAAGTCCTGTTATGATAAAACTCACCCAGTCTGCTGAAAAAACGTCCATTTGTATCACCCTTCCCGCTTTGTATTATTTACGTTCTTCAAAATAATTTTGTTTCAAAAAAAGGGTTTTATTTTCTTTGTAGAATGTATATATAAATCAATAGAAGGCGGTGTTGCAATGGGATTCTTCAAAAAAGCGCTTGTCACTCTCTTCATTATATTATTTATTGTCAGTATTTTTAAAGATTTAACGGTCGGAACGATAAATAGCATCCAGCAGGTAGAAGAGCAGAACGACAACCCGTCAGAAAGTCTCGAGCCTTCTCAGAATACAGCTCAACAAAATGCCACAGACTACCAAGCCCTGGAAGTGGAGGTGCGACCCGGTGATACAGTGCTCAGCATAATAGAAGAAATCAATCGAGCGGAAGCAGTCCTGTCGATCGACAGCATCATCGCTGACTTCCAAAAGATGAATCCGGGAACAAATCCCCAACAAATTCAGCCTGGAGAAACGTACTTATTTCCTTTATATGTAAGCGAAGAATGACTTGTCAGTTTTTTAAGGTTTGTTACTTCTCAATTCGGCCTTTTCCCCTTATAATAAGCAATGGTACCTAAAATACCATTCTTGTTCGCGATTAAATAAAGGAGCGATATATTTATGGCACTAACCCACAGAAAAAATACACGACCAGTCAAAGTAGGCAATGTCATGGTCGGGGGTAAAAACGAAGTTGTCATCCAGTCCATGACAACGACCAAAACACACGACGTCGAAGCAACTGTTGATCAAATAAACCGTTTGGAAGAAGCCGGATGCCAAATTGTACGAGTGGCTTGTCCCGATGACAGAGCTGCAGACGCCATTCCGGAAATCAAAAAAAGAATAAATATTCCTTTAGTAGTAGATATTCACTTTAACTATAAATTAGCGTTGAAAGCAATTGAAGGCGGAGCAGACAAAATCAGGATCAACCCGGGGAATATCGGCAAACGCGATAAAGTGGAAGCTGTCGTCAATGCAGCCAAAGCAAAAGGAATTCCAATCCGGATCGGGGTTAACGCCGGGTCACTTGAACGGCATATCATTGAAAAATACGGCTATCCGACTGCAGACGGTATGGTGGAAAGCGCCTTGCACCATATCAAAATTCTAGAGGACCTCGATTTTCATGACATCATCGTTTCGATGAAAGCCTCTGATGTCCCTTTGGCAATCGAAGCCTATGAAAAAGCAGCTGAAGCAATTGATTATCCGCTCCATCTTGGCATCACCGAATCCGGCACCTTGTTTGCCGGGACAGTAAAAAGTGCTGCCGGTTTGGGAGCGATTCTTAGTAAAGGCATCGGAAATACAATGAGAATTTCCTTAAGCGCGGATCCAGTTGAAGAAGTCAAAGTTGGAAGAGAGTTACTCAAATCCTTTGGCCTTGCTTCCAATGCGGCAACCCTGATTTCTTGTCCGACTTGCGGCAGAATTGAAATTGACCTTATTTCAATTGCCAATGAAGTGGAGGATTATATTTCAACCATCAAAGCCCCAATCAAAGTAGCTGTATTGGGTTGTGCAGTAAATGGACCAGGAGAAGCCAGAGAAGCTGATATCGGTATCGCTGGAGCACGAGGGGAAGGATTGCTGTTCCGCCATGGGGAAATCATCCGAAAAGTGCCGGAAGAAACAATGGTAGACGAGTTGAAAATCGAAGTCGATCGAATCGCGGAAGAGTACTTTGCTCAACAAAAAGAAGAAGAAGACAAACAGAAAGCATAATAACCACCATGAAAAGAGCTGGTTCCATTCGGAACCAGCTCTTTTGCTATACAAAGGGGGCTAAAAATAACGTCAGGATAATCGAAACAGCTCCAGCAATTATCGCTGTGTTTCCCAGAGTATGGGCACCCCGATTTCTGGATATAAACCCGAATATGATCGCGGCGGCTCCCAGAACCACCGGCATCATGAAGAAAGATAAAACACCAAGGATAACAGCCACCCAGCCAAACCCTGTCTGGACATCCCCGTCCATCTTTGTTTCCTTTTCCTCGGTGCGGATCGGCTTATTGAATTCTGTGGCGGTCAACTCCTGAGCCATTTCTTCATCACGTTTATATGGCTCATCGAGTATATACTGTTCATGGGGATCGCGCGGAGGTACTGATCCACCCTGCTGCTGGGTAATGATCGGATCATTCGTGTCATCCCCAAACTTCGGAGCATCCTCCACCTCTTCGTTCTGTTGCTTGTTGTTCGAATTCTCGTCCATTGGCAACATCCTCGCTTTCTTATCGGGGTGCCTTTGTAGTGTATGAAGGAACCTTGAACATTTTACAAGGTAAATAAAGGATGTAATTATCAACCTGACGGAGAACTTGCTTATAAAGCAAAGCCCTATTCACAAAAAAAACACCCGGGGCTTGTGTGTTTTCGGCTCGTGCTGTTCCCGTCGGAATCTGTATCTTGCCATTGCAATGGTTGTGTCCTGATTCTTGGACAGGTGAGCTGTAATCGTTTTATTCTATGGGCTGACAGAATTTAAAAAAGACTTCCAAGGCAGTAAAAACCGAACGAATTGGAATCGTTCGGTTTTTGATCACTATACTTGTCCCAGCCCCTTTGTATATTTAATTTGCTGTTACAACCGTTTTGTGATTTTCCGCATTGGACAATATCTCTACGGCATACCAGCTTTTTGCATCGCCATTTTCACGGACGAATTTTTTCATTCCGCTCATGCCCCGATGATACGCAGTCAAAGCTTCTTCCCAATTCCCATATTCATTATGCAAATAATCGAGGTACACGATTGATAGCTGCATCGAATAATAAGGATCGTACAACAATTCCTTCTCATATGGCAAACCAGCCATTTCAGCCACCCACGGCGCAGTGTTCGTCATGAACTGCCCCATTCCATACGCCTTTCCGTATTTTGTTTCCGGACCGACCAATTTTGCATCGAAAGTTCCGCCCGTTTCAACCTTGAGTAGCTCATAAACGATTTTTGGATCTACATCGAATTTCTGGGACTCCTTGACTAAATAGAGAGCCCATGACTTTTTGAACCTACCCTCGCTTTCTTCTACAAAAGTGTCCGCAATCTGTTCGATTTTCGGCCAAGTGAGATACCCATTTTTGTCGGGCGACTTCGATTGTTGGGATTGCAGATATTCTTTTTCCGATTGCAGTTGCTTGTTTTCCTGTTCGAGTTTGACAATCTGCGCTTTTATTTCTTCTTTCTCCTGCGAGATTGCATCGATTTCCTGGTTGTCTTCGGCAAATCCGTCAAATAAAAATAATAATAGTGCACAAATAAATAAAAAGCTAAGAGCCTTAGAACCAGAGTTACTCCAAAAGTTCACACACATTCACTCCTTACTACAACCTGCATTTTTCGAACCACAAAAAACTATACTAGCTTTTGCGGATTATAAATGCAATTGATTTACTTACAGATACCGACTGCCGCCCGTCACAAAACCAGTTCTCCTACATAAGGTGTAACAGGGAAAAATTAATACACTTGGCTGGCGCCGCCCTATCATTACAGCCAGTGGAAAAAGAAAGGGTTTTTGGATGAACAGCATGCTAAAAAAGATGATACTAAATAAATTGAAACAAGTAAGTACAGAAGAGCTGCTACATTATAGTAAGCAGTATGATATCCCAATCACCAAAAGTCAGGCCGAACAAATCACCGCCTATTTGCGAAAAATCGAGTTCGATCCTTTCAGCGAGCAAGGGCGCATGGCTTTATTCAAAGATCTGGCAAGAATGACAAACGTTGAAACAGCCCAAAAAGCCAATAAACTGTTCAAACAACTGACGAAAGAATATGGCGTTGACTCCTGGTTTTATTGACTTCCCCAACTTTATCAAAACTAAACATTTCCGAAGGATAAACTAAAACATTCTGTTAGACATTGGTAAGCCTATGCAGCTATAGCGGACCGTATGAATAGAAACACGAGTAATTCAACATGATGCAAAAGAGATGGGGCTTAAAAAAATCAAGCTTTGATCTGCCAAAAGTCAGAAATGAAGTGGGATGGATCGAAGTGTCGAGCTGACTTCAACTTATTCTGGGCGTATTTTTCGGAAATACAAAAGCGCAAGCGCCCGTTTTAAGGAATACAGGCTCATTCACCACCTTCTACATGACCCTCCACGTACGGCTTCCGAGAAGCTAATACAACCGTGTAGTAGGCACAAAGGATGGACTTAAGCCCTCGAGGGGGAGAACGATAGAGCTAGATCTTCTCTGGAATGCATTCTTTCTTATTTTTTTCTGGGACAAAAGCATAGCTACCAAAACAAAAACCGAGCGAATTTGAACTATCAATCAAATTCGCTCGGTTTTTAATTTTTGTGTACCTGAGATATAGACTTCTTGTTATCCTGTTGTTTGATGCGTGCTTGTATGCTACAGCAAGATACTGCGCTTTCTTACGGGAGTTAGCTGAAGCCGTGCCCGCGGAAAGCGAAGTACCTTCCCGGAGTGGAGCGTTGCTCTTCTTAAAAGGGCAGGCTGGAATGGTTTACTTTTTCAAACCCAAAAACCTTGTCCCAGTCTCTTGCTTTTACCTTTACCGCCTATGCTTTTGCTTTGTTATTGCGAAACAATTTGTTCTTTTAAATCTCTTACGAAAGAGTCTCCTTTAAGCATCTCAATCTCAAACTTATATGGAGGCTTTTTGTTCTTTTTATCTTCACCTACATACGGAGTTTCCAATATCTTCGGCAATGCCTCCAATTGTGGATGGTGGACAATATTCCGGAGTGCATCGAAGCCGATATGACCAAAACCGATATTTTCGTGACGGTCTTTCCCGGCTCCGCGCACATTTTTGCTATCATTTACATGGATGACTTTCAAACGGTCTAAACCGATCACCTGATCAAATTCGGCAAGAACTCCATCAAAATCATGGACGATATCATAACCTGCATCGTGAGTATGGCAAGTATCGAAGCAGATAGACAGCTTGTCATTCAGCTTGACACCGTCAATAATCTTCGCTAATTCATCGAAGTTCCTTCCGACCTCTGATCCCTTTCCAGCCATTGTCTCCAAGGCAATCTGCACTTGCTGGTCTTTATGAAGGACCTCGTTTAAACCTTCAATAATTTTCTCTATTCCTTTGTCTACACCTGCACCCACATGTGCGCCTGGATGCAGGACAATTTGCCCAGCTCCTAAGGCTTCCGTTCGTTCGATTTCACTTCTCAAAAAATCGACGCCAAGCTCAAATGTCTCTTTTTTTGTCGTATTGCCAATATTGATGATATAGGGTGCATGGACCACGAGATCTACAATACCGTTTTCCGCCATATGCCTGCGTCCATTTTCAATATTCAACTCTTCTATTGGACGCCGTCGGGTATTTTGAGGTGCTCCTGTATAAATCATAAATGCATTGGAACCATATGACACTGCTTCCTCACTCGATCCCAGCAACATTTTCTTTCCACTCATCGATACGTGTGAACCTATTTTCAACAATTCCTCCACCTCTCTGTTCTTTTTCTATAATTATTATAACATAATAATAGTTATTTTTTATATTTATTACGATTTAACTTTTTCTTCACTTGTTCCTTTTGTTGCTTCATTTTCTTTTTATAGCCCGGCTTCACTTTTTTTGGTTTCCGTACTCTGCGCCAAGCTTCTTTTTCCGTGTCTGATTCTGTTTTCTTCCTTGCACTTCTTTCATTCCAGGCTTTGACTTCTTTCCATTCCCCGTTTTTCACATCAAAGCTCGTAAAGGACAATCCTTTTTTCTCCAGTTTTTCAATCAGCTGAACATCTTGATCGGTGTACAAATTAATCGCCGTGCCTTCCATCCCTGCACGCGCTGTCCGGCCGACTCGATGTATATAAAACGCTTCTTCCTTTGGCAGTTGGGCATTGATCACATGACTGACACCTTTAATGTCGATTCCTCTTGCTGCAAGATCAGTAGCCACAATATATTGAAAACGAAGATTTTGAATGTCTTTCAACACCCGTTTTCTTTCTCTCGGAGAAAGCCCTCCATGGATAAGTCCTACTTCCATCCCTTTTTCAGTCAGCTCTTCCGCAAGTTGATCAGCCAGTTCCTTTCCATTCGTAAAAATGATCGCTAAATATGGCTGAATAGCCTCAGAAATACGAAATATCATTTCCGAAGTTGAACGATGCCGCAGAGGGACCAGTCTGTGCTCCATTGTTTCGGGTGAAAGCTTGTGCTCATCCGCCGTCAGATATGCCGGATTCTCCAGATATTTTTTTAAAAAAGGCTGCAATCTTTCCGGAATGGTTGCAGAAAATACGAGAAGCTGTATTTCCGGATTTGTCTTTACCAAAGTTTTATCGACCTCTTGTATGAAGCCAAGATCAAGCATTAAGTCCGCTTCGTCGACAACGAAGGCCTTGGC
Source organism: Sediminibacillus sp. JSM 1682029 (assembly GCF_041366435.1). Taxonomy (NCBI): domain Bacteria; kingdom Bacillati; phylum Bacillota; class Bacilli; order Caryophanales; family Bacillaceae; genus Sediminibacillus; species Sediminibacillus sp. JSM 1682029. Next base: position 181,736 of record NZ_JBEWYY010000002.1, read on the forward strand.
ATTGTGTAAATCGAGCGCTTCTTCCTCGACAAGGTCCAAAATCCTTCCCGGTGTCCCGACGACAATGTGCGGCTGCTCCTTCAACTTTTCAATCGACCTTTTTTTATCTGTTCCGCCGATCAGCAATTTTGCATTCCAACGATGATCTTTGTTGGCATAATGAATGATTTTCCTTACTTCATCATAGATTTGGATAGCCAGTTCCCTTGTCGGTGCCGTCACCACAAATTGGACCTGTTTCTTCGCTTCCTCCATTTCATTGAATAGAGGCAGCAAATAAGCATGGGTTTTCCCTGATCCTGTATGGGATTGTCCAATCACACTTTCCCCTCTCAGAACGGCGGGAATCACTTTTTCCTGTATGGGGGTCGGTTTATGGAAATCAAGTCTGTCAATGACGTCGTTGATAAGTGGATGCAATGAATATTGTCTAAAATGATGATTCTTCATTTATAAACTCCTTTAAATTGACTTTTGCTACTTTCCTATTATAGTGGAGAAAGAGGGATTTTGCACGGTAATCCTTCACAGATGCAAACATTATCTCTCGCAAGACTGCAATAAAAAGGTTATGTCCTGTAAAAGCATAACTGATGAATATTTTGTCATATTGTAGTTTTACCTTTATAATGAAACTGATGCCCTGAAAACAAAAAGTAGTGAAGATATATAATAGAGGGGGAACCGTAATCATGGAAGTAATTAAAATAGCTCCGCGCGGTTATTGTTATGGAGTAGTAGATGCAATGGTCATAGCTCAGAATGCGGTTAAAGATCCGAATCTGCCAAGACCTATTTATATATTGGGAATGATCGTACACAATTCTCATGTAACCAAAGCCTTTGAAAGCGAGGGAGTCATCACTCTCGATGGAAAAAACAGAGGAGAGCTTCTGGAAGAAATCAATGAAGGTACGGTGGTTTTTACCGCCCACGGTGTTTCGCCGGAAGTGAAAAAAAGAGCAGAAGCAAAGGGTTTGACAGTACTGGATGCCACTTGTCCCGATGTCACACGGACGCATGACTTGATACGCGAAAAGGTAAAAGAAGGCTATGAAGTAGTTTATATCGGAAAAAAAGGCCATCCGGAACCGGAGGGAGCCATGGGGGTTGCGCCCGGAAAAGTTCATTTAGTACAGACAGAAGACGATGTAGAGAAGATACATCTGGATAGCGACAAACTAATCGTCACCAACCAAACTACGATGAGCCAATGGGATGTATATGATGTCATGCAAAAAGTGAAGGAAAAATATCCTCAGACGGAAATGGTACAAGAGATTTGCATGGCAACACAGGTACGCCAAGAAGCAGTGGCTGAACAAGCAAAGGAAGCAGACTTGACGCTTGTGGTCGGAGATCCCCGTAGTAACAATTCCAATCGTCTTGCACAAGTTTCCCAAGAAATTGCAGGAACTACAGCATACCGGATTGCAGATGTTTCGGAAATCAAGCTGGAATGGCTGGAAGGGGTTAGCAAGGTAGCAGTAACGGCTGGCGCTTCCACCCCTACCCCTATCACCAAAGAAGTGATTCGCTTCATCGAAAGCTTTGATGCAGCACAGAAAGAGTGGGATCTTCAGTCCAAAGTTGAACAAAGCAAAATCCTTCCAAAAGTCAAAGCGAAGAAAAAAGCATAACAGGAAAACCGCGAAGAATTGCATCTTCGCGGTTTTTTATAGTACATACTGTTTGCTCTTTTTTTTAAGCAACCCTCTTTACATAAAATGAAAGGGTTCGGTGTGGACACTGGAAATGATTATTTCCGGTAAATCCGATTTATCAAAATACCTTTGTAAAAAGGATTGGACACCTTGTTTCATGAATTTTTCCACGTGATGCCCTGGATCAATGAGTTTCAACCCCATCTGCCAAGCATCCTGCGCTTCATGGAAACTGAGATCTCCGGTTATATACACGTCGGCTCCCTGTTGGTATGCCTGGTCGATGTAGTCTTCCCCGCTTCCACCTAATACGGCGACTTTACGGACCTGCTCGTCGAGATTCCCGACTATTCTTAAAGCAGGGATTTGAAAACGGTCTTTCACAAGTTCACCCAATTCGCGAAGCGTCATGCTTTTTTGTAGGTCTCCAATACGCCCGACGCCGGTTTCTTCCCCTTTATTTTTCAGTGGATTAAGATCATAAGCAGGTTCTTCATAGGGATGAACGGTTTTTATTGCAGCAAGCACATGCGGAAGTTTGCTTTCTGGAATGATTGTTTCCAATCTGTCTTCTTCCACCCTTGTCAGTTCTCCTTGTGAACCGATAAATGGCTGTGTCCCATCCAACGGCTTAAAAGCCCCTTCTCCTCTGACATGATAACTGCAATGACTATAGCCACCGATATGACCTGCGCCTTGATTTCCAATCGCTTCTCTGACCTTTTCCGTATAGTCAACTGGAACATATACCGCAAGTTTGATGAGCTTATCTTGGTCGGTCGTCACTAGGACAGAAGTGTCACGCACACCTAATCGTTCGGACAGAATATCACTAACACCTCCAGTGGTTATATCCAAATTGGTATGAGCGGCATAGACAGTAATCCCGTTTTCGATCAGTTTGGCGATCGTACGCCCTTTTGGTGTTGTTGTATCTATTTGTTTTAATGTTTTAAACAATAAAGGGTGGTGGGCAATAATCAAATCCACACCTGTTTCGACTGCTTCATCAACGACTGTTTCAAGGACATCCAATGTAATCATCACTTTTTTCACAGGTTTGTCCAGTGTACCTACCTGTAATCCTACATTGTCCCATTTATAGGCTAATCCCGGAGGTGCCCACGTTTCAAAGGCATCAATGATTTTCCTGCATGTCATTAGATTATCCGTCACATTAAACCCTCCTTGATTAATTCTACTTCATGACGGAAAGCTTCCATCTTCTTTTCATCAGGTGAAACTGCCTGTTTCATTTGTTTAATCACTCGTTCCCTTTTTTCTATTTCTGTTTTCCACTTCTTTTGGAAAGCATCCGATTTTTCTTTCATCAAATAAGGACCGAGTAGTAATTCCTTTTCTGTCATTGTCGCTGGCGTATCGGATAAAAAGGCGGAAATCACCTCATAAGTGTGACCCGCTTCTTCGACAATCGCTTCCCCAGCCAGTCGGTATCCATTCCCTTGAAGCCACATCCGGACAGCCCTCGCTTCCACATTGGGTTGTGCAATTATTTGCCCGACACGTTCTAATTTCTCTTTCCCTTCTTCTAAAATCGTAGAAATCAAACTGCCCCCCATGCCTGCAATCACCACCTGGTTGACTTCATTGGCAGATATAACCGCAAGGCCATCGCCTTTACGCACTTCTATCCTGTCTGTCAGCCCTTCTGCGGCGACATTGTTTTTGGCACTCTGGTACGGACCTTCGTTTATTTCACCCGCTATAGCTGCTGCCTTTTTGTCCAGATGACAGACATATACAGGTAGGTATGCGTGATCAGAACCAATATCAGCGAACAACGCACCTTTTGGTAAAAATGATGCAATACATCGTATGCGATCAGACACCAGTCTCTCATTCATTTCATTAACTCCTTTTTTCACCCGGTTATATTCCTTCCTATTTAAAAAAGAAAGCTTTCTGGCGACAGAAAGCTTTCTTTTGCGTATTACTTGTGTTCAGATAACCATTGAGCAAGCATATCTGCTTCGCTGTCACTTACCAGACCGCCTGGCATTCCTCCATCAGTACCGTTCATGATAATTTCATGTATTTCATCCTTGGAATATCTGCCTCCAACTTCCTGCAGATTAGGACCGGCACCTCCAGACAAGTCGCCTCCATGGCATGTAGCACAGTTATTCTGGAAAATCGCTTCCGGATCATCGGATGCTGCTTCTTCACCGCCGCCTTCTCCGGATTCCTCTTGCTGATTCCCCTCTTCACCAGCTTGTTGAATGTCCTCATATTGATTCAGACCGACTACAGATAAAACAATCATTGTAAGTATTCCCAACACTGCGATAATTGCAAAAGGGATAACTGGGTTTCTTTTCATGTCTTTATCCTCCTTATGTAATCCCCAAACTTGTCTCTACAGACCAAACTACATATATTTTACTTGAAAATGTGACAAGAGAAAAGGGAAATGACAAGAAATTTTATATAACTACATAGTATATTATCATAATCGTACCAATCATTCCTGCACCAAACAAGTATTTATCTTTCTGTTTATAGCCGGTGATCAACCACCCCGCAAGTTGAAGCGAGATTACAATCGCTGTAACCCAGTGATTTTTCGTCAACAATTGCGCCAATTCTATCGTGATGAGTAACGACATACCCAATGTGATAAGCTTTGCCACCGGTATTTTGATGACATCTATTTTTGAAAACACACGGTAAAGCGCAAAGGAAATCAACAGAAAAATAATTGCAAGGAAGATTTGCAATCTGTCTGGGAATTCAGTAAAATTGATAACAAGATATGTTAGCGGTAACATTAAAATATCACAAAAGAGCAGAATTACCAGCTTCAGGCTCATATAAGGTTTTGCGGGCTCGTCTATCCCCTCACCTTGAGAATAAAGAGCCAGCAAAAAATCACAATATTCACCCGGTAATAGCCTGCTCTGCTTCCATTGTTGAATTTCCCGAATGATGATTTCTTTTTTCTCAATAGCCATTCTTTTCCCCCATCCGATTTCCAGTAATACCTGTCGGTAAATGGGTCCTTTAATAGCGGGACATCCTGTCGGACATCAATATTACAGTTACTGCCACTTGAAGCAAAATCAAAGTCATTGTACGGATGCACAATGACTTAGCTGAGCTCCAAACAGTTCCACATGAACAGGTTGTTTATTCGAGGAAATCCTTTAACCGTTTACTCCGGCTTGGATGGCGTAACTTGCGTAAAGCTTTTGCTTCGATTTGTCTGATTCGTTCTCTGGTTACACCAAACACCTTCCCTACTTCTTCAAGTGTTCTGGTTCGGCCATCGTCCAAACCGAAACGGAGTCGCAGAACGTTTTCCTCGCGATCAGTCAACGTATCCAGTACATCTTCCAACTGTTCCTTCAACAATTCATATGCTGCATGATCAGAAGGAGAAGTGGCTTCCTGGTCCTCGATAAAGTCGCCTAAATGAGAATCGTCTTCTTCACCAATTGGTGTTTCAAGAGACACTGGTTCCTGAGCAATTTTTAAAATTTCCCTTACTTTATCAGGGGTTAACTCCATTTCTTTCGCGATTTCTTCTGGTATAGGTTCTCTGCCCAGATCTTGCAAAAGCTGACGCTGTACACGGATCAATTTGTTGATGGTTTCCACCATGTGCACAGGTATCCGGATTGTTCTCGCCTGGTCGGCTATCGCCCGTGTTATTGCCTGGCGAATCCACCAAGTGGCATAGGTGCTGAATTTATACCCTTTTCGATAATCAAACTTTTCTACAGCTTTGATCAAACCCATGTTGCCTTCCTGAATCAAATCAAGGAAAAGCATTCCACGACCGACATAACGCTTTGCAATACTTACGACAAGTCGGAGGTTTGCTTCAGCCAGTCTTCTTTTGGCCTCTTCTTCGCCTTCTTCAATCCGCTTTGCCAGGTTTATTTCTTCTGAGGCAGAAAGTAAATCGACTCTTCCGATTTCTTTCAAATACATCCTGACCGGATCATTGATCTTAATGCCCAGCGGCACACTCAAATCGTTTAAGTCGAATTCCTCTTCTTTTGATAGCTGCTGCATGCTCGGATCTTCTTCCGAATCACCGATCACTTCTACCCCTTGCTCATTCAGGTACTCATAAAACTCGTCCATCTGCTCTGATTCCAACTCAAAGTTGGACAAACGCTCTGCTACTTCTTCATATGCTAGTACCCCGCGCTTTTTTCCCAGCTCAAGCAACTGGTCCTTCGCTTGCTCCAGGGTGAGCTCATTTTCATTTTCATTTTCTTTAGAACGTGATGGCTTGTTATCTGCCATGAGTCCCCCTCCTTCCAGACTTACTTCTATATCAATGAATTGAATTTTTCAATTGCTTTCTGATCTCAAGAATCTGCATGGCTATCTGGGCTGCCTTTACAGGATCATTTTGTTTTTCTGCCAGTTTTTGCTCCGCTTTCAGAGATTTAATGGCTGCTTCATCACTGTGTTCTACACGGATGAGACGTATATAATCATTTATCTCTCTATCACTGATATCCTGGTGGATAGGCATCATTGCAATTTGGACAACCAAACTTTGGATGGACGGGTCTGGCAGTCTTTCTACAAACATACTGACATCCGCCCCGTTCCCTTCTTCATAATAAGCATATAAATAAGTAACAATGATTTGGTGCTGCTCTACATTAAACGAACCACCTAATTCTTCCTTCACTTTTTCAGCAATCGTTCGATCGTTTAACATGTAAGCAATTAACTGTTTCTCCGCATTATGGTAAGCGGGGAGCAATTTCTTTTGACTAAACGGGGCTTTCGCCATACTAGTATTGCTCTTTTGCACCATCTTATCCTGCCCGGCACCTATCTTTTGCCTTCTAGCCGTTACCTCTTGAGATAAAGTTTCCATAGATAATTCAAATTCATTTGCTAATTCTTTCAAATAATGCTCCCGTTCCACCGGCCTGTCTATCAATGCGACTTCATCAAGTACACTTTCAACATATTGTATGCGATCTCCTTCCAGATTTAGATTATAATCTTTTTTGAAGTATCGCATCAGGAAGGACATGTATGTGTCGCTTACATCGATTACCTCTTTCCGAAAGCGTTCCGCACCGTTTTGCTGGATGAATTCGTCCGGATCCATTCCGTTTGGCATACTGGCAATCTTCACTGTACATCCTGCCTTTTTCAGGATCTTGGCGGCTTTGTAAGAAGCCTGTACGCCCGCATCATCTGCATCATAGCAAATAACCACTGTATCCACATAGCGGCGCAGCAGTTTGGCTTGTGCTTCTGTAATGGCTGTTCCCAGGGTGGCTACGCCATTTGTGACCCCAGCTGCAAAAGCCGATATCACATCCGCATACCCTTCAAAAAGTACCGCTTCTTCCTGTTTACGGATGTTACTTCTGGCTAAATCAAAATTATATAAAAGTCTTCCTTTATGAAATAGTTCCGATTCCGGGCTGTTCAGGTATTTTGGCTCCTGATTGTTTATCGATCTGCCTCCAAATCCGACCGTTTTCCCTAGATGATTGCGGATAGGGAAAACAACCCTTCCTCTAAACCTGTCGGATACTTCCTGCTGGTCATTCATCGAAAGCAGCCCCGCCTTAACCATGGCCTGGGGATGAAACCCTTTCTTCTCCAGAAACTGAACAATGAACTCCCTGGAATTCGGGGAAAAGCCCAACTGGAAAGCATCAATAACCTCGTCAGTGAAGCCTCTGTCGATTAAATACTGATAGCCTTCCTTCCCTTCTTTCGTGTGACGGAGCAAATGGTGATAAAGTTTCGTCAGCCATTCATACGCACTGAGAACATCCTGGCTCTCTTGACTTACTTGCTGGTTTTGGCTGGCAGGCTGATAGCTTTCCGGCAAAGTATGCCCACTTTTTTCAGCCAAATGCTTTAAAGCCTCAAAAAAACTGAAGCCTTCCATCTCCATTACAAACGTAACAACATTCCCGCCTTTATGGCAGCCGAAGCAATGAAATATCTGTTTGTCCTGTGTCACGGAGAAAGATGGAGTCTTTTCCCCGTGAAATGGGCACAATCCAAAGTAATTTCTGCCCTGCTTTTTCAATTGGACATATTCTCCCACGACATCCACGATATCATTGGACTTTCTGATTTCTTCTATCGTTTCTTCAGGGATTTGACCATTCATTAGAATCACCATGCTCTACGTTTATTCTATAAAGACTAAGAAAACCCTGCAAAATTCGACAATCTTTTTTAAAAAAATAACTGATTTCATTTTCTATCATTAAAATAAAAATCTTCCACCAACAAAACACATTCCTGATCCTGCCCTCACAGTTTAATGTAACCTTTGAAGAAAAGGGTCAAACCAGTACCTGCTTCTCCATACATATTCTCATCAGATAAAATAAAAAAAGAAAAGATAAATGTAATGCTTCTTCTAATTCGATATAAAAAAGAAAACAGCTAGTTTTTTATTCTACATGTATCCGAATAATCCTTCCTTTTTCCTATGTTTTTATTTTTCAGAATTTAGCATCCCCAATTTGGAATACTGTCCAATAGAGAAAGACATTATAGAAACATTTTTTCACAAAAAATAATTATAATACAGAAAAAAAGAAAATGCTAATATTTTTTCTTATAACGTTGCGCTTAAAGAACCGTTGCACCCCGTGATTGTATTCTGCAAGGCAACTCTCTCGTTGATCATTCCCTTTCTCCTGCACAAAACGGTGAGTGGGATGGAAGGCGAAGCAAGTGAAACTCCTTCTTCTTATTATAGCTGTTTGGAAGGAGATGCATACGACAGCCTTCCTGCTTTGACACCTGGCCATGGTTGTACAAACACGTGGTTAACAGTCAGGGTTTGCCATTCAACAACAATTGCTTTCTTATATTCAGAATAACGTTTGCAGTTTCCTCCACTGCCTTATTCGAAACATTGATCACATGACACCCGATTCTTTCCACCACTTTTTCAAAATGATCAAGCTCTTGCAAAATCCGTTCCCGGTTAGCATAGCTGGCTTGGTCTCCCAACCCCAGGGCCTTCAGCCGTTCCTTCCGGATATCGTTCAGTTTTTCAGGGCTGATTTTCAAACCAATACACCGATTGGGATCCACTTGAAATAACTCTTCCGGAGGATTCACCTCTGGTACTATAGGGACATTGGCAACCTTGAGGCGTTTGTGGGCAAGATATTGCGAAAGCGGTGTTTTGGAGGTCCGGGAAACGCCGATCAATACAATATCCGCTTTCGATATCCCCCTCGGATCTCTTCCATCATCATACCGCACCGCAAATTCTATCGCTTCTACCCGCTTGAAATAATCTTCGTCCAATTTATGAACCAATCCGGGTTCGAGCCTCGGTTTTTTTTGATAAACCTTTTCCATGGCGTCCATAAGCGGTCCCATGATATCAATGCATTCAATCTTTCTTTTAACGGATTCCTCCAGCAGATGTCTGCGAAACGTAGGATTCACCAGGGTGAAACCGATTATCGCCCCTTTTTCCTCCGCTTGGTTGATGGTTTCATCCAGTATCTCCAGATTTTCAACATAAGGTACTCGGTGTAGAAGATATTCTCCGCTGTTATCAAACTGGCTCAGAGCAGCTTTCACCACTAATTCTGCTGTCTCTCCCACCGAGTCAGAAACTATATACACAATAGGTTTGCCCATCATTTAACCTCCCTGCAAGTTATCATTCCCGGTGAATTCCACTAATGCTTTGGTCATATTTGTTTTGGTTATGCGGCCGATGACCTGTAGGCCATTTTCTGTATCCTCTACCACAGGAAGACCATCGATTTGTTTGCTGATCAATTGTTTTGCTGCGTTGATCAGATAATCGTTTTTTCGGCAAATCGTAACATTCGGCATTCTCGTCATGATGATATTAACCGGAAGACTGGCTAAATCCTGATTGCCCAGACTAGCCCTGAGCAAGTCTTTTCGAGAAACGACCCCTGTTAAAAGCGAAGCATCGTCCACCACGAATAACGTTCCAACATCTTCCAGGAACATTTTGCTGATGGCATCATAAACCGAGTCATTTTCTTTAATCACGATCGGTATCGATTGAAAATCCCGCACCTTCACTTTTTTCAGTTTTTCAGAAAGCAATTCAAAACCGGTTTTCCCCGTGAAAAAATAACCTACTCTCGGACGGGCATCCAAGAAGCCGGACATGGTGAGGACAGATAAGTCTGGTCGGAGCGTAGCTCTTGTCAATTGGAGTTTTTCCGCTATATTCTCCCCGGTAATCGGACCATGTTTTTTTACAATCTCAATAATCTGCTGCTGACGATCGGAAAGTTCCATCCTTTCACCACCTTCTCGGCATGAAGCACATTTTTTCTCTCATTATAGACAGGTACAACATATATAAACGGGAATATGTCAGAATTGCTGTTTCCACTGCACTTTTGACAGGTCGGCATATTGATAAACCATGGAAGCAATTTTATTCAATAATGCAAGCCGGTTATTTTTTACGTGCTCATCTTCCGCCATAACCATCGTATGATCAAAAAATGCGTGAATAGGATCTGCCAATTCAGCCAAAACATTTATAGCTTGACTTGCTTTTTGTCGATTCAAAGCTTGTTGAAATTCCGGCACCGCCCGTTCTACTGCAGCATTCAATTCGGTTTCTGTTTCATTTTCGAATAATTCTTTTTTGACCTCTTCCGTCTTAGCCTTGCCGGCTAAATTCAACACACGCCCCAGTCCTTCTTGAACTGGTTTGAAGGCTTCATCCTGTCTTTTATCGGTCAAAACAAGAGCTTTATCGAAAGTGAATTGAAAGATTCCGATGCCTGCATGAAGGACTGCTTCGATGACATCCTGGTCAATTCCTGCTTCTTTCAAAATATAACCCGCACGGTGGGCAAAGAACTCGGACACATTTTCCATTGTCTCTTGTTTATCCCGAGTTGGAATACCCTTTGTTTCAAATTGCAGATAAGCTTGTTCAAGCAACTGTTCCAGTTTCACTTCCCACTTTTGAGCTTTCAAGATTTGCAAAACTCCGATAGCCTGCCGTCTGAGCCCATAAGGATCCTGGGAACCGCTGGGAATGATGCCTACAGAAATGCAGCCGATAATGGTATCCAATTTATCAGCAACACTTACAAGAGCACCTTCTGGCGACTGAGGGAGAGTGTCTCCTGCATGCCGTGGCATATAATGTTCATTGATAGCCTGAGCTGTTCGTTCATTTTCACCGAACAGACGGGCGTATTTCTCCCCCATAATCCCCTGAAGTTCTGTGAACTCATTGACCATATTGGTCACCAAATCAAACTTGGAGATTTCTGCTGCCCGAACTGCGTGGTTCCGTACAGCTGTGTCCATATCGAGCAACTCAGCGATTTTACTTGTTAGTTGAGCTACACGTTCCACCTTTTCTGCAATAGTTCCGAGCTTTTCCTGAAACACCATCTTTTCCAGTTTCTTCACATTGTTGGCTATGGATTGTTTCTTATCTTCTTCAAAAAAGAATCTTGCATCGGAAAGTCTGGCCCTTAACACTTTTTCGTTTCCGCGAGCAACCGTTTCTATAAAATCGCTATTACCGTTTCTTACAGCGACAAAGTTCGGCAGCAACTCTCCTTCACTATCCCGCACTGGGAAATATCGCTGATGTTCTTTCATGGAAGTAATCAGAGCCTCTTCGGGAACGGCCAGGAACTCTTCATCAAAGGAACCGGAAAAAACGGTAGGATACTCAACCAAATGCTTTACTTCGTCCAGCAAATCGGCATCCACTGTAACCTGCCAGTTTTTGTTTTCCTGTAATTGTTCAATTTCACTTCTGATCTTCTTTTCTCTTTCAGAAGGATCCACGATTACATACTGCTCTTTTAGCTTATTTCGATAGTCACCAGCAGATGATAATTCAATGGATTTACCAAGAAATCGATGTCCGAATGTCGTATTTGATGCGGTAACACCAGCAATCTCCAACGGGATGACTTCACTGCCGAACAAAGCAGTGATCCAGCGGATGGGTCTCACGTAACGTAGGTTCAAATCACTCCAGCGCATATTTTTGGGGAAGTTTACCTTTAACACGACATCTTTGAATCCCTGCAATAAATCGAAGGTCTTGCTGCCCTCTATAAACTTACTCACAAAAATGTATTCTGTCCCATTTACTTCTTTGGTATAGATGTCTTTCACCGTTTTTCCTTGACCTCGTGAGAAACCAACAGCTGCTTTTGTCCACTCGCCATTTTCGTCTAGTGCAATGCTTTTCGCCGGACCTTTTGCTTCTTCCTCGATATCTGGCTGTTTTTCAGCTGCGTCCTTGATTAGAACAGCGAGCCGCCGCGGTGTTACATATGCTTCGACACCTTGATAAGGTACCCGCAATTCATCCAGCCAGGCGGTGGTTTTTTCCAGTAATTGTCTCTGTGCATCATCAAGAAAACGGGCCGGCATTTCTTCAAGGCCTATTTCGAATAAAATATTAGTTGTTGTCATTGTTTGCCGCCTCCTTCAACATAGGGAACCCAAGACGTTCACGCTCTTCTACATATATTTTGGCTATTTCCCGCGCTAAATTTCTTACCCTGGAAATATATCCGGTTCTTTCGGTTACGGAGATAACTCCTTTTGCATCCAGGAGATTGAATGTGTGAGAGCACTTCAATACATAGTCATAAGCCGGGAATACAAGGCCTTTCTCCATTGTCCGCTTTGCTTCCTTCTCATAGGTCGAAAACAGATTGAACAGCATATCTGTATCGGATTCTTCGAAAGTATATTTGGAATGTTCATATTCAGGCTGTAGGAAGATGTCAGAAACCGTTACTCCATCCGTCCATTCTAAATCAAACACATTTTCTTTATCCTGGATATAGGAAGCAAGTCGTTCAATTCCATAAGTCAATTCAACCGCTACCGGCTTTGCTTCGAGCCCGCCGATTTGTTGAAAATACGTGAATTGAGTGATTTCCATTCCATCCAACCACACTTCCCAACCAAGCCCGGCCGCACCGAGCGTAGGATTTTCCCAGTTATCTTCAACAAACCGGATATCATGCTGTAAAGGATCAATACCCAATGCCCGCAAAGAATCCAAATATAACTCTTGTATGTTATCTGGTGAAGGCTTCATGATCACCTGAAATTGATGGTGTTGATACAAACGATTCGGATTCTGTCCATATCTTCCGTCAGCCGGCCGGCGGGACGGTTCTACATATGCAACATTCCAAGGTTCCGGGCCAAGGCTGCGCAACAATGTCATCGGTGACATTGTCCCAGCACCTTTCTCTACGTCATATGCTTGCATTAAAATACAGTTTTGATCTGACCAATGCTTTTGCAAAGTTAAGATCATTTGCTGAATATTCATTTGCTCATTCCTCCGATTATGGTATTCAAACTTAGAAGCGGGCTTTGCTGTAAAATCACGACAAAAAACCGCCCCTACGCCAATCCAAGGCATAGGGACGGGATATCCGCGGTTCCACCCTACTTGCTTTCCGATTAACGGAAAGCCGCTTTCGCTTGATTGCTCTGGTGCGCCTTCCCCGGTTTTTTCTACTCCAGCTCTCACTATCCTGGATTCGCTTTTAGAAAAGATGTCCAAGTACTACTCACCGTCAATGCAATATGTAAATTTTGATTTAACCTTACTGAATTTTATCCTTTTTGTCAATCATAATGCTATTTCAAGAGATCCAGCTGGTTTAAAAATTTTTTTGACTTGATATGATATCCGCCATACCGTTCATAATACTCCTCCATCAATTTTTTCAACAGTTGTTTATTTTCCGGTTTTATCGAAATATTTCCGATTCGTTCGATATCGATGGTGGAAAACATTGAAAAGATTCTCGACAGGTTTTCCGGCAAGGATACCGCATACTCATCGATATGACGACAGCGAGGGCAAAGATAACCTCCCTCTGCGGTAGAGAATGCAAATGGTCCCTGAGGGTTCCCGCAATTGACACACTGTTGCAGTTCAGGAGCGTATCCTGCCCGCTGGTACATTTTGAGTTCATAAATGATCGTCAATATTTCCGCGTCTTTCCCTTCCGAAATCCAGGTCAGCGTTTGTTCCAGTTGTCGAAATAAAAATGGATCATAGTTGTTTTTTTCCACCAACTTATCTGTCAGCTCTGACAGATAAGTCGCGTATGCCGTCTTTACAATATCTTCCCTGATTTCCCGAAAGGAAGAAAGCACTTCGCCTTGTTGCAGTGTACCCAGATTTCTCCCCGTCTGTATTAAGAATTGACCATGGATGAACGGCTGTGTGATGGCTGCCATCCTGCTTTTCGGTTTTTTTGCTCCCCTCGCGACTACACCGATTTTCCCGTGTGACGGCGTCAATATCGTCACAATCTTATGTGTCTCCCCATAATCTTGCGTCCGCAGGATTATGCCCTCTGTTTTCTCAAACAAATCTATTCACCAATCCCTTTCAAAAAAGACGACACTTTTTATACTAAGAAGACGCCGCCTAGTTTCCATTTGGCGGCGCGGCAGTCGCTTATAAGTTTCGATCAAATTCTTGCAAATGTTCTTTATAGTTTGCATTAGCAGATGATTCTTCATCGTAGTAAGATTCCATTTCTTTCATCAGTAAATAGGTTTCAATGTTTCCTGTTTGACTGAATATTTTCCAGGGAAAGTCGAGCACAAGAAACCCCACCTTTCTATAAACTGTTATACATATTAGAAATCATACTTTTTATAGGAAGTTCAAAATTTCCGGTGAAAATGACTCTTCGTATTTCTTCGTTCGTTGCGCTTCTCGGTTCCTCATGTATGTCTTTATACATTCCGGACCTCCAACCTTCACTGCCTAGAACTACTTGGTCCTTTTCATCCTCTTTTTGAACACTTTATAGGAAGTTCAAAATTTCCGGTGAAAATGACTCTGCGTATTTCTTCGTTCGTTGCGCTTCTCGGTTCCTCATATATGCCTTTATACGCTCCGGACCCTCTATAACTCCCATGACAGCTGACAGGCAGCTGCTTCCCCCACACCTCTAGGATGGCCTTCTCTTTTGGTTACATGAGTAAAAATATTTACCATGTATGAACAGAAAGGAACTTCTTCACCGGCGGATTTTGTCAGAATTCAATATTCGTCACTGCTAAATCCATACTCCGTCAACTGACTTTGTCTGTTGCGCCAATCCTTCTGTACTTTGACCCATAGTTCTAAGTATATCTTCGTTCCCAAGAGTGCTTCTATATCCTGTCTGGCTCGTTTTCCGATTTCTTTGAGCATCGAACCCTGTTTGCCGATAATGATACCCTTTTGTGATTTTCTCTCTGTTACAACCGTAGCTTGTATAAAAACACTTCCGCCTTTTTCCCTGACTTCTATATTGTCAATGACAACTGCAATGGAATGGGGAATTTCTTCTCTGGTCAATTGTAAAGCTTTTTCCCTTATCAATTCACTGATAATGAAACGCTCTGGGTGGTCAGTGATTTGATCTTCCGGATAATACTGTGGTCCTTCCGGTAAATGATCCTTCAAAACATGAAGCAAATGGGCGACATTGTTTCCTTCCAACGCTGAAATCGGAATGATTTCCTCGAAGTCATATTTGTCTTTATACTCATCGATTAGCGGAAGCAGATCATCAGGATGTACCTGATCAATTTTATTGATGATCAAAAAAACAGGGTTGGTTACATTCTGCAAGCGATCCAGAATAAACTGGTCACCCCTCCCATAACCTTCTTCCGCATTAATCATGAACATTACCGCGTCTACTTCGTTAAGCGTATTTTCTGCGACTTTCACCATGAAGTCACCAAGCTTATGCTTTGGTTTGTGGATTCCGGGAGTGTCGATAAAAACCATCTGGGCATCTTCTTCTGTTAAAACCCCTTGGATTTTGTTGCGGGTGGTTTGTGGTTTGTCACTCATTATTGCAATTTTTTGTCCGATCACTCGATTCATGAACGTCGATTTTCCAACGTTCGGCCTTCCGATTATTGATATGAATCCTGATTTGTATGCTGCATCCATGTTGTATCCTCCATCGTTTATGCCTTTTTATGTTTTATAGCTTTTTCATCCTGTGGTTTTCTTCTATTTTACTATAAAAATTTACCCCTTTCATGGATTCGACAAAACCTCTCTAAAAAAGTTGTAATACAAAAGCAACATAAAAGAAAACCGAAAAATCTACATGTTTTTGTTTTCCTTCGTTTAGTTTATACCAACTCTATCCTAATATCATTATAAAATGGCCTCCATGCTTCCAATCCACAAGGGTTATATATTCTGTTCAAAAGCTGTTCTATTCTTTCAGTAATGCCTTAAAAGAAAAACCCGGCCACCTGATAATAGGGGCCGGGTTTGGCTGTCAAAACAACTGTGCAATTTTCGGAAGGAAAATTATCGCTCCCACTACTGTAGCTGCAGCAGCCATGGCCAGAACGGAGCCAGCAGCAATGTCTTTAACAGCTCCCGCTTTCGCGTGGAATTCCGGTGCTAAATAATCAAGCAGCCGTTCAACCGCTGTATTGATCATCTCCATTGCAATCACCATACCGATTACCACAACAAGGAGGAGCCATTCGATCGCTGTGATCCGGAAAATAGCGCCCATAACGGATACAACAATGGCCGCAAACACCTGGATACGCAGGTTCCGTTCCTTCCAAGCGTTTTTCCATCCACGCAAAGCAAACGTGAAACCGACAGTCCGCTTCCGTTTACTTCCTTTCAAGTCCGAACGCATTTAAAATTTCCTCTTGTCGCTGGAACATTTTCCGCTCGTCTTCTTTTTGTATGTGATCATAGCCGAGAAGGTGTAAAAAACCGTGCAAGGCCAAAAAACCGAACTCCCGTTGAAGGGAATGTCCATACTCTTCTGCCTGTTCAGCGGCCTTATCGACAGATATGACGATGTCACCAAGAATTAACGGGATATCTTCACCGATTACTTTCAATTCTCCTTCACCCTCTTCCTGCATTGCGAAAGAAATCACATCTGTCGGTTTGTCCTGCTGGCGATAATTACGATTGATGATTTGAATTTCCTCATTATCGACAAAATTAACAGAAACCTCCGATTCATCCGTGATTCCTTCTTTTTCTGCAGCAAAAGTCAAAAGCCGCTGAATCAAATCGGTCGTATCTTCTTCAACTTTGTTTGTTTGATCATGAAAATCGATATGCATTAATTTGCCTCCTTCACTTCTTGATCTGTCGGGTACTGTATCCTGGAATGGAAGATACCATTAAGCGTTTCACAAACCGCTTTACGGATTTTCTCCAACTCTTTGAATGTTAACGGTGCATCACTCAACTGTCCATCCATCAGCTTATTGTGAATGATCGAGGTGACTATTTCTTCAATTTTTTCGTTCGTCGGCTCCTTCAATGAACGCACAGCCGCTTCAATCGAATCGCATATACAGACAATCGCCGCTTCCTTTGTTTGCGGGAGAGGACCAGGATAACGATATTCCGACTCTTTCACTTGTTTGTTCTGCTCTTTTGCCTTATGGTAAAAAAATTGCAGAAGACTCTTTCCATGATGCTGTTCTGCGATATCAACAATTTCCTTGGGGAGTTTGTGTTTCCTTAGGAGTCGAGCCCCAGCGTATGGATGGTTGATAATAATTTCAGCGCTTTGCTTTGGCTGCAGCATGTCATGAGGATTGGTGATGCCCATTTGATTCTCAATAAAATAATGCGGTTGTTCCGTTTTTCCTAAATCATGATAATAAGCAGCCACTCTTGCAAGAAGCCCGTTGGCTCCTGCTGCTTCGCAGGCAGTTTCACTTAGATTCGCTACCATGACACTGTGATGGTAAGTCCCCGGTGCCTCGATCAATATCTTACGTAATAGTGGATGATTCGGATTGGATAGGGTGAGCAGTTTTGTATCAGACAATATTCCCAGTCCGGTTTCAAAAAATGGCAACAGTCCGATTGTTAAAACGGATGAAAGAAAAGCGGCGACTACGCCATATCCACTGAAAGTCAACATATCCGCGATAGCATATTTTTCGAAAGAAAGAAATAAAAATAATAGTACGGTAAGTATGTGTACCAGTGTTATTCCTATTCCTGCCTTCAGAATTGCGATACGATCTTTCAGACTGGCCAGGAACACGATTCCGGCCAATTGAGAAAATAGCATGTAGATGCCCGCTTCCATGTTGAGCGATCCTGGTATCTCTCCATTGAAAATGAGACTTGCAAGGATACTGTATAGAATCGCCATCGCCATCGCCAAGCGTTCATCAAGCAAAATTTTCAACAACATCGCACCTGTCGCTGCAGGAACGAGAAAGAACAATTGATTGACAGAATCCGTGAAGACACTAGCCACTTTCATCAAAGATACCATCAACACACTGATTAGAATAATGGAAGCAATCTTCCTGACATCCAATTCCCGTTTTTTAGAATGGATATGCATTTCATAAGTGATGATACCCCCGATTAAAAAAATCAGTAAAATAAGTCCGATCAACGGATAGACATTACGATCATCGTTCAAGAGACCGACCAATTTCAATTGTTCATAAATCTCATTGGTGATCGTCTGTCCTTCGGTTACAATGATTTCACCGGCCCGGATCATCACTGGTTCCACATTATTGGATGCATGTTTTTGTGCTTCGACCGTCTTTTCCGCATCATAAAACGAATTTTCCACCACAGCAAACTCACTGAGTATGTAAAGGACTTCCTTTAAGTCATCGTTTAAGCTGGAATACTGGAGCTTTTCATTTACATTTTTCACAGCATTTTCTACAGTTTCCGTTGTCACGCCGTCATTCATTACCTCGTAAATGGACGTTGTGAGCAACTCTTTCGCCAGGGATCGTTTTTCTGAATTTGCATGGATCAACACAGTCAATTCTTCCCGGTCGAGCGCTTCGCTCAATTCCGGAGAAATAATCTGTTGAAGCTTCTGCACTTTATCCTTATCGGTGACGGCAGGTTCGCCCTCTTCTTCGCTGGATTTCGATGCCTTTTCTTCCTCTTCGAGCTTATCGATCGCTTCAAACAACTCATTGATATAACCTGCACGTTCCTGCGTGATTTCTGACGATATCTCATACCTGTCCTCTACTGCCTGAATCGCTTCTCTTCTTTCACGCTCTGTTTCTTTTTTGTTTTCGATCGACAATGGAGAGCGGATGGTTTCTTTCGCTTCGTTAAACCTTTCGATATTGTATGTTTCCGTATAAACATTAGAAAGCGTGATGAAAAAGAAAAAAATGCATAAAAGCAAAACTGCCAAACTGATTTTCAGCCATTTGTTTTTATAAACCGGTAATTGTTTAAAACGTTTCCAGTAATGCTTCATTCCCTCACCTCATTTTTGAAAAAGAGCGGTCTATACAGAAATAAGACCCTGGAAAATGGGTCTTAATCCTGTAGTCAATGCTTACTCTTCCTCATAAGCATCGATAATTTTCTGAACCAGTGGATGACGAACTACATCAGACTGTTTTAAATACATAAAAGCGATGCCTTTGATTGATGCCAACCGGGCTTCGACAGCTTTCAGGCCGGATGTGACACCCATAGGAAGATCGACTTGAGTAATATCGCCGGTGATTACCATTTTCGAGCCAAAACCAAGTCTGGTTAGGAACATTTTCATTTGAGCAGGGGTTGTGTTTTGCGCTTCATCCAGAATGACGAATGCGTCATCAAGCGTCCTGCCCCTCATATAGGCGAGCGGTGCGATTTCAATGGTGCCTCTCTCAATCAGCCGAAGGGTGTGCTCGTTACCGAGAACATCGTGCAAGGCATCATAAAGAGGGCGTAAATAAGGATCGACTTTTTCTTTTAGATCGCCAGGCAAGAAACCAAGACTTTCGCCGGCTTCGACTGCCGGCCTTGTCAAAATGATTTTTTTGACAAGGCCTTTTTTTAGAGCTGTCACTGCCATGACAACCGCCAAATAAGTCTTTCCAGTTCCAGCAGGACCAATGCCGAAGACAAGATCGTTGGATTTTATCGCATTGACATAATTACGTTGCCCCAACGTTTTGACCCTGATGGATTTTCCTTTGGCATTTTTGGTAATTTCATCTTCAAACAATGTTTCAAATTGATCTATTTTACCTTTTTTGGCGAGATCGACAGCATATACCACATCGCGTTCTGTGACAGTCAGCCCTTTGCGGACAATATGAAGTAATGCAAGCAATATTTCCTCTATAAGCTGGGTATCTTCCGGTGTGCCGGAAACGCTGACCTGTTCTCCTCGCGTGACAATCGATACATTCAAATGTTGTTCGATTTGTTTTAGGTGTCTATCTTCGGTTCCAAACAATGTGAGTGCTTCGTTTGGATTTTCCAGTTGTAAATCGATCGTTTTTAAATCTTCAGGCATAATCAATCTCCTTGAGATATTGGTTGAATTTTTGTTATATCTTCCTTAGCTTTAAAATAAAGGGTTAACTTAACTTTACCACTCTCTATTCGTTCGTGCAAAACTTTTTGAAAAGCTATTTCTGCATCCTTTCCAAGCTCACTCCGAAGCTGCTTTGTCGCTTGTTTCACGGCTTCTTCTCTGGCTTTTTCCCTGCTTCGTTTTTCATTATAAGATGCCTGTTCATTCCATTTCTCTTCCACGATGGATATCGGCAGCGTCCAATGCAAAAAGTACAATGGTTTACTTGTGGTTTCTTTATATACATGTTCATAATCGACCTTTTTGAAACCCCAAACCGGAATTCTCAGTTTCCCGATTTGAAGATGGAATTTCGTTTCATTTTCCCCGGTAAGGGTTTGATAATTCGCCTTCATCGGTACAGTTGTTTCCACCTCGTACCACGTCTCTGCAATTACTTCCCCTTCGGCTGCCACGTTGTTCTTTGGCTTAGCGTTTTTTTCTTTGTCGTCATCTTGTTCTTCCTCTGTTTTCTCCTCGTTCAGGTTGCCGGAAACCAATACTTGCCCAGGTGTGACAAGGTCATTCACTTTGACCAAAGGAAGCCCCTTAGCCACAAACATATCAACAATGACACCTTTCTTTGCAGCAACCAGATTCCTGGGGCCAGACTGCTCAGGTTCTTCGACAATCGTTTTCTCGACAGCTTCCAGTTGATAGGTTGTCCCCTTTTCCGTCACACCCACCCATAGCAATTCAGGCAAATCATCCAGCAAACGTTGTTGAATGTCACTTGGTGTACCGATGGTAAACTTTATGGCACCGCGGTGAATACCATACTCGTCCAATTTTTCGATAATCTTCGCTTCTATTTCTGGCGGGACATTTTCGACTTCTATGTCCCAGACGACGTTCGAAAGAAACATGACGAACAAGATACTCAAAAATAATCCTGCCATGAATGGTTTTTTACGCAAAACGCGCTGTATCAAAAAAGGAAAACCTTTCCGTGACAGAAAAGACAGCTTGTAAACCGTTTGCCTGCGCAATCTTTTTATCGCGGAAATATCACGTAATCTTACATATCCGACACATCGCGTTTCATTTATTTTTATCACATTCCAAACAGTTATTCCTTCCCTTGCGCACAGATCGAAAAACAGCTCCGGGTGGTGTCCGGTCACTTCTATCTTTACAGATCCTGTAAAAAATATGTCTTGTGTGTGCTTCATCTCTGCCCCCCTCCGCCGGCTATCCGGTCACGCCTCGATGAATGCCAGCTCCTTGATTTTACCCTCAAGCAGGATTTCCTCCGGCAGCATCATCTTCAGCACAAATTTTTCTCCAGTTATCCGGAGGTATCCGTCTTTCATACGTAAACGGAGCTCAGATTCTGAAAACAGAATGAGTCCTTTATGATTTTCGATATAAGCATGGATTTGACCGATAGTCGTAATTCTCGGAAGTTCGAGGATAACATCGGAAGGAAGTTCAAGATGCTGCGTGAGCATTTTCTCGATGCGCTGTTTCCATTTGTTCACCCAGGATGCCCCCTCTCACATCATATGTATGAATGAAACCAGGAGATAAGAACAGCAAAATATCCAAGGCTAAACCATGTATGATGGGTTATAAAGGGGAGGGCCGGCCAAATGATAATTAACAACACACTAGATATTTTACGAAAGAACGCGGTTTAAAAACAAAAGGGCTTTCGTCTAATTGAAAAAGTGGAGTGGATAAAAACATGACTATCAAAGTTAAAACTTAATCAGATTCTACATGCTAATCAAATGCTCCTAAGACAAACTTCTTTTATCCTGTTTTTTTATCGGTGCTGTATCGCTACGGCAACCACGGGCAGAGCTTCACCTTCCTCTGAAAGCACCAATCACTTTCTTGCGGGATTTTCAGGCCGTGCTTCTACATGCGAAAGAAAAGATGAATAGAACCGGATTCGGTGTTAGGTTTCTAAACAATGACAAAGACGTAAGGGAGGAGTCGTTATTCTTCCGAAATTGGAGGGGGTGAACTAACAGCAAGGTAAAAGGCTTCCATGCGGCTTAGTTATTTCTCGTAACGGCAATAGACAAGACGGAAAATTACGCAGAAGAAAGAATATCTCCAACCAACCGAGGCAAGGTAACTCCAGCAGGATGAGCGCGAGCTGAAGATCCATTTGGCAAAGGGCATTTCTTTGCCGAATTAGCTGAAGGCGTGTCTGCGGAAAGCGAAGTATCTTGAGGCTGCAGGATTCATTTCATGTGAAGCCTGTTAAGTTGCTCGCACTCCAAAAGGAGTTACTCTGTCACAGGGCTCCAACCTTAGGATTTCTCCACCAGTCGCCTGTCAGCTACTGAGCGTCTTGATCCTTACACAGGCTGGGCTTTCACCAGTAAGCAATTAATAGCGTGCTGGGCACGAGTAATCAAAAAACCGAACGAATCGTTCGGTTTTTATTTTGGTCACTATGCTTTTGTCCCAGTCCCTTTTTCACTTCGTGTGCCGTCTTTTTTGGTAAGGCCGATGAGCCCGAGGCTGACCGAGCACTTCTGCCATCACAAAACTTTCTGCAATCCCTTTTTTGGATAGATTCCGGCGGATGGAAAGCTTCTTATTCGAACGGCCGTCTTTTTTGGCGGTTCGATTGCTGACTCCTTTATCCAACTGTCTCGGTCGTTCCACCTCCTGGATAGAGTCCATGTGATAAGAAAAAACGTCCACATCTGCATACTGTGTTTCTGCCAGCTTCGCCTTCTTTTTCTCGTAATACGTTTGTGCACTCGACGGCCCTACTGCAGTGGAAGGATTTGTTTGTGTTTCAGCCTCAACATTCACAGTTGTTTGTGCAGGCTCTTTAGTGCTTGTTTGTTGGCGTGAAGGAGAAGGATTTGGCCGGGAAGGCCGGGTAGGTTTCCCGCCCTTCTGTTCCTCCTCCTCATTTTTAAACATGCCAAACAGCCATCCGACCACGGCAAGAAGCGGGATGATTAAGCCTATTAAATCCTCCATTGATCATCCTCCTCTTTCACTCGGCCTCTATTATTGGTCCTCGTCATTTTCTTCTTGAGAAAGCTTGCCAATCGTATCACGCATATCTGTATCAGCATTGATGTTCTTATAATTCATATAGTCCATCACGCCCATATTGCCTGATCGAAGCGCCTCGGCGAGCGCGAGCGGTACATCTGCTTCTGCCTCGACGACTTTTGCGCGCATTTCCTGTACCCTTGCCAGCATTTCCTGCTCTTGGGCCACAGCCATTGCACGACGTTCTTCCGCTTTAGCCTGGGCAATGTTTTTGTCTGCTTCTGCCTGATCAGTGGAAAGAGTAGCCCCGATGTTTTTACCGATATCGATATCAGCGATATCAATCGATAGAATTTCAAAAGCTGTTCCTGCGTCCAACCCTTTGGATAGGACATTATGGGAGATGGAATCCGGATTTTCCAATACTTTCGTATGGCTGTCCGAGCTACCAATCGTACTTACAATCCCTTCACCAACACGTGCGATCACTGTATCTTCACCAGCACCACCGACAAGCCGGTCGATATTTGCCCGGACAGTGATCCTGGCTTTTGCTTTCACTTCAATCCCATCCATAGCAATACCTGCAATAAACGGTGTTTCTATTACTTTCGGGTTAACACTCATTTGGACAGCTTCCAGCACATCACGGCCAGCCAAGTCAATTGCAGCAGCCCGTTCGAATGTCAATTCAATATTAGCCCGTTGTGCGGCAATCAACGCATTGACCACCCGATCGACATTACCTCCTGCCAGATAGTGACTCTCCAATTGATTCGTGTTTACTCCAAGTCCAGCTTTGTGCGCTTTGATCAGCGGGTTGATCACTCTGGAAGGGACGACCCTTCTCAGTCGCATTCCGACAAGGGTGAATATGCTGACCCGGACACCAGCGGCCAAAGCGCTGATCCAGAGCATGACGGGAATGAAAGTGAATAAAACAGCAACTGCTATAACAATTAATCCGATTACTATGATCGGTAATAAACTTTGAATGTCCATTATACTTCCTCCTGTGTATGTTGATTGTTTATTTTTCTTACCACAATTCTTGAACCTTCCGTTTTGACGATCTTGATAGGAGTATCCTTCTCGACAAAAGCTCCTTCTGTCACGACATCAAGCCGCTCCTCCCCGAAGACCGCCGTTCCTGACGGCCTAAGCATGGTGACCGCTCTGCCTTCCAAACCGATTAAATCCAACCTGCTCACCGAAGACACATATCCCTGTTCGGTAGTGGTGGCATCCTTTAATATGATGTTTTTAAAGAAACCTTTTTCCAGACCGATTGTTTTGAACAGAATAACAGAAACAACGATCGATGACAGTAGGGCGATTGCTATGCTCATGGCCATATGGCCCATATCCGCTGAAGACATGAACAGAGCAGCGACTACTGCACCTATCCCGAGAATCCCGAGTATTCCTCCGGGCACAAAAATTTCTGCAATAATCATAATGATTCCTAATACGAGCAAAATGACTGCTTCATATCCTGCAAGGCCTGCCACAATATGTCCGTAGAAAAATAATACAAGGGACAACAGCCCAATGGAACCTGGAATGCCGAATCCCGGAGAATATAACTCTACGATCAAGCCAATGCTTGCAAGAGACAACAGTATCGGCACCACCACGGGATTGGTCAAAAATCTGGCAATTTCCTCTGCAAGCGTAGTATCGGTTTCGATAATTTCAGCATTTTGCAAATCCAGCTCAGCTAGAAGTTCTGTACGGTGGTTAACGATTGCTTCAGCATAACCTACCTCTACAGCCGTGGTCGGCTCTAAGGTTAAAAAATCTCCTTCCGGCGCCCCGTACTCCGGTAAATCAATCGAAGGATTCGCCATCGCTTCTGCATACAATGGATCTCTATCCTTAGAAGCAGCGGCACTCTTCATAGCCGAAATCCAGGCTGACTGTGCCTTTTTATCAGCAGCCGTTCCATCTGAGTTTATGACACCGCTCGCTCCCATTGTTGCATGCGGCTTCATGTAGATATTGTCGGTGTTCAATGCTATGTACGATCCCGCTGACAATGCTTCATTTGTAATAAACGCTGTCGTCTGTATTTCTAAATCCTGTAACATTTCAGCTATCTGCCCTGCTGCATCCACTCGGCCGCCAGGTGTATCTATTTCAAAAATGATATGGTCGGCATTTTCTTCTGCAGCTTCCTGTGTGGTCCTTCTCAGAAAAGCCTCCAGCCCCCGCTCCACTTCATCTTCAACCGGTATAACGTACACCAGCTTCCCGTCTCCGTCAGCTGCGTCAATCGGTGTTGGAGTGACGAAAGAACCGATCAACCCCGTTATCACGCCCAAGAACACGACCAAGACAACGGCTATTCTTCTGCCCACCTGCTATCGCCCCCTTTCTATCGACACGCTATGTATACGGTCCACTACCTATGAAAGTTTCAAATCTTTTCTTCAGTTTAACATATATTTTCAGCCGTTAGTATTCACCCAACGCCACAAATTCATAAGAATAAGCTCCCGAATGAAGAAGAGTTCCCGTCATTTTCCTATAAAAAAAGAGAAGCAGCTTCGCCTTGACCGGCGAAAACCACTTCTCCCTTTTAGCGCTCACTTGTTTAAACTAATTAAGACAAATGCTTTTGGACAAGACGATTCACTTGTGAACCATCAGCCTGCCCTTTTACTTTAGGCATGATGGCACTCATCACTGTCCCCATATCTTTTTTGGAAGTCGCGCCGACTTCCTGGATCGTTTCTTGAACAATTTGTTCAAGTTCTTCTTCTGTAAGCTGTTTCGGCATATATGCTTGTAAAACTTTTATTTCATCTTCAAGTTTTTCCGCAAGATCATCGCGTCCAGCTTCTTTGAATTCTTGGAGGGAATCTTTTCGCTGTTTTAACTCTCTGGATAAAACAGTTAGTTCTTCTTCTTCAGATAATTCGTCTTTACCAAGTTTGATCGCTTCATTCTGTAAAGAAGCTTTCACCATGCGGATGACACTCAAGGCTTGTTTATCCTTGTTTTTCATCGCCTGCTTCATATCCTGGTTCAGACGTTCAACTAATGACATATCTCTTCTACACCCTCTTTGTTACTTACGCTTTCTAGCAGCCTCAGATTTTTTCTTGCGGCGCACACTAGGTTTTTCATAAAATTCACGCTTGCGGTATTCAGACAATGTACCACTTTTAGATACACTGCGTTTGAAGCGACGAAGAGCATCTTCAAGAGACTCGTTTTTACGAACGCGAGTTGTGTTTGACATGCTATTTTCCCTCCCTCCGAAGCATACAACAGGTTTCTGGGACATATGTATCCTTCCATATGTCTCCCGACAATTATAATATATTGCTATTTCCCGGTCAACTTATTTCACAAGCAATTACTAATAAATTCTATTTTTCTTACCTTGCGGCCATTCTTTTGTTTATTTAACATGCTCCTCAAACACTCCGAAACTCGTTGTATGCCGTAGTTGATATAAACTGCGAGCTAACTATAACGGAAAATTCCATTGCCTATTCAAAAAGGGTGTTACCCACCGCTTCGGTAGCATACTTCGCTTTCCGCGGGCACGGCTTCAGCTAACTTGGTAAAGAAAACCGCTTTACCAAGTGGATCTTCAGCTCGTGCTGTTCCCGCAGGAGTCTGCGTATGCTCCCTGCGCTAAGGAGCAGGCTGATTAACGGAAGCGTAGACTTTTTCCTTGAGAACCAACAAGCCATCTTAAAAACGTTTGTCAGGAAATGTGTACTTCTTTTCATAAAAGACAGTTGTAATTCCCGCCTTTTCTCCTGTTCTTGGACTTTCTGCTTGTTTTCCTGGCAATGTCTTTTGATGATACGGTGCATGGAGTACTTATGAATAAAAAAATTTCGAGGTGTTTCTAAACAGAAATGCTGTTCCTAGCGAAGAAAATACCCGGAGACTCCCGCGGGAGGAAAGGCCTCGGTGAGATCCCGCAGAGCGTCAGCTCGAGGAAGCTCACCAGCCGCCCGCGGAAAGCGCAGGGTATTTTCGCAGCGTCGAATTCCAACTCAACAAAAGTAAGAAGTCAGAAAGACGCATCCAAACTATGTCGTAGTTTATATTTTTCATGCAAGAATAACCATCTTTTGTTAAACAGCCTTGAAAAGAAAGTTTTTAACAGACATGTTTCCACCGCCTGTCCATATAATGTAACGAGGTGAGTGGTTTGGCTGATTTGCTTTCTTTATCCGCGGTATTTTTAATGCTGTTTTTTCTCGGTTTCCAAGTTTTGCGGACAGGCTTGCACCATGTCGCCTTCCATAAAGTAGAACCATTGCTTGCAGGCATGACGAAAAATCATTATTACGGTATTCTGACAGGTCTGCTTGCAACTGCCGTATTGCAGAGCAGCTCCTTGATCATGGTACTGACGATCAGTTTTGTCAGCGTAGGGTTGATGACCTTCAAACAGTCCTTGGGCGTCATACTCGGTGCAAACATCGGAACGACCGCAACAGGTGAATTGCTGACATTCAGTCACTATATTCCCGAATGGGCTTTTGTAGTCATAGGTGCCATCCTGCTGTTCTCCAATATAAAATTACTTTTTGGGGCGGGTACCATCCTGTTCGGCATCGGATCCATCTTTGTCGCATTGGATGGATTCGAATCATTGGCTCCCCTGATTGTGGAACTTCCGATATTGAAAGATGCCATTATGTTTACTCAGTTGAATCCAGAGGCAGGGGTGATCATCGGAATGGTGTTCAGTGGTGCCATCCAATCTTCAAGTGCCACCACTGGTATTACGATGAGTTTTTTAAACGAGGGACTAATAAGCATGGCAGCTTCCATTGCAATCGTACTAGGGGCAAATATCGGTACTTGCCTGACAGCAGTCCTTGCAGCACTGGGCACAGGTAAACAAGCTATCTTAACTGCGATGGCCCATGTCTGGTTCAACTTGTTCAGCGTCCTGCTATTTCTTCCATTCCTTACCGGACTTACTGGATTTGCAGAGTCATTGTCCAGTTATCCCATCAAGCAACTAGCTCATATTGCCGTCTTATTCAATGTCGCTTCCGTACTTTTATTCCTGCCGTTTATCGGACTATTCGAGAGGTTCATCATCCGGTTCCACGGCGAACAGGAAATATGAAAAACACACTGCATGACATTTCCTTCTAAACAGGAACCATTGTTGCAGTGTGTTTTTCCATAAATTATTAAAATTTCAGGGGTGAAAGGAAACGAAGGTTACCTCGCCTGGACAGTCTGCCCGTTCCGGTACACTCTTTTCCTCTACCTCGATTAATAATCAGAGTCGGCTGTGCCTCCGGAGACAATTTGTACACCCGCACTCGCACCGATACGAGTTGCTCCTGCTTCAATCATCGCATCCGTTGTTTCCCTGTCCCTGACACCTCCCGATGCTTTTACTCCCATTTCTTGTCCTACAGTTTTTCTCATCAAAGCTATATCTTCCACCGTTGCACCGCCCCCAGAGAAACCTGTCGACGTTTTTACGAAGTCAGCGCCGGCTTTTTTAGCCAGTTGACAAGCCGTAACCTTTTCCTCTTCATCCAGCAGAGAAGTTTCAATGATTACTTTAGTCAGTGCCAGATTGCGAGCTGCATGAACAACAGCTGCAATATCCTTTTCCACTACATCGGAATCACCAGATTTCAATGCTCCCACATTGATAACCATGTCTACTTCCGTAGCTCCATTTTTGATGGCTTGCTCCGTTTCAAACACCTTTGTTTCCGTCGTTGTTGCCCCTAAAGGAAAACCGATCACGGTGCAGACTTTTACGTCTGTGTCCTTTAATTGTTGATAACAGTAAGAAACCCAATAAGGATTAACACACACGGAAGCAAAATGGTTATCTTTTGCCTCTTGAATGATTTGGTCAATTTTTGAAACTGGTGTATCCGGCTTCAGTTGTGTATGATCAATCATACCCGCTAGATTTTTATCCAATTTTACCCATCCTTTCTCGTTGTACGAACCTCTTATCAATGATAGCACTTCCGAATGGAAAAAACCAAGCATTGTTCAGCAATTACCTAAAACAAAGAGAATCTTGGTCCAGCACATTAAAAAACCCGGCAAGGCCGGATTTTTTAAGAGATTTCTGCTTTTTGGTTGATTTTCGGTTCATCCATCACACGGACGAACTGCCCTTCATTATATGGATATCCTGCTTTTGTAATTTTCACACGGACAATTTTGCCAATCATGTCATCGGAGGCTTCAAATTTCACCTTCAGGTAGTTATCCGTATAACCGACAAATATATTGTCTCCTGCCTCTTCGTCAAAACGCTCTTCAGGTATCACTTCCAGTACCTCGCCTTCATACTGGGAAGCATATTCTTTTGCCTGTTGGTCCGAAAGCTCGATCAGCCGGCGGACACGTTCATTCTTCACATCATCTTCAACTTGATCAGTCATACGTGCCGCTGGTGTCCCAGTGCGTTTGGAGAACGGGAATACATGTAGTTCTGAATAGCCGATTTCCCGGATAAAATCGTACGTTTCCTGAAACTCTTCCTCTGTTTCTCCAGGAAAACCGACAATTACATCAGACGTAATCGCCAAACCAGGCAATGCTCGCTTGATTTTTTCGATTTTTCCACGGTAAAAGTCAGCAGAATATTTTCTTCTCATTCGCTCTAAAACGGTGTCGGAACCTGACTGCAACGGAATGTGGAGGTGGCGGACTATTTTATCCGACTGGTCGAGCACTTCGATCACCTCGTCAGTGATTTGACTCGCTTCAATAGAGGAAATCCGGATACGTTTTAACCCATCCACTTTTGTTTCCAATTCACGCAGTAATTGGGCAAAGTTGTAATCCTTCATATCCTCTCCGTATCCCGCTGTATGAATTCCAGTCAGAACAATTTCTTTATATCCGGCATCTACAAGCTGCTGAGCTTGTTTTAATACATTTTCAGGTTCTCTGGAGCGCAATAGCCCACGCGACCAGGGGATGATACAAAACGTACAGAAATTATTGCATCCTTCCTGGATTTTCAAGGATGCCCGTGTCCGGTCTGTAAACACAGGTACGTCCATTTCTTCGAAGACCCGGTTTTTCATGATATTTGAAACTCCGTTTATTGGCTGACGATCCCGCTTATGCTGCTCGATATACTCGATCATCTTTTCCCGATGCTGGGTTCCGACAACAACATCCACGCCGGGAATCTCCATGATTTCACCCGGTGAGGTTTGAGCATAACAGCCGGTAACACAAACAACTGCTTCCGGGTTTTTCCGGATGGCACGGCGAATCACTTGCCGGCTTTTTTTATCGCCTGTATTGGTTACGGTACATGTATTGATTACATATACATCGGACTGGTGGTCGAAATCCACCCGTTCATAACCTTCCTCTTTGAATTTTCTCCAAATTCCTTCTGTCTCATAATGGTTCACTTTACAACCCAATGTATGAAAAGCCACTGTCGGCATTTTCAACACCCCAATTCTTCAAAATGATACGAAATACTCGACAACAAATACAATGGTGCAGTCTCTGTTCTAAGTATGCGCGGGCCGAGACGGACCGGTTCAAAACCATGGGCTTTGAAGGCTTCGGCTTCTTCTATTGTATAGCCGCCCTCCGGTCCGATACAAGCAATGATTTTCTGGCCTGGTTCCACGTTAGACAGTATAACACTCAAACCTTGATAATCATTGGTTTTTGCCTCATCTTCATAGGCAAATATTTTTACCGGATATTCTTCACTCTTTTCCAAAAGGGCTTGAAAATCTAGAAAAGCTTCCACTTCCGGAACTACGTTACGATGTGATTGCTCACTGGCCTCTTTGACTATTTTCCGATAGCGGGACAGTTTTTTTTCTGCCTTTTTCTGATCCCACTTCACAATCGAACGTCCTGCCTGGAAAGGAATGAATCTGGATGCTCCGAGCTCTGTTCCTTTTTGCAATACAAGTTCCAGCTTATCCCCTTTAGGAAGTCCATGGGCGATTGTCACATCTATCGGAAGCTCTTTGGATTCTTCCAGCCATTCGACGATGTCGGCGGAGATATACTGATCGGTGACCTCGGTGATCGTACAGACCGCCGCTGTGCCTGCCGGTGCATTGCAGATAATCGAATCACCAGACTGCATACGCATCACCCTATTGATGTGATGCCTGTCATCTCCGGTGATTCGGATCGAGTTTTCCTTCCATCCCTCTTCAGGTACGAAATATCGCTGCAATTAAAACACCTGCTCTGCTTCTGGTTTTTTTGCTATAAAGGAGATCCAGTCCTCCATCTGATTGACCTCCAGTATTTCGAATCCGTTCTTTTCCAATTCCTGTCGCACCATTTGTTTTTTTGCTTGAATGATACCAGAAGTAATAAAAGTTCCACCCGGTTTCAAGCAGTCATAGGCTTCTTCGACGAAACGGACAATAATCTCAGCCAGAATATTGGATACAATTACATCCGCTTCTTCTTTCACGTTGTCAAGCAAGTTATTCTGTCTTGATTCAATCTTACTCTCTACATGATTCAATTTCGCATTGATGACAGTGCTTTTTACAGCGATGTCATCCAAATCGAACGCTTTTACACGCTCCGCTCCCAACAGCACGGAAGCAATGCTCAACACACCTGACCCAGAACCGACATCTAAAATGTGATCCCCTTCCGATACAAACCTTTCCAATGCCTGGATGCTCAAAACTGTCGTAGGGTGCGTCCCCGTCCCAAAAGCCATTCCAGGATCCAGTTCAATGATGATTTCGTCGCTCGAGACAGGCGTGTACTCCTCCCAAGTCGGTATAATCGTCACTCTTTCTGATATTTTCACAGGTTTGTAATACTTCTTCCAGGCAG
Source organism: Sediminibacillus sp. JSM 1682029 (assembly GCF_041366435.1). NCBI lineage: Bacteria > Bacillati > Bacillota > Bacilli > Caryophanales > Bacillaceae > Sediminibacillus > Sediminibacillus sp. JSM 1682029. The sequence goes on from NZ_JBEWYY010000002.1 coordinate 213,552, forward strand.
TTGCCCACTCTTCTTCATGCACTTCGCTAAGCGTTATCTTGTTCATGCCCAGGTCAATATTGTAAAGAAGCAGGTTATTGACTGCCTGCTTGATCTCTTCTACTGTTTCTCCGAGAAAACTGTTGACAGGCAAGTAAGCTTTCACATAGACGCCTTCTTCTGGATAGTCTTCTGGGTTCAGCTCGTATATTTCACCGTAAAAAGTGTCTCTTTCTTTTATCAAATCCCTAGGGTCTTCGATGACAACTCCACTGGCACCTGCTTCGTGAAGTATATTGGAAATCGGTTCTATCGCCTCATTTGTCGTGTGGATTGTGATTTCTGACCATTTCACTGGAATCACCCGCTTTTCCGCAAAAAGTCTGATGACTAGGCTTTTTTGCGATTATTGATAAATAGATTATGTAAGTCGTGATGGAAGCTATTTAAAAAACGGGCAGGAAGTTACATTATTTGTATCCTCCCGCCGTTTTTTCCCACTTATGGTCATTCCCCTTTGAATGCGCGTTTTACCCGCTGAAAGAATGTTCCGTGCTGCTCTTCCGTCGGCTGATTACCGCTGATATCGTTGAATTCGCGCAAGATTTCCTGTTGCCGTTCTGTAAGATTTGTAGGAGTCACCACGCGGATGTTGACATGTTGATCTCCATGTCCATAACCACGTACATTCGGAGCTCCTTTTCCTTTCAAGCGGAACGTCTTGCCTGTCTGTGTTCCAGCTGGAACTTTAAGCTTTACTTTACCATGGACTGTGGGCACTTCAATTTCATCTCCCAGGGCCGCCTGGGCAAAAGTTATCGGCATTTCACAGAAAATATGGTCGCCTTCGCGCTGGTAAAATTCGTGAGGTTTGATTTGGACCACGACATATAAGTCTCCTGGAGGTCCCCCGTTGGCACCGGCTTCGCCTTGTCCGGAAACTCGGATTTGCTGTCCTTCGTCAATTCCTGCCGGGATGTTGATATGAATTTTTTTGCGTTTTTTCACTTTTCCTGTTCCACCGCAAGTATTGCACTTGTCAGGTATGATTTTGCCTGTGCCTTGGCAATAATGGCAGACACGCTTGTTTACAACACGGCCGAATGGTGTGTTTTGCTCCATATTCAACTGACCTGACCCATTACAATGTGAACAGGTTTTTGGTTCTGTTCCAGGCTTGGCGCCAGATCCATTACAAGTGTCACAGGTTTCTTCCCGCGGAATTTGAATGTCAGTTTCCTTACCGAAAATAGCTTCCTCGAAATCCAGCGTCATGGTGTATTGTAAGTCAGCCCCCTGCCGTGGTGCATTAGGGTCCCGCCTTCTTCCACCGCCGCCAAAGAACATGTCGAAAATATCGCCGAAACCACCAAAGTCCTCGGCCCCGCCAAAACCGCCGCCAAATCCCTGACTCTGCGGTCCTGCATGACCGAACTGGTCATACTGTGTTCTTTTTTGTTCATCGCCCAATACTTCATAAGCTTCCTTCGCTTCTTTAAACTTGTCGGCAGCATCTGCTTCTTTATTAACATCCGGATGATATTTGCGGGCCAATTTCCGGTATGCTTTTTTAATTTCATCCTTGGAAGCGTCTTTGGAGACACCAAGGATTTCATAATAGTCTCTTTTACTCACTTGAAGATCACTCTCCCGAATCTCTATAGCATAAAGTTTATCATAACATTACTTCCCGTAACTGAGCAAATACCTTTTCGTGTAGATGAGTTGGGGCAAATAAAAAATAGAAGCTTGATCAATTGGTGTTATAAGATGAATGACGTGTAAAAAGCCAAAGCCAAGGAAATCCTGACTTTGACTTTTTGACACGGACTTATTTTAACGCTTATTTTTTCTCTTCATCATCGTCTACTTCTTCATAATCGGCGTCCACTACGTCTTCGCCTTCCTGGCCGCCTTCACTTTGTTGGGCCTGGGCATCTGCCTGCGCTTGTTCATATAGTTTGACCGATAAAGCTTGAACTTGCTCCTGCAGTGCATCTTTTTTCGTTCTGATTTGCTCCAGGTCGCCTTCTTCCAGCGCTTTTTGCAATTCTTCTTTGGCAGACTCAGCTTTTTGTTTTTCATCTTCAGATACCTTGTCGCCTAGGTCTTTGATGGTTTTATCTGTTGTGAAAACCAATTGATCTGCTTCGTTGCGAAGTTCTACTTCTTCACGGCGTTTCTTATCTTCTTCTGCGTTTGCTTCCGCATCTTTCACCATTTGTTCCACTTCTTCGTCAGATAGGCCGGAAGATGATTTGATGGTGATCGATTGTTCTTTGTTCGTGCCAAGGTCTTTTGCCCGGACATTTACGATACCATTTGCATCGATATCGAAAGATACTTCGATTTGCGGTACACCGCGTGGTGCTGGCGGGATATCGGTCAACTGGAAACGGCCCATTGTTTTGTTGTCGGCAGCCATTTCTCGTTCACCTTGCAGCACATGGATATCAACCGCTGTTTGATTATCTGCGGCTGTTGAGAATACTTGTGAATGGCTGGTAGGAATAGTCGTATTCCGTTCAATCAACTTCGTCGTTACACCGCCCATTGTTTCGATACCCAATGATAATGGTGTAACATCCAGCAATACTACATCCTTGACGTCGCCTTGCAACACACCGCCTTGGATAGCAGCACCAAGTGCAACAACTTCATCAGGGTTTACTCCTTTGGACGGATCGTTGCCGATTTCCTTTTTGATTGCCTCCTGGACAGCAGGAATCCTGGTTGAACCACCCACAAGAAGCACTTTATCGATTTCACCCGCACTCATACTTGCGTCTTTCAACGCCTGGCGAGTTGGTCCCATTGTACGCTCTACAAGATCTGAAGACAGCTCATCGAATTTCGCACGGGTCAAGTTCATTTCCAAATGAAGCGGGCCGGCATCCCCAGCAGTGATAAATGGAAGGGAAATTTGAGTTTGTGCAACACCGGAAAGGTCTTTTTTCGCTTTTTCGGCAGCATCTTTCAGACGTTGCAATGCCATGTTGTCTTGCGACAGATCGATTCCATTTTCTTTTTTGAACTCTGCAACCATATGATCAATAATCACTTGGTCAAAGTCATCGCCGCCCAAACGGTTGTCCCCCGCAGTGGCCACAACTTCAAAGGTACCTTCGCCGATATCCAGAATCGAAACGTCGAATGTACCGCCGCCCAAGTCATAAACAAGAATTGTTTGATCTTGGCCATCTTGATCAATACCATATGCCAATGCAGCTGCAGTTGGTTCGTTGATGATACGCTCTACTTCAAGACCTGCAATTTTACCTGCGTCTTTTGTTGCTTGGCGCTCGGCGTCATTGAAATAAGCAGGTACGGTAATGACGGCTTTGTCGACAGATTCTCCCAGATAGTCCTCTGCATAAGACTTAATGTACTGCAGAATGATCGCTGAGATTTCCTGTGGAGTATATTCTTTCCCTTCAATTTCCACCTTATAGTCTGTACCCATATGGCGTTTGATTGATTGAATCGTGTTTTTATTGGTGATTGCCTGCCGCTTGGCAACTTCGCCTACTTGTCTTTCTCCGTTCTTGAATGCAACAACAGAAGGAGTTGTACGGTTTCCCTCAGGGTTCGGGATTACCTTTGATTCTCCACCTTCCATCACTGCTACACAAGAGTTTGTTGTTCCTAAGTCAATTCCAATTATTTTACCCATGTCTAACTTCCTCCTTTACAGCATATGTAGTCATTGATTGACCTTCACCATGGCCGGCCTGACGACACGGTCCTTCAGCAAATAGCCTTTTTGCAATTCTTGTACTACTACATTGGATTCATATTGATCATCTTCCACCTGCATAACTGCTTGATGGATCGTAGGATCGAACGGTTCGCCTTCTGTCTTGATTTCTTCGACGCCTTCTTTTTCTAAAGCATCCTTCAATTGGCGATAAACCATTTTGATTCCATCCACAAATCCTGCCGTCGATTCATCATCTGGCGCTGTATCAAGTGCTCTTTCGAAATTATCGACAACAGGAAGCAATTCGGACACAAGCGATTGCGACTTATACTTAAGATCTGCCTCTTTTTCTTTTTGCGTGCGTTTACGGAAATTATCATATTCAGCTTGTAATCTCAACAATCGCTGATATACGTCGTCCTTTTCCTTCTTTAATGCTTCGATTTCCTGTGAAGCCTGCTGATCCGATTCTACATTGCCGGAATCTTCCGCTGTTTCTTCGACCAGCTCCTGCTCAGGTTCTTCCACTACTTCCTGTTCTTGTTTTTCCTGATCTTTTTCTTCCACGATTGTCACCTCCTAAGCAACCTCTTCCATCATAACCATTGTAGAATATATCATGAAAATGGTGTGGGTTAAATTAATACGTTTGTGACTATTTCAAAAAAATCATTCTGTCTGTACACAAAGAAGGGATGGGAAATAATGCCTCCCATCATACCAGCTATGCCCGCAATTATTCCCTTTCATACAGCGAGCGGAAAGTATTGGTCAACCTTTTCGAAAGCACGTTCAACAGACTGATCACCCTGGAATATTCCATCCGCGTCGGCCCAAGCAAGGCAAGTGTTCCCATTTGCTGGTCACCGATAGAATAAGTCGCGGTGATCAAACTGCAATCCTGCATGGCATCAAGCTTATTCTCCTGTCCAATAGAGACTTTGATCCCGTCTTTTTCTGTTCGGAGAAGGCTCGCCACAAGCTCTTCCTGCTCCATCATGGAATATAGCGACCGTATTTTTTCCACGTCTTTGAACTCTGGCTGCATCAATATATTGGTTTTGCCGCCTACATAGAGCTTGACCGGATGCTCCTCAAACAAAGCCCCGTTAAGGTAATGGTAGGCCGTTTTATAATCGCGTGTATGTTCTCTCAGCAATGCCGCTACTTCTGCTTTCAGCTTTTCCTCCAGCTTGATGATCGGCACACCTGCCAATTTATCATTCAGTATATTGACCAGTATTTCCAGATCGGCCGCATTGATTTCATGCGGTACATTAAAAGACCGATGTTCGACATGGCCGGTGTTGGTAACCAGGATGGCAACAGCTGTGTTTGCCGTAAGGCTGATGATTTGCATCTGCTTCAACTTTGTTTCAAAGACCTCAGGCCCTAGAATGATAGATGTATAGTTCGTCAAGTCGGAAAGAATTCCGGCTGACTTTTGCACAACCCGTTCAAATTCCAGCATTTCCTCTTCAAAAGTATGCGTGATTATCTCCAGCTCGGAGTTGGATAAAGAAAACGGGGACAAAAGATGATCCACATAGAATCTGTATCCTTTTTCCGAAGGCACCCTTCCTGAAGAAGAATGCGTTTTTTCAATAAAGCCCAACTCCTCCAAGTCCGCCATTTCGTTTCGAATGGTCGCAGAACTGAAGGTAACTTCATCCTTTTTGGCAATAGCTCTGGAACCAATTGGTTGTGCAGTAGTGATGAATTCATCAATAATAACTTGTAATACGAGCAGCTGTCTATTTGATAACATCGATGATCACCCCTGTTAGCACTCTTATGCAGCGAGTGCTAAATCTACTATTAAATTATCAAATGGGAAGTTTCTTGTCAATAAGTAAGCTCCAGCGAATCATCATCCAAAAGGAATTCTTGAAAAACTTCATTTCCAAACAAAAGGCCCTCGGATGTAAGCTGTAAAAATCCGGCTTTTTCAGTCAGCCAGCCTTTTTGTTTTAACTGCTTTATTTCATTTCCATAGAGATGTTCAATCTCCCGCCCGTACTTTTGGCGGAATTTTTGCTTCGAAACCCCTTGGCGTTTGCGAAGGCCGAGGAACATTTCTTCCTCCACCCGCTCCTTCAGACCTATCGGTTCTGTATGGAGTACCGGTTTTCCATCCTTCAACGCCTGCTCTACATATGCCGGCAAAGGTCTTAAATTGACAGTTCTTTCGCCAGGCAAGTAACCGTGTGCCCCAGCTCCCATTCCATAGTAATGATCATTGTTCCAATACGTTAGATTATGACGGCTCTCATAACCAAGTTTGGCAAAATTACTGATTTCATATTGCGCGAGCCCTTGCGCCTCCATTTGTTCAGTCAACAGCTGGTACATTTCTGCTTCCACTTCTTCCTTCGGTTTATGGAGCTTCCCTTTTTTGTAACGTTGATAGAAAATGGTCTTCGGCTCAATTTGCAGTGAATAGGCTGAATAATGAGGAAGCTGGAAAGACAAAGCTTCATGAAGTGTCCGTTCAAAATGTCCCAACGTCTGATCAGGCAGACTGTATATCAAATCGATGCTGATATTTTCGAAACCGTGTCGAGTTAAGGCATTCACATTCTGATATACATCTTTCACGCGATGCACCCTTCCAATGAATTCCAACATCTCATCGTCGAAGACCTGGACCCCCATCGATATCCTTTGTACTCCATAATGCTTCAAAAGCTTGATTTTTTCGTCATCTAAGTCTCCAGGATTCGCTTCAAAGGAATATTCCTCACAGGAGTTCACTTCGAAATATCTGTCGATCATTTGGAGCAGTTTTTCCAATTGACTGCTGTTCAATGCTGTAGGCGTTCCGCCGCCCACAAATATAGTGTTCATGGATTGTTTCGGTTCGTCAATATAAGTGGACATCTCCTTCTCCAAAGCATCGAGATACTCGTCCACAAGTGTTTCGTTATAATAAAATTTAGTAAAATCGCAGTAATGGCAAATTTGCTGGCAAAAAGGTATGTGAATATAAACGGATTTGACCATTTGGTGTCGCCCTTTCTCTGCTAATTGCAGTGTAGCTTGTTGTTATCAGTGAAGGAGCTGTTCCAGAAAGAACAGCTCCTTCACTATTTACTCTTATCTTTGTGTAAACAGAAGCCTGATCAGCCGGTAGGCAGTAAGCCAGAATGATGAAGCAAGATTTTATTTTACTCTTCGTCCATTTTCAGCACTGACATAAAGGCTTCCTGCGGGACTTCCACCGAACCGACCATTTTCATCCGCTTCTTTCCTTCTTTTTGCTTTTCCAACAGCTTCCTTTTTCTGGAAATGTCTCCGCCGTAACATTTTGAAAGCACATTCTTCCGCATCGCTTTGATTGTTGAGCGGGCAACCACTTTGTTGCCGATGGCCGCCTGTACAGGAACTTCGAACTGCTGGCGCGGAATCAAATTTTTCAACTTTTCTACAATCTGTTTCCCTCGTTCATATGCAAAATCCCTATGGACAATAAACGATAATGCATCGATCGTATCCCCGTTTAGCAAGATGTCCATCTTAACAAGGTTGGATTGCTTGTAGCCGATCAATTCATAATCAAAAGACGCATACCCTTTTGTCTGGGATTTCAACTGATCAAAAAAGTCGTAGACAATTTCTGAGAGCGGTATATCATAAACGACATTCACCCGGACTTCATCGAGATACTGCATATCAATGAAGTCGCCACGCTTCTTCTGGCAAAGCTCCATAACCGCACCTACATAATCATTGGGCACCATTACCGTCGCTTTCACGTATGGTTCCCTTACTTCCTGGACGCTTTGCGGATCCGGCATGACAGAAGGATTATCCACTTCTATCTCTTCGCCGTCTGTCAAAGCGACTTGATAGATAACACTTGGAGCTGTCGTAATCAGTTCGATATTGAATTCACGCTCGATCCGTTCCTGGATGATTTCCATGTGGAGCATGCCCAAAAAACCACAACGGAACCCAAAGCCGAGCGCCTGTGAGGTTTCTGCTTCATATTGCAGGGAAGAATCGTTCAACTCCAAGCGTTCAAGCGCTTCGCGTAAATCGTTATAATTATTCGCGTCCACCGGATACATCCCGCAAAACACCATCGGGTTCAAGCGCTTATATCCTGGCAGAGGTTCAGCCGCCGGCCTCCCACTTAGTGTGATAGTGTCACCGACCTGGCTGTCACCCACGTTTTTGATGGAGGCCGTCAAATAACCTACATCTCCTACTGTCAATTCATTTTGTTGGAATGGCTTCGGATTGAATACCCCCAGCTCGTTCACTTCGAACTCTTTTCCATTCGCCATCATTTTAATCTTGTCGCCTACTTTTACTGAGCCTTCTTTCACACGTATGTAGGCGACCACGCCGCGGTAAGGGTCGTACAAGGAGTCGAAAATCAACGCCTTCAATGGCGCTTCTGCGTCTCCCTGCGGGGCCGGAATCCTTTCGACGATTTGTTCCAGTATCTCATCTACCCCGAGTCCTGATTTCCCACTAGCGAGAATCGCGTCATCGGCCGGAATTCCGATTACATCTTCAATTTCCTTTTTGACTCGATCCGGATCAGCGCTTGGAAGGTCGACTTTATTAATGACCGGAATGATTTCCAGATCGTTGTCAAGCGCAAGATACACATTCGCCAATGTCTGGGCCTCTATTCCCTGGGCAGCGTCCACCACCAGGATAGCACCTTCGCAAGCTGCCAAACTACGCGACACTTCGTATGTAAAGTCTACATGACCAGGTGTATCGATCAGATGGAATAGATAATCTTCTCCATTGTCGCGTTGATATTTCAGCTGTACAGCATTTAACTTTATCGTGATTCCACGTTCCCGTTCCAAGTCCATGGCGTCGAGGAATTGCTCCTTCATTTCCCGGGAAGTAAGTGCCTTTGTTTTTTCCAAAATTCTGTCGGCAAGTGTTGATTTTCCATGATCGATGTGAGCGATGATGGAAAAATTGCGTACTCTACTTTGATTCCTTGCATTAACCAATGATGATCACTCCTATTTTTCGAGCAACGATAACTAGCATTGATTATAGCAGTAGGCAGCAATACATTCAACGAAAACAGTGGAGTTCCCGCAAATAAATGACAGCAGTATGTTTCCGGCAGTTATTCTTGCCTTCGACATCCTGCTGACACTTCCACTAGACATAATTAATCATCCTTTTTTATCAGAAAAACACTTGTACCAGTTGGTAAATAGCGACAATCAATTGATTGTAGAGCCAGCTCAGAAAACTCCCTAGAGCAGCGGCCAGCTTCTGTGTAAAATGGGTTTCCTCAACTGGTTCATAGTCTCTGTCTGCGGCCAGGACTGACTCCGTTTCCGGCTCTTTGACCGTTATCAAAGGTGCTTTTTCATCTTTTCCTGAAACTAGCTCGACGACAGACGTTGGACGATCCGTCCCTTCTGATACCTGGTTGATCCCTGTAAGTATCCCTCCAAGGAATAGCAGCACCATTATCAATAAACTAAACATCACCTTCGCCATTGGCCGACCTCCTAAGGATTTCCCTGAACCTTCTCTGCATCCCAATAATAGTCACTGAATACTTCTGCCAAAGCCGCGGCCGAACGATACAGTTCATCCATGTTATTGTCGACGCCGCCAAATTCAATAGTCAATGCATTTTCGGAAACATCTTGGTTGTACACACCGTTCCTTCCCGGTCCGCCATACTTCTCGACACCTCGGCTAAGGCCCGGGTACTTTTCTTCCATTAAATGATGTAGTTTGTTGGCGAGTTGTAAATTCTTTTCGAAATGTTTGTTTTCACTGCCTAACACAAACATTATTTTTGCAAAATCTTTCCCGTCGATTTGTTTGGTCGTGACATCTCTTCCCATGGAATCCCGGTGCAGATCGAAGACAAATTGCAGATCTTTATTGCCGGCGAGCGCAGCTTCTACCACCGGCTTTGAGGCCCGATAAGAATCGGCTGTATAATCCCAGCCCTTTTCCTGAAGTTCGCCTGTGTTATCTGTATGATCAACTTGTGTTCCGACCCCGTGCTCTTCTAAGCGTTTTTTCAATTCATCGCTCACTTTGGTGATGTTGACTTCAGCATGAAATGCCTCATCCGGGTTATCTACCCCAGGCAAGTGCGGCAAAAAGGATTCCCGATTGTGGGTGTTATAAATAAACACTACTTTCCTGTCGCCTGTAGTCGGCTGACTGGAAGAATCTTCTTCCTCTTTTTCCCCTTCGTTTTCCTCTGTTTCTTTATCCTGTTCCTCTGGAAGAGAAGCCTCTCTTTCCTTCAAAACCACATCGAGAGGGGCAGAAGATTCAACTGTAAGATTGGTATAGTTTGTCCCTTCACCCGCAACCAATATTTCCCGATCAAACTGCTGGAATCCTGGAAGCTCCTTTCCGAGCAGACTGCGAGGGTCTTCCGGTTTTAAACTCGTGGTCAGCCTGAAAGCCACATCCGATGTATGGAGTGGTTGATAGTCATCCGGATACGCACTCTCGAATGCCCTGTTTTCCATACCTACCAGATAGAGGAACGAAGAACCTTTAATCTGTCTTGTCCATTCATTGATTGTACTGGAGGATAACCGATAGGCAGGTTGAATCGTCGTCAGGACCCCTATAAAAATAAACAATGCCGCTATGCTGAGAATGAGTACACTTCCATTTCTATACCAGGGCTTCGTTTTGTGCACGAATTCGTGAATAGTGGTTTTTTTAGTCTGCTTTTTCATGGTTCCATCCTTCCTGTCTTTTCTATCATCTTTAGTAGAATCTATGAACAGACAAGAAAGAGTAGAACATCGAATTTATGGATTATGATCAGCGGGTATAGGAACCGAAGTTTTCGACATTGATATTTTCATGCAGGGCAGCATTGAGGCCTGACGCAATAATATGGGCCATATCCTCCATATAACCGTCAACCTCTTTTGGAGTCACCATCAGATTATGCCCTAACGGGGTCAAGACTTCTTTGATGAGCGAGCGCTTTTCTTCCTCTGATAAACCACCCACCATGCCTAGTACCGCTTTTCTTTGTTCCTCGCCCGGCAAGTCTTCTTCTGTAAGCTGCCGTTCACCGAAAGACATCCCGGCAGGTGTCAAAGCCTTTGAAGGCTTATCCTTTTCCTTGAACTCTCTCCCAAAATGCTTCAGAAGGAAATCGATTGTGTCGCTGGTTATTGTCACAGCATCGACGACAGTCGGCACCCCTATAGCAATTACAGGAATTCCAAGGGAATCCTCACTAATTTCTTTTCGTTTATTCCCGACTCCCGATCCTGGATGAATACCCGAATCAGAAATTTGTATGGTGGCATTCACCCTCTCCACAGATCTGGAAGCAAGAGCATCAACTGCTATCACGAAGTCGGGTTCCACCTGCTTGATCAATCCAAAAATAATATCACTCGTTTCAATCCCCGTCACGCCCATCACCCCAGGGGTCATCGCGGATACCGGCCGATAGCCGTCTTCTACATATTCTGGATGCAGGTTAAACAAATGGCTGGTAACCATGACTTTTTCAACGGTCATCGGTCCGAGTGCGTCCGGGGTAATATTCCAATTGCCAAGTCCCACTACAAGGCAAGTGGCTTCCTTAGGAAGCTTACTCTGCTTGATCAGCTCTCCCATTTCTTTGGCTAATACTTTCGCGGTCTGCTCCTGGCTCTTGGTATCCTGTTTTTTTACAGCCTCCGAATGAATCGTCACATAGCTTCCCGCTTTTTTGTCGAGCGCTTTTGCCCCCGTTTCATCTATCTGCACATAGGTTACTGTGATGTCACCTTCCTGTCTTTCCTTTGTGGTAACACCTTTTATGCTGCTGTCATCCGTTTTTTCTTTTTCTACATACATGTCTTTTGCTTCAACTGCTAAATCGGTTCTTACTTGGTATTTCTTTTGTTCTTCCTTATTCATGATGGGGCCTCCCTTTTTAATGTTTAGGGTTGCCGATTTTGCTGTTAATCATACGGAATATCGTTTATACTGGAAGATAGCTATTGAAAAGCGGCATGCGCTTTGGTAAAATGGCTTTTGTTCCAAATTAACATTTCAGTGATGTTTTCTATGGAGGTGAAACTAAATGGCTAATATTAAATCTGCAATCAAACGTGTCCGCACCAATAACGATCACCACTTGCGCAATCAATCTTTCAAGACGGATATGCGTACACAGATTAAGCGTGTAGAAAACTTTGTTAATAGCAATGATGTCGAAAATGCGCAAACAGCGCTTCGAAAAGCAACTCATAAAATTGACAAAGCTGTTCAAAAAGGTATCGTACACAAAAACAAAGGCAACCGCCAAAAAGCCCGTCTTGCAAAAATAGTCAATGAACTTAGTGCTTAATGGGCTGCTGATTTTATGACCAACACGAACGATCCTGACGCAGGATCGTTTTTTATTTTCTTAAACCAGAGTTGATCGGCATCGAAGAACTTATATGCCAACTGGGTTTTGATCAATTCAATAGCTGGAAAGAGGGACTGGCGGAAGTTGGATTGCTTCCTTCAGTCCCTCTTTTGCTATCTATTGGTATTGGCCATTCTGGTTTGCCGATGATGGATCAATTGATAAAGAAGCAGTTCAAAAGAAAGGGCTTTATCCATTTTGCCCTGCTTGATTTTTGCATCCGTTTCCGTAAATAGATTAATGATTTGCTGCAACTCATCAAGGGTGAAGCTTTTCTCACGTTTTTGTGACATCTTCACCACATATGGATGTACCTTCAGCTGCTGGGCCATTTGCTTTTGTGAATATCCTTTTTTCTGCAGCACCTTTACATGCATGACCGTTCTGAATTGGGAAGCCAGTAATGCCAGCAAAGCTATTGCATCTTCGTTCGCTTTTTCCAAATCCTTATAAATATGAACAGCTTTACTTAAATCCTTTTCAATGACTGCATCTACCAGCTTTAATCCAGAGGTCGTGGCATTGTGGGCAATGAGCTGCTCGGTGATTTCCTTCGTTATCCTTCCTTTTCCCCCTGCATAAAGTGCAAGTTTATCGATTTCCTGCTTCAGCATGAGCAAATTGGTTCCCACTTCCTGCCCGATAATATCAAAAGCTTCTTCATCGATTCCCACTCCCGCACTCTTCGCCAAACTCTCAATCCATTTCGGGAGCTCCCATTCCTTCACCGGCTGACATTCAATGAAGGCGCTTTGTTGCTTTAACGATTTCGTCACTTTCTTCCGTTCATCGAGCTTTTCATATGGTGCTGTAATCAGAAGCACAGTATATTCCGCTGGTGCAGCCAGATATGCTTGAAGTGCATCAAGACTATGCTCGACAGCCACCTTGTCAGGTTTTGCTTTTAAAAAAACCGCATTATTTGCAATGATCACTTTCCGTTCACTTAAAAACGGGTAAGTCTCCGCATCCTCGATCACTTCCTGGATGGATGTTTCCGTTAAATCATATGTAGTGATACCCGTTTCCCTTTCTTCCTCCGACAGTGCATGCAACAGCAGCTGCTGACGGATATCCTGCATTAAATAAGATTCAGTACCATATAATAAATATATTGGAGAAAAATGCTTACTCTTAATTTCCTTTAAAACCTCAAAATAATTCATTCTGTTCACTCCATCCTTGTAAGACAATCGTAAAACGAAAACGTCTTCCTTGCAAGCCGGTTCATGACAGAAAGGAGGAAACAGAGCGAACTGTCTCCTCCTCAAGAAAAAGCAATCTATATCAACGCAGGCATAACAACCCCGGGAAAATGCTATGCCTGCGACATTTTGCTCTTGGGTATAGATTGACCAGTTTATCTTTATATATGGGTGTTAAGTCTTGCTAACAAAGGTAAGTACATATAAACAAGTTAAATTACAATCAAATGTGGATTTTTTGACGGGAATGTCTTATACTAAAATTGTTATAGGAGGGGTTAATGTGAACGAATTTGAAAGAGATGTCCAATCCAAAAATAATGATGTGATTGATTCTGGTAAAGGATTTATTTTCTCATTCCTTTTCTTTTTCATCATTTTCTTCATTGGTGTCTTCGCAAAAGTGATCGGATCCTGAATAAGTATGGTACGCAAGGAAAGAGACTGTATGACGCAGTCTCTTTTTTTAATTGTTAATGTCCATGTTCTGATTCTTTTTGGTAATGGATTGCTTCCGACTACATGATCATTCTATGGAAGAAAAGAATAAAATGTTCCATCTTGGCCGAAAAAAGAGTACCACACTGCACCCTGCCGATCTGTCCGCATGGCGGAAGTATCAAAATGCCTCAACTTTTCAAGCACTTCCTGGTGAGGGTGGCCGTAACGATTTGATTTACCCACAGATATCAAGGCGGCTTTGGGTGTTGTCTGTTGGAGAATTTCTTTCGAAGTGGAGGTTTTACTTCCGTGATGAGCTACTTTCAATACATCGATACGCAAGTACGGATAAGCATCGGTTACAGCCTTTTCCGCTTCTTTTCCAACGTCTCCTGTAAATAACCAGCGTTTCCCTCCAATTTTTGAAAACAATACCAATGAATTGTCATTAGGATTCCCGCTATCACGCGTCGGGGACAGAATAAATAACGTTTGTCCGCCGACCGTAATGGACTGGCCGGCATTTAATTGAACGACACGCGTCCCCCTTTTTTCCAATTCGTCTGTCAGTTGATGATCAAATTGATAATAAGGACTCGTAATCAATTTTTTCACTTCCATATCATGGAGCAAATAAGGAGCACTTCCGTCATGATCCATGTCACCGTGAGACAAAAATAGTCCATCGATGGTTGTAATACCCCTGTAGTACAGATATGGCTTGATTATTTGTTTATAAACTTTGTCTGTCGATGAATGAAAATCGGCCGAGGTTGCGCCGGCAGCATCGATCAGTATCACTCCTTTACGATGAGGAAGCTCTATGACAAAACAATCTCCTTGCCCGACGTCCAGCATGGTCACTTTTCCATTAGGATTAAAAAATGGGGCGAGCGATATCGTTACTAGCAAAGCTACCAATGACGAACCGTATAGCAATGCCTGAAACCGCCTTTCAGCAGTCACTTTTGCCATAAACATAATCAGAAATATAAAGTATGGAAAATACATGACGACAGGAAAATCACCAATAACCCATGAAAAATCAATAAGTCGGTCAAGTTTTCCTAACAACAATAACATCGAGCGATGAATGCTGAAAAACACACTATCGAGGTAAGCGGAAAGAGGGGCTATCACTAGAACAGAAAATTGAAGAGTCAGTAGACAGGGCATGACAAATAGAGTGAAGTAAGGTACGACAAACAGATTTAATATGATGGATAGCGGCTGAAAAAAATAAAAGGTGTCCAGTTGGATGGGCAGGATTGTAAGCTGGGCTATGAGGCTTACTGACAAGCTGATGTAAAGGAAGGAAAACGATTTGGAAAAAAACTTTTTGGAGAGGAGTAAGCCAAAGGTAATGAGATAGGAGAATTGAAACCCTGTTTGCATGATGAGTCGAGGATTCCCTGCCATTAACCCGATAAAAATAAGACTGAGACAATCCGTGAGGGAGAGGCTGCATTTTAACTTTTTACAGACAATCAACAGGACGGCCAATAAACATGCACGCCAAACGGAGGGGGATTCACCGGCCAAAATAGCATAAATAGGCAGAATAGCGATCAAGCCAGATTGAATTTTTTCTATCGTCCACCATCCGGTTTTTACAGCAAGATGATAAAAAATAGCCATCAGCAAACCAACATGCAATCCCGAAATCGCTAGCAGATGACTGATCCCCCACCTTTGAAACCTGTCTGATTGCTCTTCCGGAAGCTGCGTATCATCTCCGATTAAAAGCGCATTGAGCCAAGATGCGGAAAAGGGACTTAAATGGGAATTATTATAACGAAGAACCGAGGATCGAATTTGATCGACGTAATGCAGATAAGAGGAGCCTTTACAATCGATGTTGTCTGTAGAAGAGAGAATCAATTGATAGGAAATGTCCTTCGATTTCAAATATTCCCGATAATCAAACTCACCTGGATTGGTAGCCTGCGGGGGAAGTTCGAATCGACCTTTTATACGACAGTCCGCACCCCTTCGCAGCTGTTCGAAAGGCGGCCCGCTATTTCCGTTTTTGTCCTGGTTGTTAAAGTAAGTGACCAAGGTCTTGAGCCCGCTTGATGTATCTTTGACAGTGAACACCGTTTTTTCAGGACTTTTTTGAATAGAACCGATGATTTTGCCTTGAATGATGTCGGGATCAGAATCAGGAGAAGGAGAAAGTTCATGAGTGAAAACTATCCATCCACTAAACAGGACGAGTGAGGAGATAACCAGCAACAGTTGCCTGCCGGTCAATCGATTGAGTAGATAGAGCATGGTGATCCAGAGGAGGAAAAAGAATACAACGATGGATTTATGAAGGAAAACGGGAAAGGAACTCGCCAGCATTGCCAAAGCTATTAGATGCCAGTTCCCCTTCACCGCTCTCTCTTCCAAACTTCGTTAATAAGATTATACACGGAATAACTGCTCTGCTTCCTGCTTAATGGCAGTGAGTTCGCGTTCATCTCTTCCTGCTTCTTCCAGCTTGTCCAACAATTGATTCACGTATTGCTTTTTCTCCTGTACGTGGATATCTACTGCAACCTCTTCCAGCTTCACTTTTTCCGTTTGTACTCCCGCGTCATGGAAAAGTTCTATAGCATAAGGATGATTCTTATAATCCTCAGCATAATAGACCTTGCAGATTCCGCTCTGGATAATCGATTTGCAGCATTGGAGACAAGGAAAATGGGTGACATAGAGCTCTGCTCCCTCTGTGGCGACTCCAAACTTCGCACATTGCAAGAGCGCATTTATTTCCGCATGGACGGTCCGTACACAGTGGCCGTCAATCACATAACAGCCTTCATCAATGCAATGAACACTGCCAGACACACTTCCATTGTAGCCCCCCGCAATGATGCGTTTATCTCGGACAATGGTGGCCCCCACCATTAGACGCTGGCAAGTACTGCGCAATGCAAGCAGATGGCTTTGTGCCATAAAATATTGATTCCATGATATTCTTTCCAAATTGATTACCACCTTAACCACAGTTTCATTTAGTTTAACCCCAGCATTATTTCTCGTCAATACTCTATGGGACTTGGATAGAGGGAGCGATTTTTTCCAGAGTCTTCTCTCCTATTCCCCCTACATCAAGCAGATCCTCTTTTTGCTGATAACCGCCATTTTCATCCCGATACTGAATAATCGCGTCTGCCTTGGATGGGCCGATTCCCGGCAGTTTTGTCAATTCTTCTGCGTCCGCAGTGTTCACTGGAATCTTGCTGTTCCCCTGTTCCGTTTCATCAGCGGATTTTTCATTTTGTTCGCCTTGGGCAGGAACCATGATCACTTGTTCGTCCTGCACTTTCTGCGCTAAATTTACCGAATCCGTATCTGCTTTTTCAAGAAACCCTCCTGCCAATTCAATGGCATCTTTTACCCTTTTGTCAGCAGATAAAGGATAAACACCCGGATGTTTCACTTCTCCTTTAATATCTACATATACTTCCTCTTTCTTGTTCTGATTTGATTGGTCTTCATTTTTTTCTGTTTGCGTTCCGGAAGCGTCCTTCACTTCCTCTGGTAAGGATAGAGCGTTTCCTTCTTCGGCTGTCAATGGTACACCAAGAAAGTAAATAGCAGTCAGAATGCCTATACCGACAAGTATTAAAATGATCCGGATATGTTTTGTCACTATTTTCATCTTTTTTCCTCCTTGTTAACAAGGTTTTCATAGGACAGGTTATTCGCTCATACAATAGATTGGTAAAACACGCAGGGAGTTGATGAAATGAAATGGGGAGTTATTGGGACGGGAAATATGGGGCAAATCCTTATCGAAGCATGGATGTCATCCCGTGTTATCGATCCGGATCAGCTTTTTATAACCAACCGAACCATCAGCAAAGCCCATGCTATACAAGCGGTTTACCCTGATATTCATGTCTTGGAGGACAAAAATGAACTTACAACCGCTGTCGATATCCTTTTCATTTGTGCAAGACCGACGGAAATTTATTCGCTTATTACCGAAATTCACGGCGGACTTGCCAGTGAACAATGCCTTATATCGATTACAAGTCCATATTCCGTCCAGCGATTGGAACAACTAGTACCCTGTCAGGTCGCCCGGATGATTCCAAGTATCACGAATCGCACTCTTTGCGGGACAACGTTGTTCAGCTTTGGCGAAACGGTGACAAAAGAAATGAAGGGATACCTACTCCAAAGCAGCAAGCTATTTTCCAATCCGCAGGTCATTGATGAAAAAGTGACTCGCATAGCATCCGACATCGTTTCTTGCGGTCCTGCCTTCTTCAGTTACTTGGCACAGGAATTCATCGAAGCTGCCTGCCGTGATACCAACATCACCAAGCGGGAAGCGACAAGTTTAATGGAAAATATGCTGATCGGTTATGGAAAATTGTTGGAGCAAGGGCATTACAGCCTACCTGGGCTCATTGAAAAGGTATGCGTCAAAGGAGGCGTTACGGGAGAAGGAATCAAGGCACTCGAAGGAGAAGCCGGCCGTTTATTTAGCAGTTTAATCAGCAGGACACATGCAAAGTATTACGAGGACATTGAAAAAATTAGTTATCAGATGCTAGAGGGTTAATAATAGATTCAACAAATTTTGCAAAAATCCTTTTATTAAATAAAAAAATCCTCGAGCTGAGCATCTCAATAAACTACGACATAGTTTGAATGCGTCTTCCTGACTTCTTACTTTTGTTGAGTTGGAGTTCGACGCTGCGGAAATACCCTGCGCTTTCCGCGGGCGGCTGGGAAAACAAGCAGAAAGTCCAAGAACAGGAGAAACGGCGGAACTCCAGCTGTTTTTCATGAAAAGAAATACCTACTTCCAGACAAACGTTTTTAAGATGGCTTGTTGGTTCTCAAGGAAAAAATCTACGCTTTCTTTAATCAGCCTGCTCCTTAGCGCAGGGAGCATATGCAGACTCCTGCGGGAACAGCACGAGCTGAAGATCCACTTGGTAAAGGGCTTTTCTTTACCAAGTTAGCTGAGGCCGTGCCCGTGGAAAGCGAAGTATGCTGTCGAAGCGGTGGGTAACACGTTTTTTGAATAGGCAATGGAACTTCCCATTACAGTTATTGTGCTATTTCTATTTATCGCGCATAAAGACTCCTCAGAAAAACATCAGCAGAAAAAACAAAAGCTTGTAGAAAAACTTAAGGTTCTTCTACAAGCCAAGAAGGGATCAAATATCCTCCTTTTTCTCACACACAAAGAAAATCCGTTCTGCCGGCGAATCCTCAAGCAGCTCATCAGAAAAATCCCCGTAAATTCCCCGGATAATAAACCCTGTATCTTTCAGCAGTTCACTGTATTTAATAACTGGAAAAGTCCGTTGGTGATGCTGCTCATCAAAACGTTGATATCGCTGATCTTCTTCTTGAATAAAGAAAGTCAAATCGTGGAAAACTTCTCCTTCATTTTCGCCTGCCTGACAAAGCCATACATACGAAATATCGTCATATATTTCAGCGAATGTCTCGCCCTTCAAATCATTCTCGATATGCTCAACCGAGTGGATATCAAAGAGAAACAATCCTCCCTGGACTAACATGCGATTCACATTGGCAAACGCTTTGCGTAGAGAGTGTTCGTCCGTCATATAATTGATCACATCACAAAAACTGACAGCTGCATCAAATTGAGGAAAACCATTCATTTCTGTCAAGTCCGCATGGTACCACTGGACTTGCTCACCCGTTTCTTCGACCGCCCGTCTAGCATAAGCAAGCATTTCTTCCGAGTTATCGATACCTGCCATTTGGTAGCCAGAATTGGCTAAACGTCTGGTGATTTGTCCGGTACCGCAGCCTAAATCAGCAACAGTGGTCACGGATTTGGCATAGCGAGCAAACATCTTTTCGGCAAAGGAAGTCCACTCATCATATGGAGCATCTTCCATCAGCAAGTCATATACCAACGCAAGCCGTGCATAGGACATCAGTTAATTCCTGTTTCTACTAATGGTGCGTCTCCCCATAAACGCTCCAAATTATAATAGCTTCTTTCTTCCTTATGGAATATATGGCAGACTACATCTTCCAAATCGACCAGGATCCACCTTGCCTGCTCGAACCCTTCCAATCGCTTCACGGTTAGTTCCTTTTCTTCTGCTGTTTCCTTTATTGCCCTGGCGATAGCCTGAACCTGTCGTTCATTGCTTCCCTCACAGATGAGGAAGTAGTCGGCGATAAGCGAGACATCCTTCATATCCAATAAGACGATATCTTCGCCTCTCTTATCCTCGCATGCTTTTGCAGCTAATTGTGCTAATTGTTTACTATCCATTGATTGCTTCCCTCCATTTATTATCCTCCATCACCTTGGTTAAATCGTTGTATGCGTGAAAAGTATCGGGATAAATCCGTTGATTTTTGCTCATTAAATAACGAATGGTATTTTTGGAAACCATCCAGCAGGCGTAGTCTAAATTTTCCTCGGCCGCTTTTCGTACCTCATCGACACCGGGAAAATCGCGTCCAGGTTCCATATAATCGGCCAAAAAGACCAGTTTTTCCAGATGATTCATGCCAGCTTTGCCTGTCGTATGCCAGCGAATCGGACTCAAGACATCGTTATCTTGGATGCCGACTTCACGCTGGACAAGCAAAGCACCGACTGGTCCATGCCACAATTCATGATGGTATTCCAACAAGTCCTTCGGCAGGGGTTCATGGATAATCCAGCCGCGCATTTCCTCTCGGTCACGGTATTTGGCGTAATCATGAAAAATCGCTGCAAGCTCCACCGTTTTTAATTTACCCCCATATTTGTCCGCCAATTCCAAAGCGGTATCCGTTACCCGGACAGTATGCTCGAACCGTGCTTTTGTCAGATGCGGCTCAACGATGGCCAGTGCTTCACTGCGCTCCATATAATCGATGCTCCTTTATTTTGTTAATTACTTTATCAGGCACCAAATACTTCACAGAATGATTTGACGAAGTCCTGTCTCTTATTAAAGTAGAAGAAACATCTATGCCGGGGATTTCGACTTCCATAACTGGATAGACAGTATCGAGTCGGTAGTCAGAACGTTTCACTCCTACAAAGTGTACCATATCTGCCAACTCCTGGATTTGGTGCCACTTAGGCAAGTATTCCACCATATCGGCTCCTATGATGAAATAAAAATCCGTGTCAGGCTCGCGTTCCCGCAATAACCTTATGGTGTCAATCGTATAGGACTTCCCTTCCCGCTCTAATTCAATTGGCTCGACACGAAAATGAGGATTGTCCTCTATAGCGCTCTCGACCATCTCTAAACGAACCGATGCGTTTGTTCCAGAATGTTGCTTATGCGGCGGCAAATTAGAAGGAATGAACCAAACCTCATCAAGCTGCAATGCATGGTACACTTCCTCGGCAATCAACAAATGGCCCAAGTGAGGCGGGTCAAATGTGCCGCCCAACAAACCAATCCTTTTCATAACAAACTCCTTTAAGGCAGTACAATTTGTTTATTCTCTTCTGATTCCTTGTACAGCACGATAATGTTTCCGATTATTTGTACGATTTCTGCATTGGCACCTTCTGCAAGCTCCTCGGCAACCTCGCCTTTATCTTCCATGCAATTTTGCAGGATACTGACTTTAATCAACTCCCGCTTCTCCAATGCTTCACCCACCTGGGTTATCATATTCTCGTTGACACCTGTTTTGCCAACCTGAAAAATGGGATTTAAATGATGCGCCTGGGATCGTAAATAACGTTTTTGTTTTCCTGTTAACATATCAATTTCCTCGCAATCTTTGTTCTAGTTGAGCGACCAGAGTTTCCATTTGCGGATGGATTCCCGTCCAAATTTCAAAAGCATATTGTGCTTGATAAAGCAGCATGGCATGTCCATGGTGCGTTCTGGCCCCCAAGTCTGCAGCTTGTCTAAGCAGTTTGGTAGTCAATGGCTTATAAACGATATCACTAACCACTGTATGTGGCTTTAATTTATTTAATGAGATGATCTGTTCATTTTGGTCAGGAGACATCCCGACAGAAGTAGTCTGTACAATCAAGTCAAAGTTATCGAGCACCGTTTCCGCTTCGGCATACGAAAGGATTTCTGTCTTTGTATGTATATTCCGCAAATCGAGCAGGCCCTCTGCTTTGGACTTGGTTCTGTTCGCAATACTGATTTCTTGTAATCCCTGTTTGGAAAGGGCACGGTAAATGCCGCGCGCGGCGCCTCCTGCCCCCAGTATAAGAGCCTTCTTCTCCTTTTGAAACACGTCTGGCCATGCTTCCTCAAGGGAGCGCACATAGCCGCTGCCATCGGTGTTATATCCCTTCAACCTGCCGTTTTCATTGACCACAGTGTTTACCGCTCCGATTCTGAGAGCATCTTGATCCACCTCATCCAGCAAGGACATGACTGTTTGTTTATGGGGAACCGTCACATTAAAACCGGAGATCCCCTCTTTTTTCAACAGTTTCACGCGTTTCTCCAGTTGGTCCGGCTCTGTCTCGAAAAGCTGGTAAGACCCTTGGATGTTGGTGTTTTCCATAAATTTTTGATGAATGAACGGTGACAATGAATGCTGAACCGGGTAGCCGATCAATCCTAGCTTATATCCCATTGTTCTCCTCCTATATCAATGAAGGACGGACTGAAATTGTTACGCCTTTCGGGCTGTATACTGTAACTGTTACTTCCCCTTCCGGAATCGTGATCCAGCCCAACCCAGGAAATACTACATCCGTTTTCCCTTCTGTTATTTTCATCGTTTTCTTCTCCAAGGGCGGGAGTAAGTCGATCGATTCTTCACCAGGCGGCGACAATAACTCACCGACATGACGCTGGTAAAGATTGTCTGCATTATCCAATTTGGTACGATGGATGTTCAATTGATTCGCAAAATAACAGACAAAAGATTTTCTTCCTCCCTTATTGAAATCAAAACGGGCAAGACCGCCAAAATAAAGGGTCTGCTGTTCATTCAATTGAAAGACACGTGGTTTTATTTCTTTTCCAGGCGTGATTGCTTTGACATCTTCATCGGATAAATAGTGGGCCATCTGTTTTCTGTTAATGACACCTGGCGTATCATACAAGGAACTATCATCATCCAGCGGAATATCAATGAAACCTAGTGTAGTACCAGGGAAATAAGAAGTGGTAATAGCATCGCTGATTCCACTGCTACGATTGATCAACTTGTTGATCAGTGTGGATTTCCCTACATTGGTGCTGCCGACGATATATACATCCTTCCCTTCCCGGTATGTTTCGATTGCAGCTTCCAGTCCATCAAAACCGATTCCTTTTTCAGCTGAAATCAACAGGACATCCTTAACCGGAAGCCCCTCCTCTTTCGCGGAATGCTGAAGCCATTGCTTTAATTTATTTTTATTTGTAGATTTCGGAAGCAAGTCCACTTTATTTCCAGCAAGCAGTATCGGGTTGTTTCCGGTAAGCCGCTGCAGACTGCTGATGAAGCTGCCATTGAAGTCGAAAATGTCGACCACCTGCACGATTAGCGCATCCGTATTACGGATTTCGCTGATCATTTTCAAAAAATCATCATCTGTCAGCGATACATCCTGTACTTCATTATAATGTTTTAGTCTGAAGCACCGCTTGCAAATCACTACATCTTTTTCCAAAGCCGATTTAGGCGCGAAACCTGGCTTCTCTTCCTTTTCTGTTTGAATATATGCTCCGCACCCTTGGCAGATTATCTCTTCCATCTCACTATTCCTCCCAAGTAATCATCCCTTTTTTTCTCATCCAACTTAAAATCCGTCTTTCAATTTTTCGGTTGATCTTTGTCAATTTACCATCTGTTTGAACAATAGGCACTACAAGAATAGTATAAAAACCGGCACTGTTGCCGCCCAGAACATCCGTCATAATCTGATCTCCGACAACAACGATTTGATCCCTGTCCAACTCCATCTGTTTAGTGGCTTTTTTGAAGGCTTGCCCCAGTGGTTTCCTCGCACCATAAACGAACGGCGTATTTAATGGTTCTGAAAATAATTTTACTCTTTCTTCTTTATTATTTGAAATGATTGTAATTTTGATTTCATGTTTTTCCATCAGTTTGAACCAAGCGATGATTTCTGGTGTGGCCATGGCCACATCCCAAGCCACCAATGTATTGTCAAGATCTGTTATGATACCTTTTATTCCTCGGGCTTTTAAATCTTCCGGATGGATTTCAAAAACGCTTTTCACATGTTCGTTTGGCAAAAATCTCTTTAAAATCAACTGCTAGTCACCTCATTTTATGTATAACCGTTCTCCGCACTCCTTACTCATGATATACATTTTACCTCCATGATTCAAAAGAAATTTTCCAAGCATTCATTTCTTTTTCCATCTTGTCATATATGGCTGATTTCAGCAAAAATGAATCTTTCTTTCGACAAATTCCACCACAATTCACTCTGTGGATAACTTTATCAACATTACTTTTCCCGTCAAATCAAATTATTCGTCCGAAATAAACAGTTTATTAACAAGTTATATACAACCAATTGTTAATAACTTACAACTTGTCCAACCCCTTCTTTCATGGTAAAGTATTAATAACTTCAAGACAGACATTCATTCCTTAAAAATGTATTGATGGGAAACTTCCAATACAGGAGGAGCAGCCTTATGGAACATTTATCGGACGAATTGTTAATAGAATCCTATCACAAAGCGAATGAACTGAATTTGAGCAATGAATTCATTCATTTAATAGAAGCGGAAATTCAAAGAAGATCGCTAACTCACGAAATTAAATACTCCAGCTGATGCTTCCGTTTTCTGTTTGAGTTAAATGGATGATTTACTGAAAATTGTCAAACTCTTGTCATGTTTTCTCATGGCAGGGGTTTTTTATTTTCGCTAAAATAAGATTATGTATGCTTTTTGTCTGCCCATCATCCGCCGTTGAATGCATTTAGTTGAATATTACCCCTTGTTCTGATTAAAATGAAAGATAAGTATGCGTTTATCCCGCCATGATATCAGTTTAACTATCAAATGATTAACCTTCCCCTGTGAATGAGATCAACTAAAGGAGGACCATTAATACATGCTATTCGCAGTTTTATTACCACTTGTCTTGACACTTCTTATTCCTTTCTTGAGTAAGTTTAAAGATAAAGTCCACACAGGAATATTTGTCTTTTTTATACCTCTAGGAATATTCATTTTTTTTGTCCGGTTTATTGGAGAAGGTTTTTCTCCGGAACTGGAAAGCTATCCTTGGATTCCTTCCTTGGGCATTTCGCTAGATTTTTATCTGGATGGGCTTAGTTTATTATTTGTGCTTTTGATCAGTGGAATTGGTGCCTTGGTCACCTTTTATTCCATCTTTTATTTACATAAATCAGAAAAACTGGCTCACTTTTATGTGTACCTTTTGCTATTCATGACCGCAATGCTCGGAGTCGTATTATCCGATAATGTGTATCTTCTGTATACATTTTGGGAATTGACTTCCATTTCATCCTTTTTATTGATTGGATACTGGAACCATCGTGAATGCTCCAGGTATGGGGCTATGAAATCAATGCTGATTACCGTCTTCGGAGGTTTGAGCATGCTCGGTGCCTTCATGCTTTTGCATGTCATAACTGGCGTCACAAGTGTACAGCAGATGATCGGAAGTGTGGATTTGATTCTTTCGAGTGACTATCTGCCGTTGATAATGACCTTGCTTTTACTGGGGGCTTTCACCAAATCGGCTCAATTTCCTTTCCATATTTGGCTGCCGGACGCCATGGAGGCACCGACCCCTGTCAGTGCTTATCTCCACTCTGCTACGATGGTGAAAGCGGGCATTTTTCTGGTCGCCCGATTCTCTCCAATCTTCCACGGGTATGAATGGTTTTTCATTGTGGTAAGCGGAATCGGCATTATCACACTATGCTGGGCTTCTTACATGGCTGTCAGACAGACAGATTTGAAAGGCATTCTTGCTTTCTCGACAGTCAGTCAGTTAGGTATGATCATGGCCATGCTTGGTTTTGGCACCGAGGCTGCTGTTTTTGCTGCTGTTTTTCACATATTGAATCATGCCACTTTCAAAGGAAGTTTGTTTATGATCGCCGGCATCATCGATCACGAATCCGGAACACGGGATATACGCAAACTGGGCGGGTTGATGACATTGATGCCTATTTCTGCAACACTTGCCCTGTTCGCGGCATTGTCAATGGCAGGTGTGCCACTTCCATTTCTCAATGGATTTTACAGTAAGGAATTATTTTTTGAAAACTCCCTTCATATCGGAGATACCACATTGTGGATAGCTTCCTTTTTAAAACAGGCGATACCTTATCTTGCAGTGTTTGGGAGTATCTTTACATTTGTTTATTCAATGTATTTCTTGTTCGGCACATTTACCGGCAAACAGAAACTCGAGCAGTTGCCAAAAAAACCGCATGAGGCACCGATTGGCATGCTGATTGCCCCTGCGATTCTTGTCTTCGGGGTTATCTTCATCGGCCTGTTTCCAAACCTGTTCAATGAGACATTTCTCGCCCATGCCGCCGAAGCAATCAGCGGGGAAGACACTCATGAACATATCGTGTACTGGCACGGATTGAAACCAGCATTCTACATGTCTTTGATTGTTGTAGCCTTTGGTACCCTGCTATATCTATTCCGGAAAAAGTGGTGGAGTATATACAGGGCCATTCCAGGCAGTCTGAGCTTTAATAGGGTTTATAATGGCATTTTGAAAGGATTGGATGTCTACACCGCTAAATTGACAAAAGGTTATATGAATGGATCATTGCGTAGATATACTGCACTGATTGTTTCGACTATTATCATTGTGACTGGACTGGTCATGGCCGGGACGAATGGTTTCACCTTTAAAACAGACGACCTGGCACCTGTCACAATCCCGGAAATCCTTGTGGGAATCATGGTGATAGCTGGTGCAGTCGGTACCATTCTTGCCAAAAACAATGTAGCTGCCATTATCATTCTCGGCGTATCAGGATATGGGCAGGCACTGTTGTTCGTCTTTTACAGGGCACCCGACCTGGCGTTGACCCAATTGGTAATTGAAACGATTACCGTAGCTTTGCTGTTGTTATGTTTCCATCATTTGCCACAATTGAGCCGCAGGACGGAAGGTGCCGGCTTCCGGCTGACAAATGCAGTCATTGCAGTAGGCTTTGGTACATTGATGACTTTGATCGGCATATCGGCACACAGCAGCAAATGGTTCACTGCGATTTCCGACTACTTCCTGGAAACTTCACATGATTTAGGCGGTGGAGACAACGTAGTAAATGTGATTCTCGTTGACATGCGTGGATTAGATACATTGTTTGAGATTACTGTCCTAGGTATCGCCGCGTTCAGCATTTACAGCTTGATAAAGCTGCGCAGCAAGGAGGGAGAATAAATTGGAAATTATCATGTCGGTGGTAGCCGGAATTTTATTTGCAGCAGGCATTTATAATTTGCTGCAAAAACAGCTGCTTCGAATAGTGATCGGTACCGTTATTCTTTCCAACGGAGCTCACTTGTTCATTCTTACAATGGGAAAGTTGAAAAGAGGGGCTCCGCCTGTGTTGGAATATGGAGTAAGTGAGTACGCAGATCCACTTCCTCAGGCCTTGATTTTGACCTCCATTGTCATCAGTTTCGGTCTGACCAGTCTTCTGCTGGTGCTTTCCTACCGGGCGGCACAAGAGAACAGTACAGATAATATGGAAAAATTGAGGGGTAACCATGATGAGTAACTTAGCAGTACTTCCGATCATCATCCCGCTGGTTTCCGGGATTTTGTTAGCATTCTTTCATACAAAAACACCGTTCGTACGCCATGCAGCAAAACTGCTGTCTGTGATTAGTACAGGCGTCGCTGCATATGTTTTTTATTATGTATTGCAGAACGGTACCGTCACATTGGAGACTGGAGGCTGGGAAGCCCCTTATGGCATCGTACTAGTCGCCGACCTGTTGGCGGTCACATTAGTTTTGACGACCAACATCATCGGTCTGGCCTGCATTTTTTATGCACCGCATTCCCTGACAGAGCAGAAGGAAAAGTTCTACTTTTACACGTTTTTCTTCCTTCTTATCACTGGCGTGTCAGGTGCATTCCTGACTGGTGACTTGTTTAACCTTTTTGTCTTTTTTGAAGTCCTCTTGATGGCTTCCTATGCTTTGATCACTTTAGGAGGAGAAAAAGTACAGCTTCGTGAATCGATCAAGTATGTGCTGGTGAATTTGTTTTCTTCGATTGTTTTTGTCACCACCGTCGCTTTTCTCTACTCTGTTTTAGGAACTGTCAATATGGCGCAAATGGCTGAAAGGGTCCAAGAAGTAGAGCAACAGGGGATTTTGACGACAATCGGTATCTTGCTGTTTTTCGTATTTGCGACAAAAGCAGCATTGTTCCCGCTCTATTATTGGCTGCCTAAGCCTTATACGGTTCCCAATCCGGTCGTATCTGCAATGTTTGCGGCCCTACTGACAAAGGTTGGCGTTTACTCGATCATCCGAATGTTCACGTTAGTCTTTGTCCATAAGATGGAAGTGACACATGAACTATTTATTTGGATAGCGGGATTCACGTTGGTTTTTGGGGCAATCGGTGCTTTGTCGACGAATAACATCAAACTGGTTATCGCATACAACATAATTCCTGCTGTCGGTTTCATGGTGATGGGTGTCGGAATCTATAATCAAACGGCGCTAAGTGGATCAGTTTACTATATGATTAGTGACATGATTATCAAAGCCGCCTTATTTTTGTTGGCGGGTGCAGTCGCCCACGTTGTCGGCACCCCGGATTTACGAAAAATGAAGGGATTGATTCATCAATTGCCTCTTCTTGGCTGGCTGTTGTTCATATCTGCATTTGTTCTGGCCGGAGTCCCGCCATTCAGCGGGTTCATTGGCAAATTAATGATCATGCAGGGCGGCTTTGCTGATGGAGAGATAGCCATTGTTATTATTGGTTTATTGTCCAGCCTGTTGATATTGTATTCGATAATGAAAATATTTGTCAGAGGGTTCTGGGGAGAAAAAGATGAAAGCATCACGATCGATAAAAAAACCGTCACCGCACTGACTTGGCCGGTCGCTTTCCTGGTATTTTTCACCGTATTGCTCGGAATCGGAGCGGAAATGTTTTACCCGGTCGTTGATGATATCTCGAATCAATTAATGAATCCGGAAATTTATATCGATTCTGTTTTTAAGGAGTAAACCTATATGCCTTTTCAGATTTTATTAAACATTTTGATCGCGGTAATGTGGATGTTCATGAGTGAAAGCTACACATTCTCGACATTTTTTGGAGGGTATTTGATCGGTATCCTGCTTTTGCTGGTCTTGCAGCGCTTTATCCCTGACGCTTTTTATATGAAACGCGTGGTTAAAGTGATAAGGTTGATGCTTTTGTTTACTAAAGAGCTGATTCTTTCCAACCTGCAGATCGTCAAGCTGGTTTACAAACCAAAACTCGACATCACACCGGGTATCTTCGCATTGCCGACAGAACTGAAAAGTGATTGGGAAATCACGCTGCTTGCAAATCTGATTTCCCTCACTCCAGGAACCCTGTCGATAGCTGTTTCGGACGATAACAGTTTGATTTACATTCATGCGATGCATATAGACGATACCCAGGAATCCATTCAGGAAATCAAGGACAGCTTCGAAAAAGCGATAATGGAGGTGACCAGATAATATGACATCAACTGATTTTTACTATATTACAGAGATTGTCACGTATATATGTTTAGTTGCAACCTCCATTTCCCTGATTCTTTTAATGATCCGCGCGATTAAAGGACCGACAAATCCAGATCGGGCGGTAGCACTGGACGCGATTGGGATCAATTTAATGGCTCTGGTAGGTTTGATTGCCATATTGCTTGTCACCACAAAATTGAATGATATTGTATTGTTGATTGGTATTTTATTGTTTATAGGAACGATTGCATTAGCAAAATTCATAGAAAAGGGTGTTATCATTGACAGGGACGAGCGTTGATATCTTCATGGATATTCTGATTTCGGTATGCCTGCTGGTTGGTACATTCTTCATTTTTTCAACATCCATCGGGTTGCTGCGCTTCCCTGATGTCTATACAAGGATGCATGCAGCTACAAAAGCATCCACCCTGGGTATAGCCGGAATCATGATTGGAGCTTTCCTGTTTCTATATGTCGAACATGACATATTAAGCGGAAAGTTGATCTTAGGTTTGTTGTTTGTACTTTTGACTGTTCCGGTATCAGGTCATATGATTTCCAGGGCGGCCCACCGCAGCGGCGTAATTCCCTGGGGTGACAAAGTACGAGATGATTATACAGAAGCAATCAGAGCAAAAGAAAATCCAGATCATATGAAATAGTGTAAAGACAAAATACTCAAAGTTATGAAGAAATCATCAGCAGTAAATAAGATGCTGATGATTTTTTCGTTTACCCAATTTCCAACAAAGCCTCGTTCTCCTGATTCGCCATAAATAGAAACTACGACATGGTTAGAATTTGTCTTTCTTACTTCTTACATTCGCTGAGTGGGAGTTCGGCGCTGCGAAAATACCATGCGCTTTCCGCGGGCGGCTGGTGAGCTTCCTCGAGCGACGCTCTGCGGGATCTCCCCGAGGCCTTTCTTCCCGCAGGAGTCTCCGGGTATTTTCTTCGCTAGGAACAGCTTTCTGTTTAGAAACGCGTGTACTCAAAATTTTTTATTCATAATACTCCATGCACCGTATCATCAAAAGACATAGTAGGAAAACAAGCAGAAAGTCCAAGAACAGGAGAAAAGACGGGAATTACAACTGTCTTTTATGAAAAGAAGTACACATTTCCTCCAAGGAAAAAGTCTACGCTTTCTTTAATCAGCCTCCTCCTTAGCGCAGGTAGCATACGCAGACTCCTGCGGGAACAGCGCGAGCTGAAGATCCACTTGGTAAAGCGCTTTTCTTTACCAAGTTAGCTGAAGCCGTGCCCGCGGAAAGCGAAGTATGCTACCGAAGCGGTGGGTAACACACTTTTTGAATAGGCAATGGAATTTTCCTTTATAGTTAGTTCGCAGTTTATAGCTATTGTGCAGTAGTCACTCTTCGCTTTTTCATTGCAGGGTTATTCCATGAATTTTCCTGTAGAACGATGTCGCTTAACTGCATATTAGATAAACATGCCCCTGAATTGCTTTGGGAGCATGTTTGAGAATACCCTCTTTTTACCCTGCATGGACTCAGAAGCAGATTAATAAATGTTTCACCGGCAGACAGGCACAATTTCCCTTCACCGCACATAGAGTGAAGATATAGGCTATAGCCCACTCTGACGGAGGTGCTTGTTTTTGTCGGGTATATTAAGTGCGTTGGCATATCTCATCAAAGAAACACTGTTCTTTGTATCCTATGTTAAAAATCATGCTTTTCCCCAGCCCCTTTCCGCAAAAGAAGAAGCATTATATATTGAAAAGATGCAAGAAGGCGACCAGCACGCCAGGGATATGTTGATCGAACATAATTTACGCTTGGTCGCGCACATAGTGAAAAAATTTGAAAATACCGGAGAAGATACGGAAGATTTGATTTCGATCGGGACAATCGGATTGATCAAAGGAATTGAAAGCTTTTCAGTCGGAAAAGGAACAAAGTTGGCCACTTATGCGGCAAGATGTATTGAAAACGAAATACTTATGCATTTACGGGCGTTGAAGAAAACCAAAAAAGATGTTTCTCTCCATGATCCCATCGGCCAAGACAAAGAGGGAAACGAAATCAGTTTGATTGATATTTTAGAAGCAGAAAACGAAGATTTAATAGAATACATCCAATTAAACATGGAAGTGGAAAAAATCAAAGAGTATCTTGGCATACTGGATGAAAGAGAAAAAGAAGTAGTCATCAACCGTTACGGGCTTAATAATACCAAAGAATTAACACAGCGCGAAATTGCCAAAAAGCTGAAAATTTCCCGCAGTTATGTTTCAAGAATCGAAAAACGTGCCCTAATGAAGGTTTTTCATGAGTATTACCGCCAGGAAAGAGGAACCTGATACTCAAAAGGATGTTAAAACATATCGTCCTTCTGCATAGATAAAGACTTTCTTTCCCAGAGCGAAAAAGCAGCTTTCGATGTAGAAAGCTTTCATAATGCATGAAAAAACCGCATGGCGTTCCATGACCTTCAAGTCGTCAAATACCATGCGGTTTGTATTATTCCATTAAACTATTTAACTGTCGTTGCCATTTTTTCAGCAAAACAGCAATCCATCCAGCCGAGGCTACGGTAACTACCAATATCGCCGGCAAAAGACCGCCCCTATTCATCGGCTCTAGATAATAATTGATAATCATCCCTAAATAGAAAAAAGCACTAAGCATCAACAGTGTTACCAAGAAACGGCCAAAATCTTCAATCCGCTCCTCGATAATTTTAGCTTCCTGTTGCTTCATAAGTTTTTCCTCCTTCCTATTCAAGCAAAGCGATTCTATTTGTACTATAACATAGAATTACAGTTTGCCAGGAAGGTAATTCATGGAAAAACTCAAATGTTTTCTACTATCTCGATGATCAAATTTGCCGCATTTGCAGCTGCTTTCTCTAAAAAAGCATCAAAAGACACGGAGGATTCCTTTCCTGCAATGTCCGATAAGGCGCGAATGACTACAAAAGGAACCTGATAATTGTATGAAACTTGGGCTATCGCAGCTGCTTCCATTTCTGCCGCAATCATTTCAGGAAATTTCCCCCTCGCAAATGCTACACGTTCTTCATCTTGCATGAAGGAGTCACTGGTAGCAATCAATCCTTTTTTCGCCTGAAGATCGTTCAATCCATTTGCTGCCTGCAGCGCTAATTCTACCAATCGTTCGTCCGCCTCATATTTAGGTGGCATTCCTGGAACCTGCCCATACTCATAATCGAACGCTGTAACATCGACATCATGGTGGGTGACGGAAGTTGAAATGACGAGATCCCCTACTTCCAGTTCCTCATCAAACCCACCTGCTGATCCAGTATTGATTACATGGGAGGGCGCAAATCTTTCGTGCAAAATTGTCGCAGCCATCGCGGCATTTACTTTTCCTATTCCCGATTGAAGTAAAACGACTTCACGGTTTTCGAGGGTACCCTTCACAAACGTACACCCTGCTACTTTAACGGTATCGAGGACGTCCATTTTATCCTTCAAGATTTGCACTTCTTCATCCATTGCTCCGATAATGGCAATCGTCATAGTCTGATTCCTCCTGTAAACTTGGTCTGATCATTGTTCAAAACGGTATTTTTGATCATTTTCTTTTAACACTTCCACCTTGGTTGGTTTCCAGCCCTCGTTATCCACCCAGGTAAGGTACGTCCGGTATGTTTCCGTCTCGTCACTGTCAGAAACGGTCGCAATAACTTGTTGTTGGGCACTTCCTCTTTCGACCCACCAGACAATTCGATCACTGCTTGGCAAATCCGTCGCCAATTCGATGGCTTCCATCATTTCTTCCCAGTCCTCGGTGCCTTTTTCGAACGTTGTCTCATGGGTTCCTTGCTGGTCAGTACCCACCGGTTTCCAATCAGCAGTGTAAGCCTCTTTTACATTACTGTCTCCGCTCGAGTCAACTGTTTCTTTTTCTGCTTCTTGCTCCGTCTCATTTCCATTCGTATCGCTACCTTCTTCTTCGGTTACGTCCGAGTCAGGCTCTTCGACTTCCGGCGCATTTTCATTTTCGCTGTTTCCATTCTCATCCGCTTCGGTAGTAGAATCATTTTCTTCCTCAGGTGAAGCTTCTTGGTTTTCATTGTTGTTTGCGGAATTATCTTCATCCCCACCGCCGAACAGAAAAAAACCAATCAAAACAAGGATCAGTATTCCTCCGGCAATCAAAAGGAAAGTTATCGCTTTTGTGCTTTTTCTTCTTTTCTCAAAACGATTCACCCTTGATGGTGAATGAAAATCGTCTGACATGAAAGTACCTCCTTTTCCATCTATCTGCTATTATACTATGGTATTTTGAATTGGACAAAATCATTCTAAACTGGGCGCCGGATTATTTTTGTCGAACTTCTTCTACTTTTGGCATATAGGAAGGAGTCCTTGCATAAACATCTAACTAATAAAACAGCGAGTTCAGAAGGGGATGATGCTATTGAAAATTACCAAGTTCGATCAGCAGCTTTGGGGGATAACCACCTTCAATGAAGTCGGTTATGATAAAGAACACAATCTGTTTTCCATTTTCTTTTTTGATGGCACAGAGGTTCAATTTGCTGAAGTGGAAGAGTTGGTCGTCTTCGAGTTCCTGATTTCCCTGAAAAAGGAGGATTTTATCAAAAAAGTGTTTCTTCCTTACTATCCTTGCAAGCATAGAACAGAACTTTCAGAGTTGCGGTGAACAAGTTCTTTATAAGGATATGGACTCCGTTCTTATCGACTTAAATAAATTCAACAATGACAGAGTTTTAGAGCTATCCAAACCACTCATCAGCAGTTTTCTCCACTGAAGAGTGGTTTGTTTGGATAGGAAGGATGAACAACATGTATTCTCCTACAGGTGATATGTGTAAGTGATCCACCGTCTTCAGGTAGAACCAAAGAATTTTGGTTCTCTGTCAAATGTGGTGGGGTGGTTTTTCACTCCCCCCTCTCTTTATTGAAAGGATCACTCCAAAAAATAGCTATTTATTCCGCAGGAGTGTCGCTTAGTTCCTCTGTTCTACGCTATTTCTCTCTATAACGTCTTTTTTACCGCTTGCTTAATCGCGCCGCATGCAGTATAGAGCCGGATTTTTTGGTCCAACTAACCATAACAAGAAAAAACCGAACGAAATCGAATGCTTAGGCATTCGCAACATCGCACGGTTTTTCTTCGATTACTTTGTTTTTGTTTCTATCACATTCTCAGCCTTAATCAACGCTAAGGATTTCAACTTCCATATCTCCACCAGGTGTCGGGACGGTTACCTTTTCGCCTATTTCACGTCCTATCAGTGATTTTGCAATTGGTGAATCGTTCGAAATTTTCCCTTCGAACGGATCTGCTTCCGCACTGCCGACAATTTGATAACTTTCCTCGTCACCATCAGGAAGCTCTTTAAATGTAACAGATTTTCCTAAATTGACTACGTTAGGGTTTTCATTATCGTTTTCGATGATTACGGCATTCCGAATCATGTTTTCCACCGTAGCGATACGGGATTCTACAAAAGCCTGCTCATCCTTGGCAGCATCGTACTCCGAGTTCTCGGATAGATCTCCGAATCCTCTGGCTATTTTTATTCTTTCCACAACTTCCTGTCTTTTTTCCGTTTTAAGGTATTCCAGTTCATCTTCTAATTTCTGCTTGCCCTCATTGGTCATATAAAAACTTTTTTCTGCGGCCATTTGACACACTCCTTTGATTCCAACAATAATATCAAATTCCCGATCATTCCAAGTCTTCTTTTATCCAAGGTATATATAGTTTATATAATATACAACAAAAACATGATAAATGAAATGGGTGAAGGTTCACATTGCTGGTCACCAACTTGGTAATCGGGGCGGGACAAAACCTTGTCCTTTTATAAAAATGAGCAGCACAATCGTGCGCTCAAGGTTTTGTTCCCGTTTTCAGTTTTGACTATATCCAATACTATGGCAGATTTTATCTAATTTTTCAATAGTTTTTACTTATGGACGGAAAATTTTACCGGTTCAGAATGGTTTGTATTTTAGTAGCCATCAAATCAATAGCTACATGGTTTTGTCCACCCTCCGGGATAATGATGTCTGCATATCGTTTTGTCGGTTCGACAAACTGCAGATGCATGGGACGGACTACATTGATGTATTGGTCAATAACAGAATCGATGGTGCGCCCGCGTTCCTTGATATCCCGAAGCAACCGCCTGATAATTCTAACGTCTGCATCCGTATCAACAAATACTTTAATATCCATTAAATCGAGCAGGCGTTGATCTTCCAAAATCAAAATTCCTTCTAAAATAATCACATCTTTGGGCTCGACACGTATCACTTCCTCTGAGCGGGTATGACGAGTATAGTCATAAACAGGTTTGTTGACAGGTTTCTGTTCCAGCAGTGTGTTCACATGTTCTATCAATAAATCGTTATCGAAAGCCAATGGATGGTCATAGTTGGTGCTCAAACGTTCTTCATAGGGAAGATGACTTTGATCTTTATAGTAATAATCCTGTTCAATGACCAATATGGTCTTATCTGTAAAACGCTGGCTGATTGATCTCGTTACAGAGGTTTTTCCAGAACCGCTTCCCCCTGCAACGCCAATTACTACTGGTTTGTTCGACATGCTACCTAGCTCTCCTTTTTTTCCTTTCATCTTCTAACACTGACAGCGATTCCGTCTCCAACCGGAATAATCGTTGTATAATAGTCGGGATGATTGACAAGCCATTCGTT
Source organism: Sediminibacillus sp. JSM 1682029 (assembly GCF_041366435.1). Classification (NCBI taxonomy): domain Bacteria; kingdom Bacillati; phylum Bacillota; class Bacilli; order Caryophanales; family Bacillaceae; genus Sediminibacillus; species Sediminibacillus sp. JSM 1682029. The sequence continues at coordinate 249,598 of NZ_JBEWYY010000002.1, forward strand.
ATAAGTGCGTATTTTCCCTGCAATCTTGTTGAGCCTGTCCTTTTGATCTGATTCTGCAGCAACCAGTCCTCTGAATAATACGTTATCAGAAACGATGATCGCATCCTCGTTCAACTGCTTGCTGTAAATTTCAAAAAAACGCTGATACTGACCCTTGGCTGCATCAATAAAAAGCAGATCATAGGGCCCGTTCTTTTCTACCCGTTCAACTTCTTCCAATGCATCTCCAAAAAACGCCTGGATCTGATTTTGTTGATTTCGAGCTTCAATATTATTTATTGCTTCCTGATATCGCTGGTCATCCCTCTCGATTGTCGTAATGTGCGCCGCAGGGTGAGCTTCCAGCATTCTGAGCGCAGAGTAACCGATAGCCGTCCCGATTTCAAGTATTTTATCAGGCTTATGAATACGGATCAATTGCATCAACAACTGGATGCCTAGCGGTTCCATTATTGGTATGCGATGCTCATGTGCATATGTCTCAAGTTCTGCAGCCCATTTTGGTACGGCTGGGACAGTTCCTGTTAAATATTGCTCCAACTGATCGTCCACTTTTGCAACCTCCGTCGTTTTCCTTATGTCAAAATACAACTTTTTATAAATAAGATTCTTCAAAAAATGCTTATTAAATCTTTCAACATTTTTTACAACCATATTATTTTAACACAAAAAAAGCAGGGAATGCGAATTTTTCATTCGTTCCCTGCTGCTTCCCTGTGTAAATATTTTTGCGTCAGCTGCTGGTGTTCTTCAAAGGTTTCCGAGTAATAAATCGTCCCATCTTCTGCCGCAACGAAGTACATATAATCGGTATCCTCCGGATTGAGAACCGACTGTAGTGAATTTTCACCGAAGTTTGAAATCGGTCCTATCGGCAGTCCGGATACTTGATAGGTATTATATGGCGATTCGACCTCAAGGTCTTCGAACAACACTCTTGATTTGTGTTCCCCCAAGGCGTAAAGCACGGTCGGATCAGTCTGTAGCCTCATATCTTCAGCCATCCGGTTGAAAAACACTCCTGCTATCATCTTTCGATCTTTCTCCGTTTGCGCCTCTTTTTCCACTAGAGATGCCATTGTCAGTGCTTCATGAACAGATCCAATATTATCGTTGGCTGAAATGGAATCCATATATGGCGTCAAAACGTTTTCTGTCTTTCGCAGCATTTTGTCGATAATCTTTTCCGGTGTAGGATTTTCTACGTAAAAGTCGTAGGTAGCAGCAAATAAGTAGCCTTCCAATGGATATCTTATTTCCGGATCCAATATCTCCTCCGACAATAGCATTGGATGTTGAGCAATCAGGTTTTCTAAGTATTCGGCATCTTCTGTTTTGGAAATAAATGCGTCTGGATCTATGCCTGCTTTTTCAGCATAAATAGAAGCTATTTCTTCAATTGTTTTTCCTTCTGGTATGGTGATTGTCAGAATAGGATCCTTGACAAGCGTACCTGTCTGCAATGACTCCACAATCTGGTCAAAGCTCATCGACGGCGAGAACTCGTATTCTCCGGCTTGAAATTCTGCTACATTGTTGAATTTTATATAAAAGCGGAATACAAGGCTGTTGCTGATGATGCCATTTTCTTCTAGAATCCCGGCGATTTGGGAAGTAGAAGAACCTAACGGTATTTCTACATCTGTGGTCGTATCATCATCCGGATCTACAGGTTCCATGGCAGACTTAACGTATAAATATCCGGCAATAGAGCCGATTACCATTATCAATAGTAAACAGGACAAGACTATAGCGACGATTTTCCTGACGGTGCTTGCTTCTTCCATTCGCTGTTTCCAACGTACGGAAAACTTTGTCTCTTTATCAGAAGTAGACATACGAAACCCCCTTCACCGGATACATTATACTACAAACAACGACAACATTTCTAATTATTATGTATTTTGTTCCCGTTTTCAAGGATTACACGGTCCCGATCATCCGCTAAACCGAGTAACCAAGGACCCGTGTGTTAATCCACAAAGAGGGTGTGTTGTAGTGAAATTTCCATTCCACAGGCAAATACCCGAGCCTCCCCGCCTCCATATTCCACATCATCACAGAGACACCGCACCTACTTTGAGAGCCTAAGTTCCCTGACAGTTAAAAAAAGCCTATTATCGGTTGAGATCGATAATAGGCTCTTCATTCATCCAATGCGAATGCTTATTCTGTTTCTTCTTCCGTCAGGGTATTAAGCATTTCCTCGACCATTTCCCATTCTTCCTCTGACTCGATTTGAAATAAAGACAAGTCATCTTCATCCTGGGATTTTTCTTCATAGCGGAAGGCAAACACCTCGACTTCATCGTCGTCTTTCTGTTCAGCAGGAACGACAGCAATATAAGAACTGTCTGTCTGGTCTACATCAAAGGTGAACAGTACTTCAAATAGATGCTCTTCTCCATTTTCGTCAGGAATGATAATTCTTTCTTTTTCTTCTAATGCCATTTTCTGCACCTCCGTAAGTTATTCGTTCATTTGTTAGCGTCCAGATAACCTTGCAAAATCATGACGGCAGCCATTTTATCAATTACCTTTTTTCGCTTTTTGCGGCTCATATCGGCTTCTAAAAGAACCCGCTCCGCAGCCATGGTAGTCAACCTTTCATCCCATAAAACGGTCCGGAGTGAAAAGCGGTCCTCGAGATACTTGGCAAACGCTTGAGAAGCTTCTCCCCGCTCCCCGATTGTTCCGTTCATATTTTTAGGCAGGCCGACTACTGCTTCTTCAATATTATATTCAGAGATAATTCTTTCTATTTCGGAATCTGCTGTCGAATAATCCTTTTCATCCCATTTAATGGTCGTGATACCCTGGGCTGTCCAGCCAAGGGCATCACTGACAGCAACTCCGATTGTTTTTTCGCCAACATCAAAACCAATTTTTTTCATTACTACTCCTTATGGTTGTTCAAATAGGACTTGACCAGTTCTTCAATCAACTCATCCCGTTCTATTTTTCTAATTAGGTTCCTTGCATCTTTGTGCCGGGGAATATACGCCGGATCACCGGACAACAAGTACCCGACAATTTGATTGATTGGATTATAACCTTTTTCCCGCAAAGCTTCATGCACGGTTAAGAGCACTTCTTTCACATTTTCTTCGAATGGTTCTTCGGGAAAATTAAATTTCATTGTTTTATCCATAGATCCCATTAGTTTACCCCCGATTTCAAATTTTAACGTATATTGACAATCGACCACAATTCGTTACACACCATTATATACCTAAATAGTGTACAAGAAAAACTAGGAGTTTTCCTTGATGTACGTTTCAGCGTATTGTAGTGCCTCTGGAAGCTGGTCAGGATTTTTGCCACCCGCTTGTGCCATATCCGGACGTCCGCCTCCGCCTCCGCCACAGCGCTGGGCCGTTTCTTTGATCAATTTCCCTGCATGATAACCTTGTTCAACAAGATCCTTCGAAACTCCTGCCGCAAGTTGGACTTTTCCGTCGGAAACCGCACCCAACAGGATAATACCAGAACCTGCCTTTTGTTTGAGCTCGTCGACCATATTGCGCAGCTGGTTCATATCCTGGACATCAACCTGCCGGGCCAAAAGCTTCACTCCGTCGACTTCTTGAATATGATCCAGTACCGAAGATGCTTCCAAATTGGAAAGCTTGGCACTTAAAGATTCCTTTTCTCTTTGAAGTTCCTTCATGTCATTAAACAGGACGTCAATTCGTTCCGGCACATTCTCTGGAGTTGTCTTGAGCATATCTGCTGCCTTCCTCAACACCGTCTGTCTATCGTTTAAATACTGATAAGCTGCTTTTCCAGTGCTGGCTTCAATCCTTCGGGTTCCAGCACCGATCCCCGACTCCGCCGTTACCTTGAACAACCCGATTTCTGCAGTGTTCACGACATGGCAGCCTCCGCATAATTCAATGCTGTAGTCGCCGACCTGGACAACACGTACGATATCGCCGTACTTTTCTCCGAATAAGGCCATGGCTCCCATGTTCTTGGCTTCTTCAATTGGATGATAATCAATTGCAACCTGTACAGATTCCCATATTTTTTCATTGACAAGTTGTTCGACACGGTCCAGTTCCTCTCGCGATATAGAACCGAAATGTGAAAAATCAAACCGAAGTCTGTCTGTTGTCACCAATGATCCGGCTTGATTGACATGTTCTCCTAACACATCTTTCAGTGCCTGGTGCAGCAAATGGGTTGCTGTATGGTTTTTGACGATTTCCGAACGGGATTGTTGATCGACCGTAGCCTTTACCTGGTCTCCTTTTTGCAATCGGCCTTCCTTCACCAGGACACGGTGCAGGTTCTGTCCCTGTGGAGCTTTCTGAACATCTTCTACAGAAAGGGTAGCTTGATCGGTATGAATCCATCCTCTGTCGGCAACCTGCCCGCCGCTTTCCGCATAGAAAGGAGTTTCTTTCAAGAAAAGATAAGCCTCTTCCCCTGCTTCCACTGTATCAACCAGCTGTTTGTCTTTAATGATTGCCAAAACAGTGGTTTGCGCTTCCAGCTCTTCATAACCGGTAAACGTGCTTTCTACTTCCACTTCACCGGCAACGCCTTCCTGGACATGCATGGAATCAACCTTTTGCCTGGCTTGACGGGCCCTTTCCCGCTGTTTGTCCATCTCCTGTTCGAATCCTTCCTCATCCATGGTGAAACCCGCTTCGCTTATATATTCATCGGTGAGTTCCTTCGGAAAACCATAGGTATCGTACAAACGGAATACCTCTTCACCAGGAAAGACATTACTTCCCTTTTGTTTTTCTTTTTCCATAATTTCCGATAAAATTGCCAAACCTTCACTTAAGGTTTCATGGAACCGTTCCTCTTCTGTCTTCACCACATTCTCAATAAAAGACTTTTTCTTCCGAACCTCTTCATAAAATTCTCCCATGATATCACTGACCGATTCCACCAGCTGGTACATGAACGGTCGATCGATTCCGATCTGTTTGGCGTAACGGACCGCCCGCCGCAAAAGTCTTCTCAATACATAACCACGTCCTTCATTCGAAGGAAGTGCGCCGTCGCTGACAGCAAATGTTACCGTGCGGATATGGTCGGCAATCACTTTGAATGCTACGTCGCCTGTTTCTGTATCCCCATAGTTCACACCAGCCAGTTGTTCGGCACGTTTTATCAGCGGCATGAACAAATCGGTTTCAAAATTAGTCGGGGTATCCTGGATGACACACACCATCCGTTCCAAGCCCATTCCAGTATCGATGTTTTTCTTTGGAAGCGGCGTATAAGTGTGATCAGGATTATGATTAAATTGAGAAAAAACCAAGTTCCAGATTTCCAGATAGCGTTCATTTTCTCCACCTGGATACAGTTCCGGGTCCTCTGGGTCATTGCCGTATTTTTCGCCTCGGTCGTAGAATATTTCCGTGTTCGGCCCGCTCGGCCCTTCACCGATATCCCAAAAGTTTTCCTCCAGACGGATTATCCTCTCTTCGGGAAGTCCGATTTTATCCCGCCAAATCCGGAAAGCTTCGTCATCTTCTGGATGCACGGTGACAGATAGTTTATCTTTTTCGAAACCTATCCAATCACTACTGGTAAGAAACTCCCAAGCCCATTCAATCGCTTCTTCTTTAAAATAATCACCAATCGAAAAGTTCCCCAACATTTCAAAGAAAGTGTGATGACGTGCTGTCTTTCCCACATTTTCGATGTCATTTGTCCGAATCGCTTTCTGGGCGTTGACCAATCGGGGATTATCTGGAATCACTCTTCCATCAAAGTATTTTTTCAACGTTGCCACACCACTGTTTATCCAAAGCAGTGTCGGGTCTTCTTTAGGCACTAAGGAAGCACTTGGTTCCACCCGGTGCCCTTTCTCTTTAAAGAAATCTAAATACATCTGCCGAACCTCTGCTGAAGTTAAATGCTTCATAGGTTTTTACCTCCATTTACTTTGACTTATTTTACAAAGGAATGCTTATTGCCCCCTTTTTCAAAAGCAGGATGTACTTCCCGATAAGGCAAAAAAAGCCCCCGTTCCTGCCTGAAAGCAGGGACGAGAGCTCTGTTCGCGGTACCACCCTGATTATGGATACAACGATCCATCACCTCTAGTTGCTTGTAACGGTGCATGCCGGCGGAGATGAATCCGCACTCGGATCTAGCTTCCATGGTCCTGACCGGGAATTTTTTCAGCCTGGAAATTCCTCTCTGATCGGATGGTACACCATGTACTCGGGATCTTCAACGCATTATAGCATTCCTTTTATTGACCTTCGTCTACTTGTATCAAAGTATAAAAAAAATTCTTTGCTATGTCAATCAATCAGCCGCCCGAAAACGACGGATGTGATACAGTATCACTTTTAAGACAGTTAGAAGCGGGACAGCCAGTATCATGCCGATGATGCCTCCCACCTCTCCTCCAGCAAGCAAAGCGAATATAATCAATATCGGATGGATATCGATGCTTTTGCCGACAATGAAAGGGGATAGCAAGTTCCCTTCGATGATCTGAACGATAAACACGGAAATCACTACGTAAACCACCATTTTATAAGAGATGGTGAAAGCGATCACTACTGCCGGAACAGCACCCAGAATCGGTCCGAAGTAAGGAATGATATTTGTCACTCCCATGATCACTGCCAAGAGAAGCGGATATCGCATGCCGATCAACCACAACAATCCATAAGTGGTCAAACTAACAAACAGGCAGACAAGCAGCTGTCCCCTGACGTAACTTCCAAGACTCTTGTCTATTTCGATACAGAGTTTCCTTCCATCATCGCGGTATTTCTCAGGGGTCAGCCTGCTGACCACCTTCCTGATCAATTCAAAATCTTTCAGCATATAAAATACTAGGACAGGAATCACAGCTGCCAGTATGACGATGTCCATTAACTTGGCTGCCTGTTCGACTACACTGGTAAGCAAGCGGCCGATAAACTCTTCGACCCGGTAAAAAAGAAGATCCATCCGATCATGTACGGATTCCGGTAAGTATGCCGTCCGTTCATACAGTCCATAGATGGCACTGCGGTATTGTTCCATAAACGTCGGCAAATTGGCGTTCAAATCCCGTAGTTGATGGAGCAAGACAGGAAAAGCTTTGTATAGAAGATAACCTGAAAGTCCAAAAAACACGAGATAAATACCGATGATGGCAAACCAACGCGGGAAATTATATTGATGAAGCTTTTCAATAATCGGATGCAGCAAATAAGCAATTAAAGCAGAAATAATGAAAGGAGTCAATATATGGAGAAGTACAGTCAAAACCGACTGATACAGTGGCAGCAGTTTCCATAATAGATACATAAACAAAAATGCCAATATTCCCGCTGAAATCCAATATAAAAAGCGAATTGATTTATTAGGATGGAACAAGCAATATTCCTCCTTCCCGGTAAAAAGACCTAACGATCAAGGTTAATCAAAACGATCTACGTCTAGTTTTCCCGGGAGAGAAGATTTTATCAATCACTGGTCGCTGCCTGGATATTCTACCAACTTGCTTTTCTTTCATCCTCGCTAAAAAGGTCATTCAACGAACTCAAAGAACCGTCCTGTTCCACCTGATGAAGATCAAGTACTTCTCCTAACAGAGACAGCTCTATGAAACAATCCCAGCAATAAAATTGCTGGTTTCCTATTTTCCCAATGTTTTTACCTTTACAGTTAGGGCAATGCATCCAGGACCCTCCTCGCCAATCATAAGTTGTCCTAAAGCATGCCCGGTTTATGCTGTTTTATACATGAAATTTATAGAAAATCGTAAGGCGAAACTTCTTCTTCCACATCCTCTTCCGGTTTGGGTACATTCTCTATTAGCTCACGAAGCTGTTCTTCCAATGAAGTAAACCGCCGATTCGTGTCCTGTTCATTCACTCCGTGAATAAATGCCTGCTTATTGCCGCACAAAATCAACGATTTCTTGCATCTCGTGACGGCGGTATACAGCAAATTCTTGCGTAACATTCTTCGGTAACCTTGTATGACCGGAATGATGACAATCGGAAATTCGCTTCCCTGGGATTTGTGTATGGAAGTACAGTAAGCGTGCATTATATTTGCCAGGTCTTTTCGTTCATAAACTACCTCTTTTTCTTCAAAGGCCACGACCACTTCTTCAGACTGACCGCTTCCTTCGTCTTCCTCGAAAATCGCCGATATTTCTCCGATATCCCCGTTAAAGACACCATCTTCCGGCTGATTTACCAGTTGGATCACTTTGTCGCCGGTCCGGAATGTGACATCTTTTGTCCGGATTTCTCTACGTTGATTTGTTTTTGGGTTGATCAGTTTCTGTATCTCTTCATTAATGCGATGAATCCCCGCCTTGGAGCGATACATGGGTGCGAGCACTTGCAAATCTCTCAAGTCGACCCCTTTGTCATGAGCTCTTTTGACAATCTGAATGATCACATCCACCACTTGATATTCCGGACATTCGATAAAGTTAAAATCGGAATCTTGCCGGAGCGAGTCTGCACTGCATTGATTGTTTTTTATTTCATGAGCAAGCTGGATGATCTTCGAACCTTCTTTTTGCCGATATACTTCACTCAGTTGTACGAAAGGGACAAGACCGCTTTTCAATAAATCGGCCAATACCTGTCCAGGCCCCACCGATGGCAATTGGTCTTCGTCCCCCACAATCAGCACTTGCATATCATTTGGAATTGCTTTGAACAATTGATGTGCCAGCCAGATATCCACCATGGAAAACTCATCGATGACCAGCAGTTTTCCTTCCAAACGATTGTCTTCATTTCTTTCAAATGTCTCGTGACCATTCCATCCTAGCAGTCGATGAATCGTCATTGCAGGAAGACCTGTAGATTCTTTCATCCGCTTTGCCGCCCTTCCGGTTGGAGCCGTCAATATAAACGGATAGGCTGCATCATTGTCATAATCATCCGGATCAAGTGATAGGCCGTGGATTTCTGCATAGGCGTTGATTATTCCTTTAATAACCGTTGTCTTTCCAGTCCCCGGACCACCTGTCAACACCATCAATTTCGAACCGATTGCTTTTTCGATCGCCTGGTATTGTTCCTTTCCATAACTGAGAGACTCTTCTTCCTCGATGCTTCCGACAATTTTTAGCAGCTCTGCATCTGCCGGCAGTTCGGTGATTGATTGACCAATGATGCGGTCGATGTTGGTACAAAAACCGCTTTCTGAATAATACAATGATGGCAAGTAAACCCTGGAATCAACCACGATTATCTTTTTCTGCTTATTCAAGTCTGCAATTTGAGAAGTGATTGCTTCCGGTTCAATCTGATATTGCTCTCCTTGCAACAATTCATCGGCAACTTCAAGATGTTTTTCCAATGGCAGATATACGTGCCCTTCCTGGATACTTTGCTGTAACGTATATATGCAGGCTGCTTGAATACGACTAGGATGGTCCATCGGAATGTGATTTTGATGTGCCACTTCGTCAGCTCGCTGAAATCCGAATCCTTCTATGTCAAAAACATATTGGTACGGATCTCTCTCAAGTATCGAAATCGCTTCATCTTTGTAGGCTTGATAGATTTTTTGTGCCATTTTCAGGCCGAAACCATAGTTGGATAAATGGACGACAATGTGTTCGAATCCCTGGTGTTCAGCCAATTCCTTTGAAAGCTGTTCCGCTTTTTCCTTTGCAAGACCTGGTATCGAATCCAGGACACCTGGATCTTTCAGTATCTTGCTGACGGCAGTTTCTCCCAATTCCTCGACAATCCGCTGAGCTGTTTTCTTACCGATTCCATAAAACAAATCACTGGATAAGTAAGCAACCAATCCATCTTCCGTTTCCGGGATAAATCGTTTGAATTGATTCACTTCATATTGCAGACCGAACTTTTTGTGATGTTCAAAAGTGCCTTGGAAAACATAAGTTTCTCCTTCATTCAGACGGGAGAAATATCCTTTCACAACCAAATCTTTTTCTTTGAAAGATTCATTGGTATCTAGAACCTTGATTCTGGCAATGGAAAAGTGCTCCTCCTCATTGATAAAAATATGATGGATAAGCTCTCCTTTCACATAGCTATTCTGTTGTAGCTGTCCGCTATTATCTTCCATTGCCATCTTGATTGCTCCTTTTTACTGTTCCTGATTATCCTGGCTCAGCATTTCATCAATGCTTTTTTTTCCGTTTGCAGCAAGCAAATGATCAGGCTGGTAATGCAGTGCTTTGTCAAAAAACTCGTAAGCCCGATCAGCATCCTCTTCATATAAATAACTTACCCCGATATTATAGAGTGCATCGCTGTGTTCCTCGTTAATTTCAAGGACTTTGAAAAAAGTTTTTTGGGCCAGCTGAATTTGATTGGTCTGTGCTAAAGCCAGTCCATACTGGAATAAAGCTGACTCATCTTTCGGGTTCAATTCAATGGCACGCTGAAAATAAGGAAGAGAAAGCTTTTGATGGTCCTGATGCTGCAAGGACATTGCCAGCATCATATAGACATCTCCTTCTTCAAGCCCTGAATTGACTGCCTTTTGAAAATATTGCTGTGCAGCCGGATAGTCTTCCTGTTCAAAAGCGGCATTTCCCAAACCAAAGTAAGCTGTAGCCGCATTCGGATCGAGTTCGATCGCTTTATGATAAAATTTTTCAGCTCGCTGGTAGTCATTCATATGAAGCAGCAAGTTGCCAAAATTGATGAATCCTACGGGATCTTCCGGATTTTCCTCAATGGCTTCATTGAACAATCTTGCTGCTTCCTGTAGATCCTGTTCTTGCATTTTTTCTATCCCTTTACTGATTTTATCCATCTTTTCACCTCAATTTATTTTCACCCGTCTTATACCCTGCCGTTACTATACATTCTTACAAGTTTTCATTGTTTTTCCTAAACAGTTGACTATCGGCTCTTCTGCAGCTATATAAACAAGACCCATGCGCTCTTGATTTAGGACGAAGAAAAGCATTTTTTGTCCCAGTTGATAGAAACAGTGACATTGTTTGTGTACGTCTTCCTAACCTACCTATATTCAATGAGAGGAAGTGCTGCGCTGCGAAAATACCCTGCGCTTTCCGCGGGCGGCTGGTGAGCTTCCTCGAGCTGACGCTCTGCGGGATCTCACCGAGGCCTTTCCTCCCGCGGGACAAGGAAGGCTGCGGCAGCGATGCATCGCACGAAGAAAATGGTTTTGTATTTTCGAGGAGTCTTCGGGTATTTTCTTCGCTAGGAACAGCTTTCTGTTTAAAAATGCGTGTACTAGACATTTTTTATTCATGGTCCTCTATGAACCGTATTATCAAAAGACAGAGCTAGGATAACAAGCAGAAAGTCCAAGAACAGGATAATAAATGGAACTCCAACTTTCTATTTATGAAAAGAAGCACCTATTTCCTGACAAACATTAATAAGACGGCTTGTTGGGACTCAAAGAAATAGTCTCTAGGTTTGCGATAACACCATGCTTCTTAGCGTAGGTAGCATGCGTAGACTCCAGCGGGAACAGCGCGAGCTGAAGATCCACTTGGTAAAGCGCTTTTCTTTACCAAGTTAGCTGAAGCCGTGCCCGCGGAAAGCGAAGTATGCTACCGAAGCGGTGGGTAACACCCTTTTTGAATAGGCAATGACACTTCCCATTAAAGTTACGGCGCAGTTCATTATTTTTGTGTCTCATCATAAGAAATATTTTAAAACCAAATCATTTGGCGAGCAGCAAAAGCACAGCTTAATCTCTTACCTCTAGTCTAATGAAAATTGATTGTCCCGCCAACCCCTTGATCGAACTTTGAAAAACCCCTTGTCTCTTTGGACAAGGGGTTTAGATAAAACGGTCAGCCAACATAGTCGAGATACTTCTCATCTTTAAGGACTTCATCAATAGTCCCTCCGCCTAAACAAACGTCACCGTCATAAAACACGACAGCCTGACCCGGCGTGATTGCACGCTGTGCATCATGAAATTCCACACGCACCTTATCATCGCCGAGAGGTCTTACCGTCACTTTGCTATCCTGTTGACGATAACGGAATTTCGCAGTGCATTCCATCGGTTCAATCAATTTTTCTTCGTTTATCCAATTAAGGTCTGTAGCTATCAAACCGTCAGAGTACAACCTGTGATTATGAAATCCTTGTTCCACGTAAAGAATATTTTCTTCAAGGTTTTTCCCGACGACAAACCACGGATCGCCGGAACCGCCTATGCCCAGACCTTGTCTTTGACCGATTGTGTAATACATAAGCCCTTCATGTCTGCCTTTTTCCACTCCGTTCAAGGTCTTCATTTTACCCGGCTGTGCAGGCAGGTATTCACTCAAAAACTCCTTGAAATTTCTTTCGCCGATAAAACAAATTCCAGTGCTGTCCTTTTTATTAGCAGTGGCCAAATCATGTTCGCCCGCAATTCTGCGCACTTCCTTTTTCGGTAAATGCCCCAAGGGGAACATGACTTTGGATAAGACAGATTGAGAAAGCTGATTCAAGAAATAAGTTTGATCTTTGTTATCGTCCACACCACGGAGCATTTGGTATTCTCCATCCACTTCGCGGACTTGGGCATAATGCCCCGTCGCAAGATAATCTGCTCCTAACGACAAAGCATGATCAAGAAACGCCTTGAATTTTATCTCTTTGTTACACATAACATCTGGATTCGGCGTCCGTCCAGCTTTGTATTCATCCAAAAAATAGGTAAACACTTTATCCCAATATTGTTTTTCGAAATTCACCGCATAGTAGGGTATTTCCAATTGGTTGCACACTCTCACGACATCATCGAAATCTTCTGTAGCCGTGCATACGCCGTTTTCATCAGTGTCATCCCAATTCTTCATAAAAATGCCGACAACGTCATAACCTTGCTCTTTTAGAAGCAAAGCTGCCACGGAAGAATCGACACCTCCGCTCATCCCGACGACCACCCGTGTATCTTTCTTATCTTTCATGCTGTTCACCCGCCTTGTTCATTAGTTACTTTTACTTTATTAATAAATCATTCCGCCAGACGATTGACAATCGAAGCGACCCGTCCAGCTGCTTCTTCTACATTATCTTTGGTATTGGCAAGACCGAAACTGAATCGTATCGAGTTGATCGTACGGTCATCTCCTTTGCCGAACATTGCCGACAATACATGAGAAGGCTCGATAGAACCAGCTGTACAGGCGCTCCCGCTGGAAGCCGCAACACCTGATAAGTCGAAGTTCGTGAGGAGAGCCTCCACGTTCGTCCCAGGAAAGCTGATGTTGACAATAGCGGGAACTGTTTCCGTTTCTATCCCGTTTACAACAAACTGAACATTTTCCTGTCTTAATTTTTGAAGAAATGTCTGTTTGAAATCGGCGTATTTTTGTTGTCGCTCAGAGCGGTTCTCCACAGCCAACTCAACCGCCCGCTGAAACCCTTTTATGCCGGATACATTTTCCGTTCCCGGTCTGCGTTTCCTTTCCTGCTGTCCACCGTATTGCAGGGCTGAAACCTGTACACCTTCCCGCATATAAAGAAATCCGCCAGCCTTGGGTCCGTTGATTTTGTGGGAAGAAGCAGTCAGCAAATCGACGTTCCAGTCATCGACATTTATATCCATCAGTCCGTATGCCTGAACCGCGTCTGTATGAAAATAGGCAGGATGTCCCTTCAAAACCTTGCCCATTTCCTTAATTGGCTGTACCATCCCTGTCTCATTATTTACTGCCATGATCGACACTAAAACCGTATCATCTCTCAATGCGGACTCCAGTTCTTCCACCGATACCTTTCCTTCTGAACCGACAGGAAGATAAGTGATTTCAAAACCTTGTTTTTCCAAGTATTCGGCAGCATGCAGTGTGGCATGGTGTTCGATTTGTGTGGTAATCACATGCATGCCCCGATCCCGGTTAGCCATGGCTGTTCCGACAACAGCAAGATTATCTGCTTCTGTCCCACCGCTCGTAAACACGATTTCTTTTTCATTCGCATGGATACTTCCGGCTATGATCCGCCGAGCTTCATCGATTATCTGTCTCGCCTTTCGACCAAAATGATGTACGCTGGAAGGATTTCCGAACACTTCTTGCAAAACCGGGAGCATGGCTTTCGTCACTTCTGGATGCACCGGTGTCGTTGCTGCATGATCTAAATAAATTGGTTCCATTTTTTATCCTCCCTTCCCTCGAATCAAATATAAAACATATAGGCTTCCTGGCTGTCATCATCACCATGCTTTCGCAAATCGTCAAGGGTTGTGGTATCCAGAACATTTTTCACTGCATCCCTGACCCGCAACCAAAGGGCTTGTTTAGCTGGTTCTTCGTCTTCAATTCCTTCTACAGGAGTGATGGGTCCTTCTAACACACGAATGATGTCACCTGCGGTAATTTCGCTGGGCTGTTTAGCCAAAATATATCCTCCATAGGCTCCCCGTACACTCTTTACCAAACAGGCATTGCGCAACGGGGCCGCCAATTGTTCTAAGTAATGTTCAGACAGTTCGTTTTCCTTGGCGATTGTCTTCAATGATACCGGACCGTTGCCGTAATTTTTAGCTAACTCTATCATGATAGTCAAGCCATATCGGCCCTTGGTCGAGATTTTCATTCCCCTCACCTCTTCATGCATCTTTCTATCAGCAGAACCCTTTTATAGGCTTTAGTTTTGCTTGACTCCGCTATTTGATACATCAAGCTTGTGATATCTTCGCCTTAGTTACCGCTGATTTGTCTGTTTTCTGTTGTGAAACACCTTCATGACAAAAATGTCTCGAAGTATATTTAACCATTTATATAGAAAATTCTTTTGTACCTCACTCTTTTATACGTTGCATCATCTTATCTATAGCCAAAAGCTATTATAGCATGAATAGCAAGTTTCTTGCATTTTATCAAGGTTATCATTACGCTTGAAAATAGTTATTTTATAGACATTCTCATGTTACGTCAAGCTATATACTCACAGAGCGACAATTGGACACTTCATCAAACAGGGGGAATAATAATGAGAAGCAAAGAACCATTGGCTTATCGGATGCGTCCAAAAACGATCGATGAAGTCGTCGGTCAGGAAAATGTGATTGGAAAACAGACAAAACTTTATCAAATGCTGATGAACGGGTATGTACCATCCATGCTTCTATATGGAGATCCAGGTATCGGCAAGACGGCGATTGCCCATGCTATCGCAGGTACAGTAAACATGCCGTTCACTACCTTGAATGCAACTACCGCCGGAAAAAAAGATGTAGAAATCGTCATCGAAAAAGCAAAGATGGAAGGAAGCACCATCCTTTTTCTTGATGAGATTCATCGCTTTAACAAAGCACAGCAAGATTATTTGCTCCCGCATGTTGAAAAAGGATTGATCGTTTTGATCGGGGCCACGACAGAGAATCCTTACCACGATGTTAATCCCGCTATCAGGAGCAGATGTGGACAGATCAAGCAGCTGACAAGGCTGGACAGCAAAGATATTGAAAAGCTGCTTCGTAACGCTTTGGCCGATGAAGAAAGAGGCTTCGGAAAAATCTCTATCACTGTTGACGATACAGTGATTCAGCGCATTGCCGAAGGGACCAACGGGGATGCAAGGAAAGCATTGAATGTACTGGAAGCGGTGGTCTATGCATCCGGTAATCAAGAAGAAGGAATCGTCCTGGAAGAACAAACAGTGGAGGAATTTATCGACAAGGCGGGTGTGTTCGGAGATAAAAAGGGGTCCAACTTTTATAATTTGTTGTCGAGTCTGCAAAAAAGTATCCGCGGCAGTGATGTAAATGCAGGTTTGTATTATTTGGCTCACCTGTTGGAAAGCGGAGATTTGACTGCAGTCAATCGCCGCCTGCTTGTGATAGCTTATGAAGACATTGGACTTGCTAACAAAGATGTCGGCGGTCGTGTACTGGCAGCTGTGGAGGCAAGTGAACGTCTTGGCATGCCGGAAGCCCGGATTCCTTTATCGGTCGCTGTGGTGGACATGTGTTTATCTACAAAATCCAATTCCGCCTACAAAGCGCTTGATATGGCAATAAATGATATACGGAAAGGTAAAGTGGGGGATATCCCTCTTCATTTGCGCGATACCCATTATAAAGGTGCAAAGGATTTGGGCCATGAAGGATACTTATACCCACACAATTATCCTGTTGGTTCATTTGGCGGTTGGGTCAATCAAGATTACCTTCCCGAAAAATTGAGAGACAGACAGTATTATCATCCCGTCGAAGCTGGAGAGGAACGACGAATGGCTGAAATCTACAGGAAATTGAAAGATTTCAAAAAACAAAAATAGACTTCTTTCAAGGTTTCCGAGGGAAAGCGCCAGGAAGAAAAGCGATTTGATTTTCCCTTTATCGAAATTAGTGCTGACGGTTGTAAGCTTCCTTCCAACAAGTGGGCAAACAATCACCTGCTTTGGCAACGGCAGATCTACATGAAAGTCCGTTCTTGCATAAAAATATCAGAGTATTGCATTCCTGTGTATAAATCCAATAGAAAAGGCAAAGATAGATATAAAATTTACAAACTATTTCTATGAACATAGCGAAGGAGTGAATACTTTGGTTAAAGTTAGACAAGATGCCTGGTCACATGAAGATGACTTGCTATTGGCCGAAACAGTATTGAGACATATCAGGGAAGGCAGCACCCAATTGAATGCTTTTGAAGAAGTCGGTGATAAATTAAATAGAACCTCGGCTGCTTGCGGTTTCCGTTGGAATGCAGAGGTAAGAAAAAAATACGAGCAAGCTGTCGATATTGCCAAGCGTCAACGAAAAGAGAAGAAACGCGCTCTTGCCAAACAACAAAAAAACGCCCAAAGACCGGCAACGGCCTTTTTATCTGGTCCGGTTGAAGAAACGGAGGAAACGGTAAACGAGTCATTTCATTTGCCTGTTCACCTTGCTGAAGAAGAAAAAGAGGCTTCTATCAATTTGGACATGGTTATTGACTATTTAACTTCCTTAAAACAGGGTTATCATGATTCCAGGCAGTCGCAGTTGGATGCTCAAACCTTAACAGAAGAAAATGAATCTCTCAAAGAAAAAAACCACCAGCTCGAGAAACAACTGGGGGCCACGAAGGAACAGTTGCAAGCAATCCAGGAAGATTATCAAGTGTTGATTCAAATCATGGACCGTGCCCGTAAAATGGTCGTCTTTGATGATCAGGACAGCCTGTCGGCATCTGCTTTCAAGATGGACAAGAATGGAAATTTAGAACATATGGCTAGATAACCAGTTAATAAGATAATAAGAAATTACAAAACACAAAGAAAACCTTAAGGACATATCCTTAAGGTTTTTCATTATGTAGCATCAATCCCGATTGTGCCGTCCCCTGGATAGTTTTGAACCCGCTCTCGGCAGGTGGGTGCCCTGTTCTATGTTTTATGCTTCCTCTCATCAGTTATTCCAATGAGGCTTGCACGCTGCACAGAAACCACAGGCTCCCGTTCAACTAAATGTTCGGTCAAAACGTATTGGATGAGACGAACACATCAGGATTGATAGCTGGACTCCTAAAGGAGTGCCGCTTAAGTTATATTCAAATGATAGCACAGAAATATACAGCTTTCAAGAAGCTTACTCATGACGTTTCCATAACAATTGTTACATGCTTGAAATGTCAGGATTTCCGGCTTGATTCTTTCAATTTCAAATTCAATTCATCCAACTGCGCTTGGCTTACACTTCCCGGCGCTTCAGTAAGCAAGTCAGACGCCGAAGCCGTTTTAGGAAACAAGATTGTATCCCGCAAATTCGTTCTGCCGGCAAGCAACATGATAAAACGGTCGAAGCCAAGGGCGATTCCTCCATGTGGAGGTGCTCCATGCTCCAATGCATCCAGCAGAAATCCGAACTGCTCCTCTGCCTCTTCCTGGGAAAACCCTAAAACCTCGAACATCCTGTTTTGCATCTCCCGTTGGTAAATACGCAATGATCCGCCACCCAATTCATAGCCATTAAGAACAAGGTCATAGGCTTCCGCTTTCACTTCCTCCGGGTGGGTATCCAACTTGTCGAGATCTTGTTGAACAGGCATGGTGAAAGGATGATGAGCAGCAAAATAACGGCCTTGTTCTTCGTCATATTCTAGCAACGGCCAATCCGTCACCCAAAGGAAATGGAATGATGATTCATCAATCAACTTCCGTTCTTTCCCCAGTTTCAAGCGAAGTGCTCCCAGGCTTTCGTGCACTACCGACACTTTATCTGCCACAAACAACAACAAATCTCCATCTTCAGCTTTAAGTACTTGCTTTAAATCTTCCGCTTCCTGCTCCGACAAAAATTTAGCGATAGGGCCTTTTAATTCGGATCCTTCTGTTTTCAACCAGGCAAGACCTTTAGCCCCGTATATCTTGACGAACTCTGTCAACTGGTCGATGTCTTTCCTGGAATAATCCGCTGCGGCACTTTTGACATTGAGTGCACTGACTTTCCCGCCATTCTCGACTGCACTGCTGAAAACTTTAAAACCAGCATTTTTTACTACTTCAGAAACATTGACTAACTCCATCGAAAACCTTGTATC
Organism: Sediminibacillus sp. JSM 1682029; assembly: GCF_041366435.1. Taxonomy (NCBI): domain Bacteria; kingdom Bacillati; phylum Bacillota; class Bacilli; order Caryophanales; family Bacillaceae; genus Sediminibacillus; species Sediminibacillus sp. JSM 1682029. The sequence goes on from NZ_JBEWYY010000002.1 coordinate 268,031, forward strand.
CGGTTTGTCGGAACCGAACCTTTCCATCGCTTCATCGTAGCTGATTCGCGGAAAAGGTGTTTCAATGTCCATATCCTTCACTTGCTTCATTACCTTTTTCATCATTCGCTCAGACATCGCCATGATTTCTTCGCTCGACAAGAAAGAAGTCTCGATATCGATTTGAGTGAATTCCGGCTGCCTGTCTGCACGTAAGTCCTCGTCACGGAAACAACGGGCGAATTGATAATATTTTTCAAATCCAGAAACCATAAGCAGTTGTTTAAACAACTGCGGAGACTGTGGAAGTGCATAAAAGTGACCTGGGTGCACCCTGCTCGGAACCAAATAATCCCGCGCCCCCTCTGGCGTGCTTTTTGTCAGCATCGGGGTTTCCATTTCTAAATAATCTTCTTCGTTCAAAAAGCTTCGAATCGCTTGCGTTGTCTGATGGCGCAACTTGAATGTTTTTTGCATCGGCTCTCTTCTTAAGTCGATATAACGGTACTTCAAGCGCAAGTCCTCAGATACCTCTGTATCCCCTTCTATTTGGAAAGGGGGTGTCTTCGACTTGTTCAATATGATGATATTTGATACGGAAATTTCAATTTCACCTGTAGCCATTTTTTCGTTGACAGTAGCACTGTCTCTTTCGACCACCGTTCCTTCGATTTCTACCACATATTCACTTCTAACCCGTTCGGCAATCGCAAGTGCTTCATGAGAAATGTCAGGATTGAAAACCACTTGGACGATTCCGGAACGGTCTCTTAAATCGATAAAAATCAATCCGCCCAAGTCTCGCCGTTTCTGAACCCACCCTTTTAACTTCACTTGTTCACCGACTGACTCTCTCGAAAGCCTACCTGCCATTTGTCTTGATTCTGCCATATTAGTTTCCTCCTTCCAACTCTTCCTTCATATAAGCAACCAACTGCTGGAGCGAAACATCTACTTGCTCCCCGGTACTCATGTTTCTCACGGTCGCTGTATCTTTTTCCAATTCTTCTTCCCCTAGTATCACTACATACTTTGCTTTCAGACGATCAGCGGCTTTGAACTGTGCTTTGAATTTTCGCTGCTGATAATCCTTGTCAACTTGGACACCCGCATTTCTTAATTCATAAGTATAGCGTACTGCTGCCTTTTCAGCTTTTTCACCAAGAGAGACAATAAAACAATCAAGTCCATCATCCACCGGTAATTCAATGCCTTCAGCATCTAGAGCCATCAAAAGTCGTTCCAGGCTCATGGCAAATCCGATTCCTGGAGTCTCAGGACCGCCTAGTTCTTCGACAAGGCCATTGTAGCGGCCTCCACCAGATAAAGTAGTGATAGCGCCAAACCCTTCGGCATTGCTCATGATTTCAAAAGCGGTATGATTGTAATAATCCAGACCTCGTACTAAGTTGGGATCCACGACATAATCGATACCCATGTTGTCAAGATGGTTCTTAACTTCCGCGAAATATTTTTCGGAATCTTCATTCAAATAAGTCAGGATAGAAGGGGCTGTTGCCATTGCTGGATGGTTGCGGTCTTTTTTACAGTCCAAAATCCGCAGTGGGTTTTGTTCAAGCCGGACCTGACAATCTGCACAAAGCTCCTCTTTATGTGGTGAAAAATGCTCTACAAGAGCATTACGATGATTGCTGCGGCTTTCCGCATCACCCAGGCTGTTGATTACGAGCTTCAAAGAACGAAGCCCTAATTGCTGATAAGCACTCATAGCCAATGAAAGAACTTCCGCATCCACGGCAGGGTCAGCACTGCCCAAAGCCTCGATGCCGAATTGGACAAACTGTCTCATTCTTCCTTGCTGTGGCCTCTCATAACGGAACATCGGCCCGAAATAAAAAAGTTTGACCGGCTGATTGGCGAGTCCGTAAAGCTTATGTTCGACGAACGCCCGTACTGCCGAAGCAGTTCCTTCCGGACGCAGGGTAAGACTTCTGCCGCCCCTGTCTTCGAAGGTGTACATCTCCTTTTGCACAATGTCTGTACTGTCACCTACTCCCCTTTGGAACAATTCGGTGTGTTCGAATACAGGAGTGCGTATTTCTTGATAGTTGAACCTTCTGCATAAGTCGGTCAATTTCTGTTCGATATATTGCCAGTCACCAGTAGTTTCGGGTAATAGGTCTTGGGTACCCCTCGGTGCCTTGATATTCATTTTCAAACCCCCTGTAATGTATGTAGTCTTGAGTATGGTTCGATGTCATGAGACATCTCGCAACACATGTTTCAGCAAATAAAAAATAAACTCTCGTCCCTTTAAGAAAAGGGACGAGAGTTCACCCGCGTTGCCACCCTGGTTGAAGCTGTATGCACAGCTTCCACTTTCACAGTTAACGCCTGCAAAACGTTTGTATTTACTAAATTCAATACAAAACCTCCGGGACGTCTTTCGACAGAGCATCATGTAGAAGTGCTCTCAACCTGTGGCACTCCTTCTCTGTTCACGTGTGATTCTGTCTACTTTTCCCTTCCATGGTTGTTCGATTCATATTAAGAATTGTTTATAATCATAATGTTTGCCGCTTCTGTTGTCAAGCGCGGTTCAATTTTTCTTTCAGTTTTTTTACATCACCTAGCGAGATACCGAGGTCTTCGGCAATTTCCAGTCTGTTCAACTGCCCTTCAATTTCCATAAAACGGTGAAAATCCGCTCCAAAAATGCTCGGTGCTGCTGACTGCATGTCCGATTGCTTTTGGTTGTACCGCATCGGCTGTAGGCCTCCTTATTGATTTGGATTTCCCCTAACGACTAGCCAAGCGAAACGCTGAAGAAAATAACGCTGTTTCGTTCTCTACCCTAAGTATGCCCAAGTCAATTGGCGACTATGCCGACACCCGACAATCGGGATGTGCTAAAAACAAACTGGATTGCTTTACGACAGACCGATTACATTCATCTGCGGTCCGAACTATCCAAAAGCAAGGTTACAGGGCCATCGTTTGTAAGATGGACCTGCATATCTGCCCCGAAGGTGCCTGTTTCTACTTTTGTTCCGGAATCTGCTACATACTGATTGAATTTTTCATACAGTTGTTCAGCAGGACCGGGCTTCGCCGCGGCCATGAAGTTTGGACGCCGTCCCTTCCTCGTATCCGCGTACAAAGTAAACTGAGAAATAGAAAGCACACTGCCTCCAACGTCTTTCAAGGACAAATTCATCTTTTCCTGATCATCTTCAAAGATGCGGAGAGATACTATCTTATCCGCCAAATATTTGGCATCTTCTGTTGTATCCTCTTGGCCTATTCCGAGTAATACAACCAGCCCGGATTCTATTTCCCCGACCGTTCTATCCTCCACCTCAACCTTGGCTTGTTTTGCCCGTTGAATGACAGCTTTCACCTTTAACGCACTCCTTATTGCAACATTCTTGTTACCGTGTAAACATCTTTAATTTGCTTCAGCCTGTCCACTATCTTTCGAAGATGACTGATGTTATGAATCAAGATGGTAATATGGATGAGGGCCATCTTATTGCGGTCCGATTTCCCGTTGACCCCGATGATGTTCGTTTTGGTTTCATTGACAGCCTGTAATACCTCATTCAGTAATCCCCGCCGATCGAACCCGGAGATTTCTAAATCTACATGATATTGTTTTGACAATGCATCATTGTTTTCCCAATCCACCTCTAAAATCCGGTCTTGCGCTTCTTCTGTCTGTATATTAGGGCAGTCGGTCCGGTGAACGGAAACACCACGACCTTTCGTTATATAACCGACAATATCGTCACCCGGGACTGGATTGCAACATTTAGACAAACGGACCAGGAGATTGTCGACACCTGCGACCCGCACTCCTGAATCTCTTTTTCTACCGTGCCCTGATTTGACATCTGTTTTGGATACGCCTTCCAAAGTTTCAGCTAAATCCTGGGTTTTCAAATTTTGTTTCTTCTGTTTTTCAGTCAGGCGCGTGGCGATTTGTGCGGCAGTGATTCCCTGATAACCTACAGCTGCGTACATATCTTCCTCATTGCTGAAGTTGAATTTTTCGGCAATTTTTTCAATATTCTCGGCGGTTAAAATATCTTTTGGTTCGAAACCTGCAGCCTTCACTTCTTTTTCGACCAATTCTTTTCCTTTCACCACATTTTCGTCGCGGCGCTGTTTCTTGAAAAATTGTTTGATTTTATTTTTCGCCTGGGATGTCTGCGTGATACTTAGCCAGTCCTGGGACGGTCCATAAGAATGTTTGGAAGTCATCACCTCGACAATATCTCCAGTGTGCAGGCGGTAGTCAAGAGGTTCCATCTTGCCATTCACTTTTGCACCGATTGTTTGGTTCCCGACCTCTGTATGGATTTTATAAGCAAAATCCAAAGGTACAGAACCCGATGGAAGCTCAATCACATCTCCTTTCGGGGTGAAAACATATACCATATCGGAAAATAAATCGACTTTCAAAGACTCCATGAACTCTTCTGCATCATGTGTTTCGTTTTGCCATTCCAGTATTTCCCGGAACCAGCTCAACTTGGCTTCAGAGTCCTCTTGATTCTGATCAAGCTGTTTTCCTTCTTTATATGCCCAATGAGCGGCGATTCCGAATTCGGCAATTTCGTGCATATCCTTTGTCCGGATTTGGACTTCCAGAGGAGCCCCCTTCGGCCCGATCACGGTCGTATGCAAGGACTGATAAAGATTTGGTTTCGGCATAGCGATATAATCTTTGAAACGTCCCGGCATTGGTTTCCAACAAGTATGGATGATGCCAAGTACGGCATAACAATCTTTTATGCTGTCGACAATTATCCGGACAGCCAGTAAATCATATATTTCGTTAAACTGTTTATTCTGCATGGCCATTTTTTTATAAATACTATATAAGTGCTTCGGCCGTCCGGAAAAATCAGCTTTGATATGGACGTCATCCAGCTGCTTTTGCACTTCCTGCATGACTTCTTCAATATAGTTTTCACGTTCCTCGCGCTTTTGTTTCATTAAATGCACGATTCGATAGTACTGTTGAGGATTTAAATATCGTAACGCCGTATCTTCTAATTCCCACTTGATGGTGGAAATACCAAGACGATGCGCCAAAGGAGAAAATATTTCCAGTGTCTCATTTGAAATCCGTCTCTGCTTCTCGGGCGGCAAATGTTTCAGCGTCCGCATATTGTGGAGCCGATCCGCCAGTTTGATCAGGATGACCCGAATGTCTTTGGCCATCGCAACGAACATTTTACGGTGATTTTCTGCCTGCTGCGCTTCTTTGGACTTATACTTGATTTTTCCTAGCTTGGTTACGCCGTCCACAAGCATTGCAACCTCATCATTGAACGCTTCAGCTAACTGTTCCACCGTTACATCGGTATCTTCGACAACATCATGTAAGAACCCGCCGGCAATTGTCTCCGGATCCAGTTCCAAATGAACGAGAATGCCCGCCACTTGTACGGGGTGGATAATATAGGCTTCTCCGGATCGCCGATACTGGCCTTCATGTGCCTTTTCGGCATAGTAGTATGCTTCTCTGATAAAGGATACATCTTTTTCAGGAAGATACGTACCGGCTTGCTCCATGACATCTTCTGCTGTCAAAATTTTATCTTTCGACATGTAATCACCTTGATTTCTTTTACTATTGAACACTGGAATGGACAATGTTGTGTGAATCAAAACCTAAAACTATCAGATTGCTGAATCAAGTAAGAAAGCTTCCGCTATACAACAGGGATAGTTCAATCTGCAATAAAAGTGTAAAATAACATCATTTGCTGTTTATGCTTTCTTCTAGTATAAAAAAAGCTTAAAAAAAGTAAAGAAAAAAAGTTTTTCCATCCGTACAAACCGGATAGTAGCTAAACAGGAGTACTCCTGAGAGCACTCCTCTTTTTTGCTTATATCAATATTGCATTAAAGTAAGGACATCATAACCATCCAGCTTCTGCCGGCCATGTAAGTAAGTTAACTCGATCAAGAAGGCACAACCTGCCACAATACCCCCCAGTTCTTCTACAAGCTTGATGGTCGCTTCGATTGTTCCCCCTGTTGCCAACAAATCATCGGTAATCAGGACCCGCTGGCCGGGTTTGATGGCATCCTTATGGATTGTCAGTACATTTTTTCCATATTCAAGACCGTAATCGACTTTGATCACTTCGCGCGGCAGCTTGCCTTCTTTTCTGACAGGGGCGAAACCGACTTCCAACGCATATGAAACAGGACAGCCGACAATGAACCCTCTTGCTTCCGGTCCCACCACCAAATCGATTTCTTTCGTGCGGGAGTACTCGACAATCTCATCCACTGCAGCCTTATAGGCAGTCCCATTATCCATAAGAGTCGTGATATCTTTGAATCTTACTCCCTCTTTCGGCCAATCTTCTACGACGGTGATGTATTTTTTATAATCCATGGCTTACTTCCTCCTTAGGTGATCCGCTCTTTTCCATAAATGGATCGAACCAAGCTTTCAATTCATCATAAGATGAATAATAAAGTTTTTTCTCTATTTCCAGCCTGTTTTGCATCTTTTGATATGCAGGCGCTTCGGTCAAATCTTTTTTTGCTGGATTCGGATTGGTTTTCAGCAGACCATCCTCTATTTTAACAAATTCCAATTCAAAAAACACTTGGCTGATGAATTTTATCTTTTCCGGCTTCCAGCCTTTATGCTTCGCGAGCATATCCAATTCTGTATTCATATCGAATTGTTTTCTCTTCAACACCATGGCATAAAACCACTTGAAATCCTCACGGCTCGGGAGCACTTCCAGAAAACGTCCGTCTTTTTCATAGAAACAAGCAAAAATTTTGCCTGGTTTCAACCGGGACAACAGTTGCTCTAAATCCCCCAAACGCTCAGGCAAGTCGAGCAAAATCAAGCTTTCGATATTTTCCTGCTCCCAGCGAGACAGCTTGTCCTCGCTATAAAGCGACGGGTTGACTTCAGCTGGAATACGTTGTTTCATTGATTCCTCATGAAAACAGACAGCCAGACTTTCCTGGAAAAGTTCCAGTGGAATTTGCTTTGAGAGGTGTCTGGACCCGCGATAATCGAAAAGCTGCCAGGCATGTACTGCTAAATCTTTAACCATTAGCTGTACTTTTTGTTTTCCATTCCATTCATTAATCTCCAACTCTCCAATCACATCAATAACGGAACGAGGAGAGATTTTACTGTAGAGTTCGCCCATACCGAAAGCGATGCCGTCCAATTTTTTTTGTCCTCCCTGGAAGGAAAACTTCAGATGATTTTGCTGGCTTCCGATAAGCCTTATTTCTGCAGGCTTAGCTTGAACATGGAACAACGGTTTGGGGTTGCTCATTCCGAATGGAGCTAATTTATTGACCTCTTTTATGATCGAGACATCCAACTCTTCGATATCGACGGTCGAATCTATTGTCAATGACTGTTTGTAGTCCTCTTCCGTAAGTTTATTGGCAGCCGCATCGTTCAAGAGATTCCGGAGTGCCGGGAGATTTTCCACCGGCAACGTCATACCGGCAGCCTGTGCGTGCCCGCCAAAATGCGTAAAGGTTTCCCTGATTTCCATACAGTTGTTGAACAAATCAAAAGCATCGATACTTCTTGCCGATCCCTTGGCCTGGTTTTTGTCAGCGTTAATGGATAAGACAATTGCAGGCCGATCATATTTCCTTACGAGTTTTGATGCAACAATCCCCAAAACTCCTTCATTCCATCCCTCTTTCGCAGCCACAATGACATGTTCTCCCGTGTCACCCGCTTCTACCAATGCTTCCGCTTCTTTAGCAATGTCGGCAACTATTTTTTGCCTTTCCTGATTCAATTCCTGGATGAATCCTGCCAGTTCCTCCGCCTCGGCACCATCCTGTGTAAGCAGCAAATCCACGGCCATATCCGCATCCTGAAGCCTTCCCACCGCGTTGATTCTCGGGCCAATAAAAAAACCGATATGTTCTTCGGTAATATCGCCCTCTATATTACAAACCTTCTTCAAAGCTTTAATTCCTGGACGGTTTGATTGCGAGATTGCTTTCAAGCCGAATTTGGCCAGCACTCTGTTTTCATTGACCAGCGGCACCAAATCAGCGATGGTCCCTATCACAGCCAAATCCAACAATTGCTTGGGGAAATAGCCAAGTAACTGCTGGGCGAATTTAAAAGCTACTCCTACACCGGCAAGTTCCTGAAATGGATAATCAGTGGAACATTTGGGATGCACGATTGCCAGCGCATCAGGAAGCTGATCCTGCACTTCATGGTGGTCGGTTATAATCAGGTCCAAACCGATTTCTTTGGCGATTTCCGCCTCTTCGACTGCAGCAATCCCGGTATCCACAGTGATGATCAAGTTTACACCCTCCGTTTTCGCCTTGCGGAAGGCTTGTTCATTGGGTCCGTATCCTTCTGTAAAGCGATTGGGAATGTAAAAAGCACAGTCCGCCCCCAACTCCCGAAGTGCCTCTAGCATGACCGCAGTCGAGCTTACACCATCTGCATCATAGTCTCCAAAAACAAGAATTTTTTCTCCATCCGCTATGGCTTGATGGACTCTTTCAGCAGCTTTGCTGATGTCATTCATCAACGTCGGATCATGTAGGTCCTCAAGACTTGGATGAAGGAATTTTTCCACCTGCTCCTTTGAAACGATACCTCTTTGAAACAACAGACGCTCGGTTAAAGGAGCCAAGGAAAATTCTTCTGTAAAATCGATACCTTCATCTGAATCGTTATATGTAAACTTCCAATTTGCTTGGCTTTGTAACATAAATTCACCCCTGACCCACTTATTATACTAGAGTGAATCAGGGGGAGCAAATGGATTTTTTTCGTATCTTCCCTCATTCTTTGTGATTGGACATTGCTTCTTTCTGGTCTTGTTCCGTGCTTTCTTCCATCGAAGCCGGCTCGGCAACAGGTTCGTCGAGTTGTTCGTTTTTCTTTTTCAACGAGCGGACTTCCTTTTGCAATCGAAGCACTTTGACCCAGCCCACGGCAGCCGTGATCAATCCCCCCATCAAGACAGATATCAAGATGACCAGGATCAATGGTGCATTTCCGGTTCCGAATAAGTAGTCGACTTCTACAGGTTCGACATTAATAACAGCGAAAATCGCCACAATCAATGCAAATATGAGTGCAAGGATGATATAGCTTTGCCCTTTCATTTGTTTCCTCCTTTACTGCATGATAGAGGTTATAAACACCGGTTAAAGATATACTTCCCAACCTAAGTAGAAAAAAAACCCTCGTAATTCAGTGACGCCACTGACCCTATAAAAGTGCAACTTTCCACTCCGGCAAGGTACTTCGCTTTCCACGGACACGGCTTCAGCTAACTTGGCAAAGAATGAGATACCTTCTTCTGGAGTGTTTTCCGTTTTGCCTCATGTCCTTGCGGATAGAAAGCGAAGCCGCATGGAGACCAGGTTTACTTCTTTTCCTTATTATGCAATTGTCCAGTTTCCAAAGAATAAAGGAACCTCCGTACTTATTTTTTGTCTTCTCCTCTGTTTAGATACCTATCAACCAATAAAAGAATACTGTCTAGTCATCTTGTCTTGATAAAGTAGAAATCAGAGCACAAAAACGTAGCGAAGGCAAGATACGGAGACTCCAACGGGAACAGCACGAGCTGAAAATCCCGCAAGAAAGCGTTTTTTGCTTTCTGAGGAAGTTGAAGCCGTGCCCGTGGAACGCGTAGTATCTTGCCGTAGCGATTCGAAGCACACATCAAACAACAGGATATAACGAGAATATAAAACGAAAACCGAACGAATTTGATTGGTAGTTAGAATTATTTCGGTATTTGATTTGGCGGCCATGCTTTTGTCCCGGTCTCTTTATCTAATTTCAAGTGATTATTGCCCTCTATTCCTTCATTCGTTTCACTACGACGGAAGTAAGCTAATAAGCTGGGATCAAAGACGTCATCTTCTGGTACCATCTCAAAGAAACATTTAAAGGACATGTCGACCTGAGCGCGTTCCACGCGATTTCCATCAGACAATGTATACATGGTTTTCAAGAGAAGGTATTGGAGCATACGAAGGGGATGAACAGCGTTCCGTCCATTGTCATGACAGTATTTGTCCTTCAATTCGTCATAAACGAAGGAAAAATCGATAAGCTCATTGATTTCCCGAAGAAGATGGTCCTTAGGGACCAACATATCGTAAAGCCCTTCATACTGGCTTAAATTCATGGATAATGGACGGTCTAACATCGAATCCCTCCCTTTTATGTATTAGAAAAAAGCGTGACTTTCTTTTAAAAATCAAAGAAAATCACGCTTTTTCGTTTTACCTCTGTCGATTCCACGATGAGCGTTCGGTGGTGACGCCTGCGGGAACAGCGCCAGCCGAAGTCCCATGGTCAACTGGGTTTTCAAGACCAGGTCAGCTGTGGCCGTGTCCCACAGAGAGGCACCTTAAACCTGCGGTCCGCCTGTTTGTTTTTTCTTCACATAGTTAATTGGTTTTTCTTTGATATTTCTTCCACGGAAAATCAACCAAAGCTGGGCTGCAATAAATAATGACGAATAGGTTCCGGCAATTAGCCCGACAACTAACGCAAAGGAAAAGTTAGTAATCGAGGATGCACCGAACACCAGCAGCATAACAGCGGCAAACACCACTGTAATAACCGTATTGAAGCTTCTCGCCAGGGTTTGCATTAAGCTGCGGTTGACGATTTTCGCTAGCTCTCCGAACGATTTCACCCGTTTCTTAAGCTTCAGGTTTTCCCTGATCCGATCAAATGTAACAATAGTATCGTTGATCGAATAACCGACTATTGTCAGTATCGCAGCGATAATCGTAATATCGAATTCCAATCTCGTAATGCTGAACAACGCCACGATGAAAAATGCATCATGCAGCAAAGCGATGATTGCTGTAAGTGCAAAGAAAAATTCAAAACGGATTGTCACATAAACGATGATGCATAGCGCGGCATACAACACTGCCATCACAGCGTTTTTGGCGAGCTCCTGTCCAACTACAGGCGACACCGTACTAACGCTTGGATTGTTCCCGTATTGATCACTGAAATAATCTTGGAATTCTCCTACTTCGTCCTGAGACAGGACTGTATCGAACCTTGCCACTGCGATGTCGTTATCATCTCCGGAAATGACGATTTGTTCCGGGGAATGTCCGAGTTCTTCAAAATCTTCTTCGATTGCTTCCTGAGTCAGACTTGTATCGGCAAGAACTTCCACTCTGGATCCCGCCGTAAAGTCGATCCCGAGGTTCAACCGGAAAACGGCCAGACAAATTACACCGGCAAGGACAAGAATAAGGGAGAGCGAAAAGAACTTTTTACGATGGCTCACCAAATCAAATGTGCGCCCGAATAACTTCGGTTCTACCTCATCGGTATTGTCCTTGTCTTGTATATCTTTGGATTTCACGCCAAACCAGCCAGGACGTTTATTTAGAAAACGGCTGTTTACCCAAAGACCAAGAAACAGCCTTGTTCCATAAACTGCTGTAATAAAGCTGACCAATATGCTGATAATCAACATAGTGGCAAATCCCTTGACCGAACTTGTCCCGAAAATAAATAACACTGCCGCCGCAATCATCGTGGTGATATTGGCATCGAGAATCGTCGACAGGGAATTTTTGTTACCGGCTTTGAATGCGGATTGTACCGATTTACCGGATTTCAATTCCTCCTTGATCCGTTCATAGGTGATGATGTTGGCATCGACCGCCATCCCTACCCCTAGTATCAGAGCAGCGATTCCGGGTAAAGTCAACACCCCGTTCATCCATTCAAATACAAGCAGGATCAAGTAAATATAAATGCTCAATGTAATGGAAGCAATCACACCAGGGAAACGGTAGTAGACCATCATAAACAAGAAAATGAGCGCTACTCCGATAAAACCGGCAAAAACTGTTTTATCAAGTGCCTGTTGTCCAAATTGTGCTCCCACTGAGGTAGAATACACCTCATTTAAATTTACCGGCAATGAACCGGCATTTAAAATATCTGCCAAGCGTTGGGCAGAATCAACTGTGAAGTTACCGCTGATTTGAACATTCGATGTATTCAATGTCTGATTGACTGCCGGCGCGGAAATATACTTGGGATCTTCTTTCTTTGATTCTTCCTCAAATGAATCTCCTTCTTCATAATCCATCCAGATCACCAGACGGTTATCAGGCATTTGCGAGATTTCCCTCGTAACGTCTGCAAATTTAGAAGGGTCCTTCAACTGAAGAGTAACGATCGGCTGATTGGTGTTTGGATCAAAGTCCTGCCGAGCGCTGTTCTCTTTTAAGTCATCTCCGTTTAAGTATTCTTTATCATTGACATCACGAAATGATAATTGGGCTGAAGTTGAGAGCAACTCCCTTGCCTCATTCTGGTCGTCCACTCCCGCGAGCTGTACCCGAATCCGGTTCGGCTCCTCAATATTGAAATTCGGTTCATTGACACCTAGAACATCGACACGTTCACGGAGCGCTTCCGTCGTCGCTTCCAACGTTTCCATGCTGACATCCGAATCACCATCCAGTGTCTCCACTTCATATAACACTTCAAAACCGCCCTGCAAATCAAGGCCTAGCTTGATATCCTTGGTTATACCTGTAATCGTTGTCCCAATCGTCCCTGCAAAAATCAACACGATTAGAAAAAAGGCAACGATTCTGCCTCTTTTAACCATCCTGTTTGTGCCTCCTCATACTCCATCCGCTCTAACAGCAAATACAGCTAATTTGTGACCGGCTAAATCGCCTGGATCCTTTTTTCATTAATGTTTCATATCAAACAACACATAGGAACATTATAGAAATTATTTACATGAAGGTCAATGGACTATTCCTATCCTTCTTCTTCAACAGGGCCGGATAAAGCGGCAATGGATGCCATTAAATCGTCGTCTTGATAAGCTTGAACGGTTAAATAACTCATATAAATGTTTGAACTCAAATGAAAAATATCTCCCACAACCTCATGGACACGCTTGGGGGGATTGCCTTTCCATACCTTCTTCTTGAGACAATTCCATACATCCAGAGAAGTCGCCCTGGAGTACCCCATCAATTGAAATTCTTCCACTTTGCTTTCCAGTATCAATTCCATTTCTTTTTTCCATTCATCAACTAGTTTTTCCTCCGCCACTGGTGCGCCCCCTCTAGCTTTTGATAATTTTTTTACCTGCCTGTCATGCTTGGCCAACCACCTTGCATATACATTCATTGTATATGAATTATAAAAATTTGAGAAGGCAGGTCGTTACTTGTGACCAAGCAAACATTTCTTCAGGGGACCCTGATTTTGATAGCAGCCGGTATGATCACCAGATTCTTAGGCTTTATCAACCGCATCATCGTTGCAAGATTAATGGGGGAGGAAGGGATAGGGCTGTATATGATGGCTCTTCCTACCTTGTTTCTCGTCTATACACTCACCCAGTTCGGACTGCCGATAGCTATTTCAAAACGGGTAGCAGAGGCAGAAGCACATGGTGATCTCAAAAAGATCAAACGCATTCTAATTATTTCTCTGACTATTACCGGGACACTTAGCGTCATTTTCCTCGTCGGATTGATTTTGATCGCTCCGATAGTAGCGACAAAGTTCTTAACGGATGAACGGACGCTTTATCCGTTGCTCGCAATCAGCCCGATGGTTCCGATTTCGGCTGTTTCCTCTGTCATCCGTGGATACTTCCAGGGAAGACAAAACATGAAACCACAGAGCTACGCTCAAGTCATTGAACAGATTGTCAGGATTTGCTGTGTTTCATTTTTAGTTAAATTGTTTCTTCCTTATGGAGTGGAATTCGCCGCGGCAGGTGCCATGTTTTCTGTTATTGTCGGAGAACTTTGCTCGTTGTTTTTCATGCTGCGCATGTTTAAAACGAAGAAGCGTATCAAGTTGCGGGCTGACATCCTCCACTATATCAAATCCGGAAGAACGACATTCAATGAACTCATGTCGATTGCCTTGCCCGGAACCGGGAGCCGCCTTGTGGGTTCTGTTTCCAATTTTCTCGAACCGATTCTCGTTTCACAAAGTCTGGCCATTGCAGGATTTCATACTGTAGCTGCGACAAAACTTTATGGCTCGCTTACGGGATATGCTCTTCCATTACTGTTCATGCCTACCTTCATCACCCATTCGCTCGCTGTCGCCATGGTGCCGAACATCAGTGAAGCAGACGCGAAACAAAACAGCCAACTCGTTCACTATCGCATTCATCAGGCGATCCGGATTTCTTTTGCTTCTGGTGCTTTGGCGACAGTGATCCTGATGCTTTTTTCGGTCCCGATTCTGGAATTCATGTATGGAACCAGCAGTGCAAGCAGATTTTTGATTTTAATGGCCCCATTCTTCGTCATGCTGTATGTGCAGTTCCCTTTAAACGCAGCACTGCAAGCATTGAATTATGCAAAAGAAGCAATGTGGAACAGCATCATCAGCACAGGGGTGAAATTTGCAGTCTTGGTCATTTTTGCTACCAATCCTCAATTCGGGATCATGGGGGTTGCCTTGGGAATGATTGTAGGTGTGGTTCTTGGTACTATGCTCCATATGGCTACTTTGATCAAAGTCATTTCCTTCAAACTGCCTTGGCTGGATTTTCTGAAAATGGTCTGTTTGTTTGCCATTACCTGGTGGGCAGGAAATCTGCTGAAGCAGTTAATTCCAGGATATGCGGACAATTTGTTGATTTTTCTTGCCATCCTTGCAGTTCTGGGAATCTTTTATCTCGTTTTATTGTTTCAATTTAAATTTTTATCGATGGCCGAGCTGCGTCAATTCCCGCTTCTGAACCGTTTGATCCGTAAATAGGATAAAGCCTGCCATGGCATGGCGACAAAATCAGGTGAGTCACCCCTCCTCGATAAAAAAGGGACCGGTCAGACCGCGGACCGCTAATAAGCCCGGGCTGGCCCTCTCCATGCAACCGTGGAAAGTGCAGCTCTGGAACAGGTTCTTCACTGCCAAAACCCATGGCATTTTCTATTTTTTTTCGTTTTTTATATCGATATAAATTTGATCATCTTTGTCGATACTGCAAAAAGAGACCTCTTCGACTGTGAGATCTCGCTTTTTCACTTCCTCAATGAGCCAATCCTTGGTTCTATCTATTTTTTCCAGAGAATCATATTGAATTTTCCCGTCTACGATCATGGGTACTACGTATCCCTCTGATGATATACCCTCCTTGTCATTATCCGACTTTTCAAATATGGATAGTTTTCCGGACGCTTCAAGAATCGCAAATTCTACATCATGGATACTCTTTGTGCCGTTTTCCCGCAGTTGCTGCATCAAATCATTAAAATTGTAACGTTGTTTCCGCATTTCATGTTCATCGATTTTCCCTTTCGAAATAATCACAGAAGGTTTGCCTTCAAACCATCCACGAAATCGTTGATTTTTCAAGGACGCCCAGGCAGTAAAGCGTTGAATGACCATCAAAACAGCCATGGGTATGATAGCTTGGGCGATATTCGACTTCGGTTCCTCGATGGCGAAAACCGCCATTTCCCCAATCATGATAAATACGACGATATCCAAAAGGCTTAATTCTCCGATTTCCCGTTTTCCCATCAAACGAAAAATCACCACGATAATTAAATAGGTGAAAACAGTGCGGAATATTATCTTCCCAAGTTCGATATCCATAATCAAATCACTTCCCAAAATCACAGTTATAGCTATTATTGCTAATAGACTGGATTTTATGCTGCAGATGACGCTTGCTTACAAGCTCTGCTGGAAAGGAACGAGATAGCGAAAATAAATATATATGGTTGATACGATTAACGAAACGAGCACGAGTGGAATCCCATAACAAAGAAATTTGATAAAAGGGATACGCTGCCCATTTCCCTCTGCAAGACCCGCTACCACGACGTTGGCAGAAGCCCCGATCAATGTTCCATTCCCCCCCAGACAAGCCCCCAGTGCCAATGACCACCACAGCGGATCCAAGTTCGCCATTCCGTACGATTGAAATTCCTTCACCACCGGGATCATAGCAGCTACGAACGGGATATTATCGATAATCCCTGAGAACAAACCCGCCGTCCATAAAATCAGCAACGCCGTGAAGGGCAGATCCCCTTCTGTCAGTATCATGATTCCCCTGGCCAGTTCATCGATGACTCCGACTCTCTCCAATCCACCGACTAACATGAATAATCCGATGAAGAAAAACAAAGTGATCCATTCTACCTCTTGAAACACTTTTTCTGTACCAGCTTCTTTGTCAGTGAGAAGAAGCAGTAAGAGTGCCCCTGCTACTGCTACTGTGGTCAATTCAATATGGAACACCGGATGAAGCAAGAATCCGGTGATTGTCAGTAATAGAACCGTTACCGATTGATAAAGCATCGGTGTCTTTTTTAAATAGGCTGTTCCATCCATTCCCATCAACTGATCAATGCGGTCCTCGTTTTTCTTCAACTTATTGCGAAATAAAATGACAACTGAAATCATCATGACTGAAAACAGTAAAACGACAACAGGCCCTAAATGAACAATAAACGACAGGAAGGTTAAATGCTCTACCGCCTGGCCGATCATGATGTTTGGCGGATCCCCGATCAAAGTGGCGGTTCCTCCGATATTGGCGCTGAAGATGATTGTCAACAAATAGGGAAATGACGGAAGCTGCAACAGCCTGGTCAATGTCAAAACAATCGGAACAAACAGGAGTACGGTTGTCACATTATCAAGCAAGGCAGACCCAAGCGCTGTAAGGACAGAACAACCAACCAGCAGCGGAATGGGAGCACCATGCACTCTCTGGGCAAAAGCAATTGCAATAAATTCAAACAGTCCCGTTTTTTTCGTGATGGACACGAGTACCATCATCGAAAACAATAAAGCAATCGTATTCCAATCGATGTAATGTGTATAAGCATCTTCCCAACGGTAAATGCCTGTCAGAAGAAGCAGGACCCCTCCTGATAAAGCAACAAGCGCCCGGTTGATTTTCTCGGTCATAATGAAAAAGTAACTGATGATGAAAACCGCAATGGCTACCACAGCAGACATGCATTTCTCCCCTTCCCCACGAAAATGCCTGATCGAGCTTCCTTTTAAAAATCCATTACTAAGAATGTATTCAGAGCTTGGGCAAATATTTAATTCTAATTTAAAAAACCCCGAATAAGCTGTTACAAAAGGGACAAACACATAGGGAGGTAATCAGATGGCACGGACACGAATGACCGCACTTCTTTATGGATGGATTACAGCATTGGGAATTATCTTGGCAGCAAGCCTGATTTTATCCATTCTTTTGAAGTTCACCAGTTTTGGGGCAAATGCATTGAACTGGACGACTATCGCAATCAGTATTGCGGCACTGTTCATCGGTGGCCTTATTTCTGGTCTGAAAGGAAAAGAAAAGGGTTGGATATTGGGTGGCCTGACAGGACTGGGGTTTATCCTTTTTGTTTTGCTGTATCAATACCTCGGATACCGTACGGGCATCAGATTGGAGCAGCTCGTTCATTATGGTGGTTTTTTAGCTGCATCGCTAATCGGAGGCATGCTGGGTGTCAACTTAAGCACAGAAGACAATACGTCTTCCAAGTAGATAGTTGAGACGATGCAAGAGGAATGGAAGAAAAGTTTCTTTCAGAAGGACAAGGCCGGATGCAGCTTCCAGTCTTGTTTCTTTTCATTTTCAAAAATTTCTTTGGTTCAGGAATGAGTCATCCGGTCCTTTTTTTCACAAATGATGAGGTCACGGGAGAAGAACAAAAAAAAACTCCGATGCCCCTTTATACAAGGAAGCAAATCGGAGTTTGTAAAACAAAAATTTGATTTTAATCTTGGGAAACTACATCTCTTACCGCGGAACGGTCGTATGTAATCTTTGTACCATCCTGGGTAGTCAAAACAAGCGTACCCTCGTCCAGCGCATGCACCGTTCCATGCATGCCGCCAATCGTGATGACTTTATCCCCTTTTTTTAGATCTGACTGCATTTGGCGTACTTGCTTTTGCTTCTTTTGCTGTGGACGGATCAAAAGGAAATAAAAAATAACGAACATTAATATGATCGGTGCTAATGATGCTAAAATATCCATCGTATTTCCTCCCTTCTAAAAGTTTTTTGCATTCGGTTTGTTAAAACCATATTGTTCAAAGAATTCCTCTCTGAAATCGCCAAGACGATCTTCTTTTATCGCTTCGCGGACTTGCATCATTAATTCTAACAGAAAATAAAGATTATGGTAAGTAGTTAAACGAAAGCCGAATGTTTCGTTAGCTTTAATGAGATGCCGGATATAAGCGCGGGAATAATTTCGGCAAACATGACAGCTGCAATTTGGATCCAACGGACCGAAATCCCGTGCATACTTCGCATTTCGGACAACCAGTCTGCCGTTGGAAGTCATACACGTTCCATTTCTTGCAACCCTAGTAGGAAGCACACAATCAAACATGTCTATTCCCCGGATCGCCCCGTCGATCAATGAATCGGGCGATCCCACTCCCATCAGGTAACGCGGTTTGTTTGTCGGCAGCATCGGAGTAGTAAACTCCAGCACTTTATTCATGACATCTTTCGGCTCTCCGACAGACAATCCTCCGACCGCATAACCGGAAAAATCAAGCGAGGTAAGATCCCGGGCACTTTGACGACGGAGTTCTTCGTACTCACCACCCTGCACAATACCGAACAACCCCTGCTCTCCCGGGCGTTTATGTGCCTCCAGACAGCGTTCTGCCCACCTGCTTGTCCTTTCCACTGATGCTTTCATATAATCGTGGGACGCTGGATACGGAGGACATTCGTCAAATGCCATCATGATATCCGATCCCAGAGAATTCTGGATTTGAATTGCTTTTTCAGGAGATAAAAACAACTTTTCCCCACTGATATGATTCCGGAAATGAACCCCTTGTTCCTCGATATCCCGTAAATCACTGAGACTGAAGACCTGAAAACCACCTGAGTCGGTCAAAATAGCACCATCCCAGTTCATGAATTTATGCAGGCCTCCCGCCTCTTCAACAATGTCTTCACCGGGACGCAGCCATAAATGATAAGTATTGGAAAGAATGATTTTAGCCCCCATCTCCTCCAACTCTTCAGGGCTCATCGTCTTTACTGTCGCAAGGGTTCCGACCGGCATAAACATCGGTGTATCAAACGAACCGTGGGGTGTATGCACACGCCCCAGGCGGGCTCCTGTCTGTTTGCATGTTTTGATATGTTCATAGGTGATTGGCATTAACTGCACCCTTTCTTTGTCTTCTATAATAGCTTATACAATCAGCATTGCGTCTCCGAAGCTGAAAAAACGGTATCGTTGATCTACTGCTTCACGATACGCTTTCAGGATAAAATCCTTTCCCGCCAGCGCACTTACCAGCATGATCAATGTCGATTTCGGAAGATGGAAATTCGTGATGAGCCCGTCAATCGCCGTAAAACGGTAAGGGGGATAAATGAAGATATCCGTCCATCCGCTTGCTTGTGTGAATACCCCGCCATTGTCCCGAGTGATGGTTTCCAGTGTTCTTGTCGAAGTCGTCCCGACTGAAATGATTTTTCCACCAGCCGCTTTGATCCTATTCAACTGATCAGCGGTTTCCTTGGACATGTGATAAAACTCACTATGCATGTCATGTTCTTCAATGCTGTCGACACTCACCGGCCGAAAAGTTCCCAAACCGACATGCAGAGTGACGAAGGCAAGCTCGACACCCTTCTCTTTAATCCGTTCAAGCAGTTCCTCGGTAAAATGAAGTCCGGCTGTTGGTGCTGCCGCCGAGCCTTCTTCTTTTGCATAAACCGTTTGATACCTGTCTTTATCCGGCAGCTGCTCCTTTATGTATGGAGGGAGCGGCATTTCGCCAAGCTGTTCGAGCACTTCCAGAAAAATCCCGTCGTATTCGAAGCGGACAATCCTTCCACCGTGCTCTTTGATTCCGGTGCAAACGGCTCGCAGTTGTCCGTCTCCAAATAAGATGACTGTTCCTTCTTTAATTTTCTTTGCGGGCTTAGCAAGCACTTCCCACTCATCCTGTTGTTGTTGATGTAGCAGCAAAACTTCTATTTTTCCACCTGTATCCTGTTTACTGCCATAGAGCCTGGCCGGCAAAACTTTGGTATCATTCAATACAAGGCAATCGCCAGGTGATAAATAGTCAATCACGTCCGAAAAGTGTTGATGACTGATTGTCTGATTCAGACGGTCCATCACAAGCAAACGGGACGCTGTTCGATCCTCCAATGGCGTTTGTGCGATTAATTCCTCAGGCAAGTCAAAATCAAAATCATTTATATCCATTGTCAATCTCCTTACTATGTTATCGGAATTTCCCTATAATAAATAAAATCACCGATAAGATGATACTGACCAAAATTGAAGTCATGATCGGAAAGTGAAAGGACACATTCCCTTTTTTAAAACTAATATCGCCAGGAAGCCTGCCGAATATCCCCCACAGCAATCCAATGATAATAAAAACGACTCCTATTACAATAAATAGTTTTCCCATTCCGGTCAAGCTTTCGGCACCTCCCGGTTGAAATGGTGATATGCTTTGGCAGTGACCTGCCTGCCCCTCGGCGTCCGCTGAATGAACCCGGTCTGAAGAAGGAACGGTTCATACACATCCTCTATTGTCTGGGATTCTTCCCCAATAGTTGCCGAGATGGTGTCCAATCCGACTGGACCACCGTTAAATCCATCGATGATGCCCAGCAGTAATTTATGGTCGATATGATCCAGGCCGGCAGCATCTACTTGAAGCATTTCCAACGCCGTTTTGGTTGTTTGTTGTGAAATGACCTGCTCACCTTGCACCTGTGATATGTCCCTTACCCTTTTTAGCAGCCTATTGGCAATCCGCGGTGTACCTCTGGACCTTCTGGCGATTTCAATTGCTGCTTCTTTTTCGATTCCTACTTGGAAGATCTCTGCTGTTCTTTCCACAATGGCACACAGGTCTTTTGTTTCATAATATTCCAAACGACTGAGAACACCAAACCGATCGCGCAACGGAGCTGTCAGCAACCCTGCACGGGTCGTAGCCCCGACAAGCGTGAACGGCGGTAAATCAAGCCGTACAGAGCGGGCACTGGAACCGGAGCCTATGACAATATCAAGGCAAAAATCCTCCATGGCAGGATAAAGAATTTCTTCTACCGCCCGGGGCAGCCGGTGGATTTCGTCGATGAACAAAACATCTCCGGCCTCCAATGAAGAAAGTATCGCTGCAAGGTCACCCGCCCGCTCGATCGCGGGTCCTGAGGTCGTACGGAATTGCACCCCCATTTCGTTGGCTATGATGGAAGCCAATGTCGTTTTCCCAAGTCCGGGAGGTCCGTAAAGTAAAACGTGATCAAGCGGCTCATTTCTCATTCTGGCTGCTTCTATAAAGATGCGCAAATTACCCTTTGCCTTATCCTGTCCAATATACTGGGCAAGATTGATCGGACGCAGGCTAAGCTCCATCGACTGATCGTCTTCCTGCAATTCGCCGGAAATCATTCGTTCTTCCACGTTATCTCCCCTTTATCAATAAGAAGTTCTCTCTGGCTGATCCATTTATACAACAGGCACTTATTTCATCAACAAAGCCAATCCTTTACGGATATACGGATCGGAATTTTCATGGTGTTCCTGTTTCAATGTCGGTACGATTGCTTTTACTTCGCGTTCCGAATATCCCAGTGCTTTCATGGCGGCAACTGCTTCCTCCAAGGCGTTGTTTTGTCCCTGGAGAGCATCTGCTTCCGAAGAACGGTCGGCAGTTTCGAGTGCGACAGCCGCAAATCCATCAGGCAGCTTCCCCTTCAAGTCAAGGATCATTTGGCGTGCTGTTTTTTTGCCGATACCCGGAAATTGAGTCAAAAACTTATCGTCTTCCCTTTCGATAGCCGATACGAATTCTTCCACCCGCACAGAAGCAAGAACGGCCAACGCCCCTTTCGGACCAATTCCTGATACATTCAGCAGTTTGGAGAACAATAATTTGTCATCTGTTTTTTTAAAACCAAACAATGTTTGATTATCTTCTCTGACGTAATGATACGTATAAATCAGTACTTGCTCACCTAAAGAATCCTGAAATGCGAATGGATTTGCACAAATAATTTCATAACCAACCCCATTCGCTTCCACTACTACAGCTTCTTCATTCACTGCTTCCAAATTTCCCTTTATGTATGCGATCATCGTGATTATTCTCCCCTATCCACAATAGCCTGTATCTATCTTACCATACAAGCGTATGTTCGTATAACTGTTTTCTATCTAAGCTTACTTGGTGACTATGGGGAGATTCACGAATCATGATAAAAAGGATTCCGGCTGAAAACCGGAACCCTCCATTAACTGTTGACTGAACGCTGGGGAGCCATACCTCGATAAGCCTCCAGAACATACTGGTAAACTTGTTTGGAATCAATTTTGATACCGTTCTGAAGCCTTTGCCGCTGGTAACTCTCCAGCTCACCCGTATCGATCTGATAAAAGGATTGTATCACTTGTTCATGGATAGGCAGTCCTTCAAATATCGCCAATTGGTTGTCAGATAAGCCGAAGTAACCATGTTCCTTCATGTACGGTGAAATGTCAGCAATTTCTTTTTTTAAAACAACCTTTCCTTCCTGCTGTTCGACTACCTTCCAATCATGATAATACGACCAGAAATCTTCCATCGCCCATATTTTTTCCTCATGGGTGCTGTTTTCTACATGTCCGTCCATGTATTGCTTTTGCAGGGTCACTTCCAATACCAATGGTTCTTTTGGTGCAGCTTGCTCTTCTTGTGCCAAGACTTGAGTCGTCCGTCCGCCAGTTGAATGTATCAGTATACCGAACAACAGGAATACACCGGCTATTCCCATAACTGCCTTGTAACAGACAAAAAGCTTTCGTCGTTGTCTCACACTATCCACCCCATATTTTAAAATAGCCAAACCTCTATTTGACAGTTTGGCCATTTTCCACACTTTTTATCCTGAGGAAGAGTGGTCAGCGCACAGAAAAACCGGCAGTTTCCTATAAAAACGCCGGTTAAGAATCACTTTATAATTGAGCAAGAATTTCCTCGTCTGCATCAAGGTTATGGTAAACGTCCTGAACGTCTTCGTTATCTTCCAGCATATCTACCAGACGTATCATCTGTTTCGCTTCGTCTTCACCGAGCGGTGAGAGCGTCTGTGGTATCATCGTCAATTCTGCCGTTGAAAAAGTATAACCATCGGCTTCCAATTGATTTTTCACTTCAGCAAAGCTTTCCGGATCCGTATAGATTTCAAAAACATCGTCCGTCGTTTCCATTTCTTCTGCACCAGCTTCTATGACTGCCAACAGCATTTCATCCTCGTCCGCATCCGTTGTACTTCTATCGATGACGAGATAACCCTTTCGGTCGAACATGAATGCAACACAGCCGTTTTCTCCGAGGTTCCCGCCGTTTTTATTAAAAGCATAGCGCACTTCAGATGCAGTCCGATTTTTATTATCTGTCAAAGCTTTCACCATCACAGCAACTCCGCCTGGTCCGTAGCCTTCATATGTCATTTCTTCATAGTTTACGCCTTCCAAGTCACCGGTCGCTTTTTTTATCGCGCGATCGATATTATCATTTGGCATGTTATTTGCTTTTGCTTTATCTACAGCCAAGCGGAGTGACGGGTTCATTTCCGGATCTCCACCGCCCTGTTTCGCTGCGACGAATATTTCCTTCGCCATCTTCATAAATATTTTGCCGCGCTTTGCATCCTGTGCATTCTTGCGTCGTTGTATATTTTTCCATTTAGAATGACCAGCCATAGGACATTCTCCTCTCTTAATGCTGAATAATTCAGTCAGGACATTGCCTGCAAGTAAAAGTTGAGAAAAAATTCCTTTATTACTATAACATAAAATTTTATGCTTATAAATATTTATATCCCCGGAGTCTGTATTAGTAGAGAATAATTGCTTTTGGCTTTTACACAAAAGATATAAATTGTGACATTGTTTGAATGGGCCTTTCTAGCCTTCCTATAGTCGTTAAGATGGGACTCGGCGCTGCGAAAATACCCTGCGCTTTCCGCGGGCGGCTGGTGAGCTTCCTCGAGCTGACGCTCTGCGGGATCTCACCGAGGCCTTTCCTCCCGCTGGAGTCTCCGGGTGTTTTCTTCGCTAGGAACAGCTTTCTGTTTAGAAACGCGTGGACTCGAAATTTTTAATCATAATACTCCATGCACCGTATCATCAAAAGACTTAGCTGGGAAAACAAGTAGAAAGTCCAAGAACAGGAGAAAAGAAGTACACATTTCCTGACAAACGTTTTTAAGATGGCTTGTTGGTTCTCAAGGAAAAAGTCTACGCTTTCTTTAATCAGCCTGCTCCTTAGCGCAGGGAGCATACGCAGACTCCTGCGGGAACAGCGCGAGCTGAAGATCCACTTGGTAAAGCGATTTTCTTTACCAAGTTAGCTGAAGCCGTGCCCGCGGAAAGCGAAGTATGCTACCGAAGCGTTGATTAGCACACGCTTTTTGAATAGGCAATGGAACTTCCTATTACAACCACTGCGCAATTTCTATCAAGAGCACGGAATGATAAATAAGGGATTTTGAGCCTCCGATTAAACAGACAGCCTGCATCATTTTACCATGTAAGAACCAGTTCAAATCCTCACGCTGGGGGTTCCAACCATCATAAATCGGGATTGTTGCCATTACGGTCTTCTTCCCAGCGCAAAAAAGCCCTTGCCACAGCGAATACTGCACAAAGGCAAAAATCTGTTATATCGTCTCATCTTACCGGTTCCTTGGCATCTCGATCTCTCATTTGGTTCCAATAGATGTCTCCAGTATAAACGAGAACCTCTTTTCCTTCAGCTTGGCGTTCCACTTTGCTGTAAACCTTGTCTGCTATCGATGCAGCATTATCATCATACTCCTGGTTCAAGGTAAGAGAAACGATGACACGTTGATCGGTAACGTAAACTTGGGCAAGCTTGACTTCATCCAGTCGATTTAGGTCCTCGGTAATGGATTGAGACAATTCGTTGTAAAAGCCGCCTAAATGACGCTGGCCAGGCGGCAGGTTCTCCTGGTAGCCGGTATAATCCTGCGCCTCTTCCTGACCGCCGTTTCGATTCCCTTCATCATCCAATTTCCGTTCGGCCTCATCGTGGGTACTATAGTCGATCGGCATAGTGGAGTCTTCCATGTCCTCACTAATCATTTGTCCTTCTTCCTGCTGATCTGCACACCCCGCTGCAACCATAAGAACCACACAGCCAAAAGCGAACAATAAAAATTTACTCAATAAAAAAACCTCCCTTACCTTTATAATGAGATAAGGAAGATTTTTTAATCAGTTATATTCTGGGAGGAACTGTTACAAGGATGGTCCCGGTGCGATTTCCCGCTTATGAGCTGACTTTTTATGAAGCCGCTCAATAATATCTTTATCCTTTTGCGGAATTTCCCCACCTTTCAAATATCTGTCGATTTTCTCGTAAGTCGTTCCCATTTCATTCTCGTCGGTTTGTCCTTCCCATAGTCCAGCACTAGGCTGTTTATGGACAATGTCATCGGGTACACCTAAATATTCCGCCATTTCCCGGACTTCACCTTTGCCCAGGCTTACTAAAGGTACCAAATCAACGCCGCCATCCCCATACTTGGTAAAATAACCCGTATAAAATTCTGCTGCGTTGTCTGTTCCAACCACTAAGTATTGATAATTCGCCGCCAAAGCATATAAAGTGCTCATGCGCAGACGGGCGCGTAAGTTGGCATCTGCCAACTGCTGGTTATCCGGATTGACGGACTGCTGGTCGTTGAGCTGTTTTTGGATATTGTTGAACAATACATCATGTGTTTCTGACAAATCAACGGTTAAAGAGTCGATTCCACAACTGTCAATTACCTTCTTGGCATCTTCCATGTCCTGCGGATTGCTTTTGCAGGGGAGTATTACACCGAGTGAGTGATCTGGTGCCGCACGTTTTATCAGATGTGCCACCACGGCTGAATCAATGCCGCCGCTTACGCCTACCAGTAACCCTTTCACTCCGGATTCTTCGATTTTTTCCTGCAGCCATGCTACAATCTTTTCTACTTTTTCCTGCATCGTAAGTCTCCTCCCATTTGATAATAATTTATGTTAGCACAATTTGAACTTCTTTCACAAATTTAACCCGCTTTTCCCATTTATCCTCCAAATCGTCCATAAAATCGGACACTTGCTGCCGTGACGGTTGTTTCCGCAAAAACAACAACCATTCTCTGAGCAAATCGACCGGTATACCGACACCTTGCAAAATAAACTTAAGTTCCTCTTCATTTTCCGGGAAAACATTCCTGCATAATTGATTTACATCATAATTGATGTAAGACAAAAAACGCTGGCCAATTTGAATCCAGTCGTAACTTTCCGGAGCCAGACTGAGCAAATCAAAGTCGATGACTTCCACTGTTCCCGATTTTGTCCGTAAAAAATTGTGGGAAGCGACATCGCCGTGCGTCCAACAGTGTAGATCTACTGCCTTTTTTTCTATTGCATACCAGTCGACATCCTTCCGCAACTGTTCCAAAAGGGCGGTCGTCCTGTCGATGATTTCCCTGGCCAAGCTACCCTTTCCAGCATTATCAAAGAGAACTCGGGTTTTGGAAAACTTTTGCAACCGATTTTCCCACTTGTACAACAGCGGCGGCCGGATGACTGGATCCGACACGTTAATTCCCCTGGCTGCCGAATGAAAATTACGGAGGGCCTTTACCGCCATTTCTCTGTCCTGCTTGTCGGCGAAATGAAGAGACTTTCCCGCCCGGTGAGGCATTAAAAGCCAATAGTAACCATATTCATATAAAAAGAGTTCCCCATTTGGAAAATGGACAAACCTGACAATGCCCGAAGCAGCATAAGCGACTTGAAAATCGAGTTGTTGCTGTACTGATGCTATTTGCCTGATTCCTTTCAGAATATACTCCCGGCCATGTTCATCACGGATAGCGAAAACAGAGTTCTTCAGGAAACTTACTTTTTTCAGGTACAAGTTTGCCCTCTTTTGTAAAAAGGAAGAGAGACGAGCCTTGAAGGCTTCGTCTCTAAGTTCTGGCTTATTCACTCTCTTCTTCTTCCTCCCGGGAATAAGGTGGATATGGTGGGTTGAAATTCGTCATCCCTGTATATGGCTGTTGGGGTTGGAACTGTTGGTGGGATGGATACATTTGCTGTGGCATCATTTGCCCACCGTAAGGCTGCATGCCTTGCTGCGGCATAAATCCAGGATAACCATAACCCGGCCATTGCTGACCTGGATTTCCAGCCATGAACTGATTCGGATCGGCGTACTGCCCCATGAGGGATGAACCCCCGCAACCGCAATCGTCAGTGTGCGTTCCTGCCACATTTTGCGGCATCTGTGGCATTTCCATCGAAGAAGAGGATTCCATCAAGTCTTCCATCCCCTGCGAGACACCTTGCACAGCAGGGTAAGAAAAAGAATGACCGGCCGTCATATTCTCTACCCCGAATTGCGGCCCACAAGGCATCATATCACCCATCGGATAATGATGTACCGGCATGGTCATAGGCTGCATTGGGATACAGTATGGCATCGGTTGATAACAGTTGAAAGGCATCGGCTGTTGTCCCGGCATTGTATGTGCAGGCATTTCATAGGTCGGTTTTTCCTGTTTCCATTTTTTATCCTCGTGTTTTTTTGGCGACTCATAGGACGGCTTTTTCGGCACTGTCATATTGATCGGAAACTTTTCCATGTGCTGTTCCATCATGGGCACTTTCGGAACGTCCATCATTTTAGAAAGAGGTTTCTTATGGTCATCTTCCTTGATCACCGGAAATGCTTTTGGCGAAGTATCCTTCCAAGGATGCTTTGCAGGCTGCTTGCCAGCCTGTGGCTGTGTATCCGGCTTTTCTTTTTCCTTGGGCTTCTGCTGGCTTTCCTGTTGCTTCTTCTTCTGTTTTTGTTGTGCTGTTTGCGGAGGGTATTGCTGCATTTCCTTATCTAAGCTTCCCTCTTGTTTAACTTGAACAGAATTGCCCGGTATCTTGATTTTCATCCCCGGCATGATCATATCCGGGTTGGACAGGTGAGAATTCACCTGCTTCAGTTCTTCAAAATCCACTCCATACTTTTTGGCTATTTCCCACAATGTTTCTCCTTTTTGCACTACATGAATTCTCAATACTGAAACTCCCTTCTGTATAATTATGGCAGACACTAACGAGCCTGAATTACAGAACAATTCCATACAACATATGCGAATGCCCCAGAAAGGTTGATGAAATATTCGATGATCATGAAAAATATGCCCAAAAAATACAAGCTGCCGGCCGGAATGACTTGCATCATCCCTGCCGGCAGCAAAACTACTTTTACATATTCATTTGGTAGACGGGATATGTACCGAGGAGTGTCACTTTACAGCCCAACGCCTCCAATTCGGCCTTCACCCCGGGAAACAACACTTGGTCATATGCCTGGTTGACATCAATGATGAAATAATAATTTCCCAGGCCTGTCTTCATCGGTCGAGATTCGATTTTGGATAGGTTCATTTTCCGCCAGGCAAAAGCAGACAACACCTGGTGCAATGCACCCGCATAATCGCTTGGGAGCGTAATCAACAATGTTGTTTTTTGCGTACCTGCCACATGACCATTGCTGATTAGCGGTTCCTCTTGTTTCGATAACACCGCAAACCTTGTATGATTATTCGGATAATCATGAATATCCTCTGCCAGGATTGTTAATCCATATTCCTTTGCAGCAAGCTTGTTGCCAATTGCAGCAGCTGTCGGATCGGATGCTGCAACCATCTCTGCTGCCTTTCCTGTAGAAGTGGTGTAATGCACATCCGCCTGCTGCAGTTGTTTATGCAAAAATTGATGACATTGTGCAATTGCATGGCTGTGCGAATATACATGAGCTATATCCGACAAAGACCCGGTCGCTCTTTCGTTCACCAGGAGGTGCTGCTTGATCGGAACAACAATTTCTGCAACGATAGGAAGTCTGACTTGATGAATCATATAGTCAATCGTCAAGTGTACCGTTCCTTCAATCGCATTTTCCAATGGCACGACAGCTATGTCGATTGCTCCATGCTCGACAGCGTCCATACATTCAGGAATGGTCGCAAAATCCGCTTTTTCTTCTCCATTAAAAAGGGAATCTACTGCAATTTTTGTAAAAGTCCCTTTTGGCCCCAAATACCCTATTTTCTTCGTCGTCAACATGCTTCCCCCTGTTCTAAGCACCAGAACTTAATATTTCCACTTTATCGACAAAATCAAGCCGTTTCAATTGTTGAATCAACGTCTCGATTTGAACAGTCATGGCGGAAGTATTCAAGGACAATGTCACATTGGCCTTTCCTTGAAGCGGAATCGTCTGGTGGATGGTCAAAATATTCCCCCCTGCTTTTGCTACCGTATCCAGCAGGTTGGACAATGTTCCTGCCCTGTCTTCCAAGTGGAAAAACAAGGTGATCATCCGCTCTTTTACCATTGCCTGGAAAGGAAATACTGCATCCCGATACTTATAAAAAGCACTCCGCGACAAATCGACTTGTTTCACCGCGTCGAATACAGATTCCACCTTGCCGCGTTCAATGAGTGCTTTTGCCTCAATAGTTTTTTTCATGGCGTCCGGAAGAATGTCACTTCGTACCAGATAAAATTTTTCCTCTTTTTCAGCCATCGGTTTATTCCCCTTTGTATTTGCCTGGCTCCGCCTGTCCATATTTATTCAATGAACTCAAATTCATAATCCAGCAGCCGTACTGTATCCCCGTCTTCGGCTCCCTGCTTGCGGAGGGCTTCGTCTATTCCCATCCCCCGCATTTGCCGGGAGAATCTTCTAACAGACTCATCACGGTTGAAGTCCGTCATTCGGAACAGTTTTTCGATACGCTCCCCTGAAAGGACAAAAGCACCGTCCGGATCACGGGTTATTTGGAAACCTTCCTGCTCCGGCTCATACTTGTAGACAACACGCTCTTCCTTCTCTTCGATCGGCGCACTCTCTTTCGGTATCGTATCGAGTAAATCTGCGACGGCAAACAACAGCTCGCGTACCCCTTCTCTTGTCACCGTAGAAATTGGATAGACAGGATGGTCGTCCGTCATTTTCGCATGGAATTCCTTTAGATTTTCCTCAGCACCTGGCATATCCATTTTATTGGCGACAATTATTTGCGGCCGATTTTCCAGAGCCATGTCGTACTCCTTCAATTCTTTGTTTATGGCTACATAATCCTCGTATGGATCACGCCCCTCACTGGCTGCCATGTCGATCACATGTACAATCACCCGGGTCCGCTCCACGTGACGCAGAAACTGATGCCCTAATCCGACGCCTTCATGGGCACCTTCTATCAAACCAGGCAGGTCCGCCATGACAAAACTGCGTTGATCCGTCGTTTCCACTACCCCTAGATTAGGGGATAAAGTCGTGAAATGATAATCAGCGATTTTCGGTTTTGCTGCACTGACAACCGATAACAAGGTGGATTTCCCGACACTTGGAAAGCCGACCAATCCGACATCAGCGATCAACTTCAATTCAATTTGGATATAACGCTCCCGTCCAGGCTCCCCATTTTCGGCCAGTTCCGGCGCCGGATTCCTCGCGGTCGCAAACCGGATATTTCCCCGTCCTCCGCGACCGCCCTGGGCAATCACCGCTCGTTGTTTATGTTCTACAAGATCTGCAATGACTTGTCCTGTATCATCATCTCTCACAGTTGTTCCTGGAGGAACAGCCAGTACGAGGGGATCGGAATTCTTTCCGTGCTGTCCCTTGCTCATGCCGTTTTCTCCGCGTTTTGCTTTAAAATGTTTTTGGTAACGGAAATCCATCAATGTATTCAAACCTTCGTCCACTTCAAACACGATATCACCGCCGTTCCCGCCGTCTCCCCCGGCAGGACCGCCCATCGGTACGTATTTCTCTCTCCTAAAAGCAACCAGGCCATTTCCGCCATCCCCTGCTTTCACATACACTTTCACTTGATCGACAAACATAGTTGATCACCTCTTCAGCTGCACACCCATTTGACTGTACATCGATTTTTTTCTGATTCTGAAACCGTAACGAGAAATCGTTCGTCAAGTTCAGAAAGTTCTTTGCCCATCTTTCCAGGTTCTTGGTACACCCCGGAAAACTCCAATAATACGACTAATTGATCCGATTGGTCGGAATGGAGAGTAAGATACCCCTCGTACATTTCCATTTCGTTTGCATGCTGGCTGATCACTTCTATCAGCCTATTCAGCCGGGACACTATCTCTTCATCATATATAGAATACCCGTTTGATTCCAGTGAAATGTCGTAATCAAGCCGAAAATTGCTGTGATGCCAATTAAAACTTATCGCCCATAGTGCGGTTTGTGGCAGGCATGCATTTGAAATTCGCCGTTCTTTCTCCATTTCAGCACCGATTTGATGGATTTTTTCCTTCACTTTATCCAGTTTTCCCATTGAAGCATAACCGCTAATCAACTGCATCGCATTCATCCAATCATGACGATAATGACTTAATAGATCTACAACCTTTTCGGGTTCCATCTTGTTATCCGCCCCCCACTCAGTTATCAAAATTATAGCAAAAAAGCCGGAGAACGAAAACAGGGCTAATTTCTATTTATGTACAGGCATAAAAAAAGACCCTAGCCTCTACTGGTTAGGGTCTTTTTTTCATTAAGCTTCTTGTACTTCCGGATACACGCTCACTTTTTTGCGATCGCGTCCCACACGTTCAAACTTAACGATGCCGTCGGCTTTAGCGAACAACGTGTCGTCTCCGCCGCGTCCAACGTTAGCACCTGGATAGATTTTTGTACCGCGTTGACGGTAAAGAATAGATCCGCCTGTTACGAATTGTCCGTCTGCACGCTTCGCACCAAGACGCTTCGATTCGGAATCACGTCCGTTTTTCGTACTACCTTGACCTTTTTTCTGGGAGAAAAATTGTAGATTAAGACGTAGCATTTGGTTTGCACCTCCTTATTTTTCAGAGATGGTAATATACTTCCCATAGTCTCTTGCTATGGTCTCCAAGGATACCATCATACCCTCAAGCAGTAAATATGCTTTCGCTTTTGTTTCATCTGTTAAGTTTTCAGGCAGTTCCATCCGTAAATAACCGCCTTCTTCGCCAGCCTGTTCAATAATCGGTTCGATTTCACAAAGACGGATAACGGCGTTCACGGATCCGAAAGAAACTGCTGAAACACCAGCGCAGACCAAGTCATAGCCTTCTGATACACTATCAGCATGACCACTTAATTCAAACGCATGGATATTGCCTTGTTTACGATACACAGCCACCTGAATCATGCTATCAAACCTTATGCATTGATTTTATCAATGGTCAGTTTGGTGTAAGGCTGACGGTGACCTTGTTTACGATGGTAGTTCTTTTTCGGCTTGTATTTGAAGACAGTTACTTTTTTGCCGCGGCCTTGCTTTTCGACCTTAGCAGTGACAGTAGCACCATCAACATATGGAGCACCGACTTTCACGTCATCTCCACCGACAACAAGTACTTTATCAAAAGTGACAGTAGCGCCGTCTTCACCCTCTACTTTTTCTACGTAGATAGCTTGGCCCTCTTCTACTTTCACTTGTTTACCACCAGTTTCAATAATTGCGTACATACTTCTGCACCTCCTCGTTAGACTAAGACTCGCCATTCAGGTGTCAACGAGGTTGACTTATCGACCTGTTCTGAGCGGTTGTAGCAGCGGGTGCTACGATGAATAACATACTGATGTTACCATAGTTTAAAAAAGTTTGTCAACACTTTCTGCCGGTTTGCTATCGAGGTACACTTCCACCTGCGTCTGGCTTCCTGTAAAACCGAGCTGATAACCTGCTCTCAGACAGTCGTCGGTAATCGTGTATAACGAAATGCCCAATTTAACCGCGAGCTCTGGAAGGGAAAGCAACTGTGAAAGTAACTTTATGAATTCGTGACTTGCCACCACAACTACTGCCTCATTCCCGCTGTAAGATGCATCATACAAATCTCTTTCAAGCATGTAGACAAGCGTTGAAGCAGAAAGCGACGATCCGCTATTATTGTTGTCCTGAAGCAAATGCGACAGAGAATACGATTCTCTTTTTCTGGTCATCTCCAGGAGACCGAGATTCGTGAACCCATATATCTCTGTCCTTGTCGGATCATCGGCTAAATGCTGTCGAAAATGACGGAGCAGGTTGGACCGGGCTTCGTCTCTATCCATGTTGATGAAGTCCACCACGATAATACCAGCAATATTTCGCAACCGCAATTGTCTTGCAACCTCTTCTGCTGCGATACGGTTCGTTTTCTCCGCGGTATGTTGTTTACTGCTCCTTCCTGTAAAAGAACCAGAATTGACATCGATTACGGTCATTGCTTCCGTTTGGTCTATGTATAGCTCTACCCCTTTGTGCAGCTTCACACGTCTCCGGGTTGCTTTTTCCACAAGCTGGTTCACAGAAAAGGGAAGGTGGTTTGTCATGTCTTTCTTCCACTCTGTCTTTTCTGCCAAAGCAGGAAAGGTCCGTCTGATTCTCCGAGCCAAATCCGCGCTGTCGATTATCACTCTATCCACCTTATCCGGTGCAAAACGTCGAAGCAACCGCTCGGGAATTAACCGGTCCTCATATATACAGGAAGGAGTTTTGGCAGAAGCGGCTTTCCTTGTAATCTCATCCCACTGCTGGCGCAGTCTGTTCAATTCTTCCACGACCATTGCGAAGTCGGTATTGGCAGAGCTGGTCCGGACGATGACCCCCTCTTCCGGGCCCAGGAGAGATCCCAACCTTTCCCTCCACTCGCTGCGTTGCGGTTCATCAATTTTTTTCGAAACAGCCACATAACCTCCAAAGGGCATATATATAATCGAAATTCCTGGCAGGGTGGGATTGGCTGTGAGCTTTGCTCCTTTATCCCCGTATGCCGCCTTTTGAACTTGCACGAACAAATGTTTTCCTTCAGTGATTACATTTTCCAGTTTACGTGTGGGATTTTTTCTCAGTTCCGGCAATTCCTTTTTAGGTAAAAACCCGGGCTTACCAGTTCCAATTTCGATGAAGGCTGCCTGCAGTCCCTTTTCCATATTGGCAACCTGGGCCTGATAGATATTTCCTACTTGGTCCTCCCAACCAGGACGATCGACGACAAACTCTTTGATTACTCCATCTGCTTCGATTATTCCGATTTTTTCTGTTGCTTGTGTCAATAAATAAATTGTCAGCAAGTTTGATCATCCTCACTTGGAACGGCTAAGTAATTCACCTGCACTTATCTGGTGCTGCTTCATCTTGAAATAGGCGTCCAGGCAAGTATGTTCTTCCAGCCAATCGGATTGCCTTTTGGACGGTTTCACATAAATGTGATGTGTCTGTCCGCGCTTAAACCGGAAAAACACGTGAAGCAGCCTTGTATTGGGATTAACAATAACCGGCCGTATTTTCGATTTTTCCGTAATGGGCGTCAAATAACGTTTCAACAAAAACCGTAGAAAAATATAATAACGCTGCTTCCATTCTAATCGATTTTCCCATAATATAAAACCGGTCAACATGACAGCGCTCAATGTAAAAGGAAAAAACAGGAGCAACGAGACAACAGCAGCCAAGGAGAAGGCGATTGAACTGACAATTGTCAGGGTGTGGGCCAACCTGAAAGGAAAAATATAGGATAATAACAAAAATACCATTTTCCCCCCGTCAAGTGGCCAAATCGGCAGCAGGTTAAACAATAAGATGGTTGTGTTGTATAGAAAGCCGATTTCGACGAGGGAAGCGGGCATTGCGGAACTTTCTTTGCATAAAAACAACACACCATAAATCCACAGGTGCTGCAGCGGTCCTGCAGCAATAATCCAAGCTTCCTCCCTGATTGGTTTGCTGCTATGTTCTTCCGTTTCCATCACTCCGCCGAAAACCCATAGATTGATTTTTCTTATCCGCCAGCCATACCACTTCGCTGCCAGGTAATGACCAAGTTCATGTACGACAACAATAAAAAAAATAACCAGAAATTCTGCAAGGGTACCAGTCAGGACTGCAGTAAGTGCGAACAACCATAATATCGGATGAATATGCAGTTGAGGAACCATGTTATGACTGCTCGTCAACTTGCATCACCTGTACAGGGTCGAGAAATTGGTTGTTTTTTTGTATCGCAAAATAAATGTCTTGTTTCTCTCCTTTTACTGGATCAAACTGCCCGATAACGTGATTATCCCCAATGAACTGATATTGATAAACATCGATATTGGTCAAGTATCCATAAATGCTCTTACTCCGGTCGGCATGCTGTACGATGACTGTTTTCCCTGTATCCGGTTTATTGCCAGCGAAAATCACTGTTCCGTCTTTCACTGCGACTACTTCGGACTTCTCGTCGGCAGCTATACGGATAGCTTCCCCAGTTGATTGGAAGGACTGGCTCACTGTCCCGTTAACTGGAAGCACAGCCGGAAGTTCTTCCGTCTCTTCTTGATCCGGTACCATGGCCAAAGGGTTGCCAAACTTACTTTGATACCATGCGTTCACAGAAGCGAATGGGAATTCTTCAGTAAAGGCCTCGGTCGTCCATTGTTTGGGACGTTCACTCCAACTGGCTTCCAGCTGATGTATCATCGAGACACCAAAAAACAGGACGCCCGCTAATATGCCTTTCAACATTAAGCTGGCAGCAAAACTTTCTTTACGTGTGCCCGGGCTTGTCCCTTGACTAGGGGTGAAAGGAAGATAACCGTGTTTTTCTTCTTCTTGCGGGAAAGGAGTCACTGCTTGTTTATCCGGAAGTGATTGATTTAACGGATGTTCTCTTTTTCTTTTCGCAATGTTTTTCCTGATTTGTCTGACATCTTTTTTCATTTGCTTCACTTTCCTTTGCGGGATTTGTACAAGTCTATGAAGCAATAAAAAAAGATATACCTGTCCTCCAAACCCTTCCCTTTAAACTTCGTCTATTCCATCCGTTTAAAAGTTCATGGCAAGGAAATGATGATAAAGTTCCCCCGCGGAACCGACACGCCCAAGCTTTACGGAACAGGGGGATTTGCTTTTTCGTGACAAGTACGGCTTCGAAGGCTGTTCACCGGTTGCGGAAAACATAGTGGGCTCTCGGTACAGCCAGCCGACGTCTCAAGATTAGAACCGAGTGTATTCCTGCCAATAATGCATTACCCCACAAAAAATCTCTCAACCTGTCATCGGCAGGTTGAGAGATTGGTAACAAACATATCAGCTTCAGGAGCGAATTCCCAAGAATTTTTTCATTTTGGCGAACATGCCTTTTTCTTCTTCCAGTGACAATAGAGGTACCGTTTCGCCAAGAATCCGGCGGGCGATGTTTCGATAAGCCAGGGAGGCTTTTGTATTCGGGTGAAAAGCAACGGGTTCACCATGATTGGAAGCTTTGATCACTTCATCATCATCCGCAACTATCCCCAGTAATTCAATCGACAAAATTTGAACGATTTCATCCACATCCAGCATATCGCCATTTTTAACCATATGATTCCGGATACGGTTAACAATCAAATGGGGCGGTTCCACTTTTTCTTCTTTTTCCAACAACCCGATGATCCGGTCTGCATCCCGCACGCTTGATTTTTCCGGTGTCGTGACGACAATTGCTTTATCGGCACCGGCAACCGCATTTTTATAACCCTGTTCAATGCCAGCTGGACAATCTATTAAAATATAATCATATTCTTGTTTCAATTCAGCAACAATCGCTTCCATCCCCTCGGGAGTAAGATCCGATTTATCACTCGTCTGGGCTGCAGGAAGCAGATACAAACAATCAAATCGTTTATCTTTGATCAATGCCTGTTTCAATTTACAGCGCTTCTGGATAACATCGACGATATCATAAATTATCCGGTTTTCAAGCCCCATGACAACATCTAAATTACGGAGCCCGATGTCTGTATCAATCAGACAAACTTTTTTCTCCATCAACGCGAGCGCAGTACCTATATTGGCAGTTGTGGTGGTTTTGCCGACGCCGCCCTTACCTGAAGTAATTACGATTGCTTCACCCATGTATCATTCTCCTTTCAAACCCGTTTATATCAGGTCGTTTACGTGCCAAAATCTGTAGACGGTCGATAATGATTTTTTCTTGCTCATGATCGATGATTCCGCATTCCATATAAACGCCTTCTGTTTCATAATCTGGGGAACGACTGATATAATCAGCTATCCGCAGCTGGGTTGGCTTCATATATGCAGCGGCAATCACCGCTTCCCGATTGTTGGGAACTCCTGCATGGGCGACTCCCCGCAAATTCCCCATCACGAAAATATTCCCGCTAGCCATGATTTTTCCGCCAGGATTCACATCACCGATCAGCAACATATCCCCCTGGACCTCGATTACCTGTCCAGAACGGACTACCTTGTTGACCACCTTGACTTCACTATCCTCGAGCCAATCCAGCGCCTGTTTTTTCGGAATGACATTTGATTCGATCGATTGAACGACTAATTTATTTTTACTGCGGATCAACTCGCGCAGTTGTTCTTCTTGATTTTCGTGTAAATAACGGTTCCCCAGCTGAATGGTAACAGTGATCATCGGCTCATCTTCTGCCACATGATTAGTGGACAGGGTTGCTTCGAGTTCGGTTAGCATTTCACTGAATGAGCATGAATCATCAATATACAGGGTAAGACCATCCCGAGTTCCTTTTATCGTTATTAATTGCTTGCTGCCTGCCACGATCATTCACCTCAAGCCTTTTATATTTATATCTTTTTCAGGAGATAGAACATTCCGTTAAATCTCAAAACTTCCCAGAAGTGTTGAAACGCTCCGTTGACCATTTGGACAACTTCGCTTTTGTCAATGGGTAAATTAGGATTAAAAGCAACAGATTGGCCAGAAGAGTCGGAATCAGACGAATATAGAAATAATCCTGCCAAGGCAGCTCGGTCAAACCAATAAAGGAGTATACTATATAGACACCAGTATCTGCCAGAACAACTGCCAGGGCGGCAAGAACCACCGCCACCAAAAAATTGGTATGAAGCAATTTTTTCAGACCATGGATTCCATAAACGACTAAAGGATAGATAAACATGTAAACGCCTAAGACGCTAGTATAAACGATATCAATCATCAAACCGAAGACAATGGCATACAGCACCGATACGTATGTATTTTCCAGGTCGTAAAAAATACTGATTAACACCAAATACAACAATACCCAATGTGCAGCGATCATCCAGCGGCCGGTCACCAGGCTGTTCGGAAGAAAGTCGACCGCCACGCCCTCGAGTACCAACAGAAGTAAAAGAAAAAGAGGAAGGTAGAATTTCGCCATTATTCTTCCTCCTCCTGCTGATTCCCTTCAGCTGCATTGACGACGATCACATGATCCATGTTATCGACATCGGCTGCAGGAGTGACATAAGCCATTTGGGTAAGACCGTATTTGTCCGGAGTGACTTCTTTAACCGTCCCGATTTCCAGACCGCGGATGAATACCCCGCCCATACCGGATGAAACGACTAAGGCACCTTCTTCGACTTCAGATTCATAGGA
This sequence comes from Sediminibacillus sp. JSM 1682029, assembly GCF_041366435.1. Taxonomy (NCBI): domain Bacteria; kingdom Bacillati; phylum Bacillota; class Bacilli; order Caryophanales; family Bacillaceae; genus Sediminibacillus; species Sediminibacillus sp. JSM 1682029. Next base: position 306,503 of record NZ_JBEWYY010000002.1, read on the forward strand.
ATTGAGCTTTAACATCAATGCTTCTTTTTCTTCATCGTAACCAATGACAAACCCAGACTCGTCCTCTTTGTCCTCTTGGGAAACTGTTACAGAAATCCTGTTGGTTCCGTCAAAGCCTCTAAGCAATTGGACAGTGGAAGAAAATTCGGCAGCTGATTTAATTTTGCCGACCATACCTTGGCCTGTAATAACTGCCATATTCTTTTTGACGCCATCCTGTTCCCCTTTATTGATGGTTACTTCCTTGAAAAAAGGTTCTGGACTTTGGCTCCTTACAGAGGCCTGAATCGGTTCATAATCAGAAATGGACTCGGTTTTGTCCAGTATCTGCCGTAACTCTTCGTTATCCTGTTTCAGTTCCTGTATCTCATAGAGCAGTGACTTATGATCGGCCAGCCGCTCCTTCAATAGTTGGTTTTCTTCATACGTATGTTTGATTTCATCAATATTGGAAAAAATATTGCTGGTGAACTCTGCCGGCCGGTGGACCACTCCCTGAAGCCATCCGACCGTATCTTTCAAGAACTCCTCACCCACTGTAAGATTGCTCCGATCACTCATAGAGTATCCGATCAAGGCAACCAGTACAATAAAACCAATTAAAATGATGAACAACCGTGTTCTTCTAAAAAAAGACATCAATTAACACCTACTTACTTCATCGAGGATCGACTGGATACGTTAGGTTGGGAGGTAAAGTGATGGATGTACTCCAATGCTTTCCCTGTGCCAATAGCTACACTGTCCAACGGTTCTTCCGCAACAAATACCGGCATTTTTGTTTCCTCGCTGATGACATCATCCAGCCCTTTAAGCAGTGCGCCGCCTCCTGACAGGACAATTCCCCGGTCCATAATGTCTGCCGCAAGCTCTGGAGGTGTTTTTTCCAGCGTATTTTTGACTGCTTCGACAATGGAAGATACCGTATCTTGCAGAGATGAAGAAATTTCATCCGATGTGATGGTGATGGTTTTCGGCAGGCCTGTCAACAGGTCCCTCCCACGGATATCCATCTCTTCTACTTCGGACGGACTACCTGCGGATCCGATATCCATTTTGATGGATTCCGCCGAGCGTTCACCGATCATCAGATTGTATTGCTTGCGAATATATTGAATGATTGCATCGTCCATATCATCGCCTGCTGTTCTGATAGATTGACTGGTCACAATACCGCCGAGTGAAATGATAGCGACTTCTGTAGTGCCTCCACCGATGTCGACAATCATGCTTCCAGTAGGCTCCCATACAGGCAAGCCGGCACCTATCGCAGCAGCAAAAGGTTCTGCAATCGGAAATGCATCTTTGGCGCCTGCTTGTTTCGTAGCATCGATGACCGCCCTTTCCTCGACCATCGTGATTCCTGAAGGCACACAAACCATGACATTCGGCTTGCGGGCAAAAGCAGACCGGGTTTTTTGCGCTTTTTTGATGTAGTATTTCATCATGACAGCAGTCGTGTCGTAATCCGCAATAACTCCGTCTTTCATCGGACGTATGACGGAAATGTTACCCGGCGTCCTTCCGATCATATTTCGTGCAGAACTGCCAACTGCTTCTATTTCACCAGTCGCTGTGTTTTTGGCTACAACAGACGGCTCCCTTACGACAACACCCTTGCCTTTGACGAATACCAGCGTGTTCGCCGTTCCTAAATCTATACCTAAGTCTTGTGATAAACTGAATCTTCCCAAAAAAATCTCCCTTTCCAACACATCTCATAATCTTGTCATTACATTCTTTTGTATGTTTTACTATATCGATTACCGACATAACTTGCAATTAATCCCATTGCAGTTCCAATGACGGATTTCCTGTTCGGGCGGACACTTGCCATCCATCTTCAATGCAGAAAGCTGCATGAGAAGAAGCGCCAAACCCTGGAAAGAATCCCGAGCATGGCGCTGACTGTATCATCCGCCTATATAATTATACGAAAAAAAATTAAAAATAGATAGTGTTACAGATACCCTTTTTCTTTCAATGAGACAAATTTACGGTCGCCGATCACTATATGATCTAAAAGTTCGATGCCGATCATCTTGCCACACTCGGACAAACGCTTGGTAACATGGATATCTTCCTGAGAAGGGGATGGATCGCCGGATGGGTGGTTATGTGCACAGATAATAGAAGCAGCAGAGCGTTTTACCGCTTCGCGAAACACTTCTCTCGGATGGACGATCGAAGCATTCAAGCTGCCTATGAAGATCGTCTGTCTGTGGAGGATTTGATTTTTGGTGTTTAAAAAAATTACAACAAAATGTTCTTGATTGAGGTTTCTCATTTCTTCCATAATATAATCTGCTCCGTCTTCCGGACTGCGGATGACATACCGTTCGTCCGGTCGAAAACGGTGGAGGCGTTTACCGAATTCAATCGCAGCCAGAATCAAAACTCCCTTGGCTGTGCCGATTCCCCTGATTGCAGTCAATTCTTCAATCGTAGCGTCCTTCAGTAAATCAAGCCCCTCAAAATGCATAAACACACGTTGAGAAAGCGTGGTGACCGATTCATCCTTCGTACCAGTACCAAGCAATATGGCAAGTAAATCCTGGTTCGATAATGTCGCCGGTCCTTTTTCAATCAGTCGTTCCCTTGGTCTATCCTGCTTGGGAACATGTTTCAACGTAACATCCGCTTGCACCATAGCATTTATCAGCCCCTTTTAGATAAACCTCAATTACCCGGAGGAAGATGGGACAATGCCAAAATGCTCAAGCTCGCGGACCACCTTAGACAGCGGCAGGCCGACCACATTGAAATAATCACCATGAATTTCCCGGACCAATAACGAGCCCTTTCCCTGGATGCCATAACCACCAGCCTTGTCGAAAGGTTCGCCGGTGTCGATATAAGTATCCAGTTTTTCATCGGTCATTTCCCAAAAGGTGACCTTGGTTGCGACAGAAAAAACGATAGATTTACCCTGCGAACGAATAGAAACTCCAGTATGTACTTGGTGTGTTTCTCCGTTCAAATCTGAAAGCATGGAGAATGCTTTTTCCCGGCTATCTGGCTTGGTGAGAATCCGTCCATGCAAGCTGACTACCGTGTCGGCACTGAGCACCACCTCTTCTTCGGCAGGATTCAGCTTTTCCCCTTTCATCACGGCCAGTTTTTCCACCAGCTCTCTTGCATTACCAGCGGTAACCGATCGTTCGTCTATATCGGGTGCTTCTACAAAAAACTGCAAACCCGCCTGTTCCAGTAGTTTTTTTCTGCGCGGTGACCCGGAGGCTAAAATAAGCTTCAATTCTCAGTGTCCTTTCCGTTAGGTATTGAGTACGTTTATTGTAACCGAGAAAACAGCTTGCATTCAAGCAGACAAAAAACAATTTTGGACAACTCCACCAACGGAAAAACAGGAATTCCCCCTATTGTTTCCCGGGATTCCGAGCGTCTTTCCGGGTTAAGTAAACCATTACAGTTGGACGGCCATTTTCCACAGAGAAAGCAGTTCAATCTGTATCTCGTTCATCGACAAATCCTTGGCTTGGTTTGTCAGCTCTTTAGCCTTATCATGAAATTGCAGCAACGATTCCGGACCATCTTCCGGAAGCAACCCCAACCAATCGTTCCAATCCTCGCCATTTATCTCTCCTCCAGCACTCACGCTGTCTTGCCATAATTGCGGGAACTGCTTCAGCCATTCTGCTTCCTCTTTTGTGAAATCACTTTTGACGGCTGCTGTCTGCCAAGGTTTTACATAGGTTTCCAGTTCACTGTCAGTCATCTCTACTGCTGTTTTTTTGGCAGCGGCTTCAGTGTCGGCAACTCCGGCAAAGAGATAGTACTGTCCTTCACGCTCCCATACCATCGAAGGAAAATCTGCTTCCGTGAAATTTTTCTGCCATGCCTCCGCTTTTTCTTTTGATGAAAAAACCCCTCCCTGGACGACAAAGGCTTCCATTCCTTTCATGCCACCGGCATTTTCAGCTGTGTCATCTTTTTCTGTGCCGTCATTTGCAGGGCTTGTGTAGGACGATGGCAATGTTCCCGGATCACTTGATTCATCGATACCGGCAAACATTCGAAGCATAATAAAGCCCAATGTCAGGCCAATCGCCAACGCAGAAAATGCCGCAAAAAGAAACACCTTATAAATGCCGGGCAGCTTTCTTTTTGCAGGTGGCTTTTTCTGATACCACTCACTTGCACCTTCTTCTATCGGGCTCTCGAAAAGCGGACTTGCAGAACCATGTAAATTTTTCTCCAAAGCAGCGGCTTGTTCACGGATGGTCTTCTTGCTTTCTTCCGGGTATTCATCGTGTTTGGCGTTGACATGCTTCCTTTTGTTGTCATTGATTCGTACAGTGATCGGTTTATGTTTGTCCACTCCAATTTCCCCGTTTCTCTACTAGAATTTCTTTCAACTCTAGCATATGAAAGGTAAAAAGTAAGAGGAGAATTGTCTAAGACAACTCTCCTCTTTTCTACAAATGCCCCTCATTTTGATTAAATTCCGTCATTATTTTTAAATTTCCTCTTCTGTTGTTGGTTCGGCTTCTCCTATGCTTTCCTCCAACAGAGCTTCCAGGTCCGGGGCATAAAAACCTTGTATATGTACAGTGAAAGCAACTCCATTCTCCTCCCCTGCCATTTCCAAATGATTGACTCGCAAAAGGCGATTCTCTTTTTCCAACAGTTGAAGAAAGTTGTCGACTTCCTCGTATTGTTCCGATTTGCCTTGCAATTCATAGGCAAAGCTATCAATCTCCGCCATCGCCTCTGATTCTCTCTGTCCTTCTGCGCTCTCTTCACTTTCTTGAATTTCGACCAGCTCTTTGAGCGTTACTCCAGTAGATTCAGCTATAGCTTCTAAGGTGACAAGGATTTGGTCCATTTCCTTGTCAATCGGAAGCTTCGATTGCAACGCGCCCGCTCCTTCTGGAAGGTTCGCTCCACTTGCTCCAGACTCAAGACTTCGCAAAGCCTGATCCTGTATTCGTATTTCTTCCTCCAGCTCGTTCTTTTTATCTTTTGCCGGAGCTACATAAAAATGATAACCAATAGCATAAAAACTCCCGATGGCAATGAAGGCTGCAAGGATTGTCACTGGAAGGAAACGGTGATTATCCGCCACCACTGATCACCTCCTTGAATCTCGCTGTATCCACTTGGAATCGGAAACTAGATTGATAGATTTGTCCATCTTTCGTTTTCTGGGGATAAACATCGACCAAACTTGCCTCCTCGACATACGGCTGATTAGTCAGTGCTTCTGAAAAAGCAGCAGCTCCTGAGAGCGAGTCGGATTCCATGGTCAGTTTCACACCTTCCATCGAATCATAAACAAAATTTGACAAATAACCACTTTCTGGTAAAAGGCCGTTCATTTCCTCCATTAACGCCCTTGGCGAAAACAAGGATGACTCTACTATTTCCACCCGTTCAGCCAGTTCTTTCCGCTGTCGTTGAATATTGTGACTGCTCGTCCGATCACTGAGTGAGGAATTGTTTTTCTTCCACTGTACTTGCATATCATCCACCTGGCTATTTAAATAAGCATGCTGCCAATAAAGAAATCCGATACAGGCAAACAAAAAAACAAGCATCACGACAGCAATAAGAGAAACAAAACTTTTTTTCTTTTGTTGTGCAATAAAATTGATTTCGATTGTCATCGGCAGTCCCCACCTTGATTTACCATCACTTTTTTATCGATAATCCCAATACATCAGCAAATTTTCCCGGCATCTGCATGTTCTTTTCCAAATCATCCAGGATGATGATAGGCATCCGATAATTTTCCTTCAGGTTAGTCTCGACTTCCTCCAAAAAAGGAAAATCGCCGCAAAGCAGCAGTTTATTGATTTGTTTCTCTCCGTCCATTACAGAATACTGATAAAAATCTAAAAACCTTTCCAGCATTGTCAGCTGTTCGTCAATCGATTCGGCGATTTCTGTCTGGCTTCCATGCCAGATTATCTCTTCCGATTCCTCGTTTAACTCCCACGAATCCTGCGATAGGACAGATTTAATTTGACGGGTGAAAACGGGCTTGTTTTCGTTGAAAGCCGTCAGCACTGCTGCATCCCTTCCCCACTGTGCCAGCAGCAAATGATCGCCTTCCTCTGCATAGTCGAGCTCGTTATAAAGACGATACAGCGATAAAGAGGAAAGATCCGCCACCACCGGTACCAGCCCAGATTGCTTGAAAGCATACAAATATTCATTTATCCGTTCTTTCGGATAAGCAAATAATAGTATCTTCACTTGGTCATTTTCTTCACCTATGATGACAAAGTCAAAAACCGGGTCGGAAAAAGGGAGACGGATGTTTTCTTCTAATTCCATTTTGATAAAGCTTTTTATTTCCGCTTTTTTCAGTTGTTTTGGTACCAAATGCTCGCGGATGGTTACTGAAGCATCAGGTACACAAAAAGATAGCCGGTTATTTTTCCATTTTTTATTGGATACAAGCATACGCAAGACAGACGCAAAGCTTTCCGGTTCAGAAATTTTCCCGTCGATGATGACTCCGGCTTCCAGCTGTATCTCTCCATAATCGACTACCCCGGTGAGCGTCGGCTGACTTGTGACCATGTATCGAATCGCTCGATCTTTGATTATCAAATTGACTTGCTTTTTATTTTTCTGAAACATGATCCACCTACTTTAAAAAAATGAGGTTAAGTACCAGTTGAATAATTTATCACCAAAGAAATAGACCGTAATGCTTCCGAGTACGATAAAAGGACCGAAGGGAACTGGTTTTTCCCGTTCTATCCGTTTAAATGCAAGTAAAATCAGCGTGATCACCGCTCCATACACCGTCGAAATAAAAAATGCCAACAACACTTTTTTCCAGCCCAGTACTATTCCCAATACGCCGAATAGTTTCATATCCCCGCCGCCCATTCCGCCACGGCTGGCAAAGATGATGGCTGCGAGAAGCACGAGCCCGGTGAAACCGCCAATGATTGTTGTCCACCATGGATCAAGCGGACTAATGATTCTTCCCGCTAAGAAAAGCGGCAAAAAAAATAACAGTACACGATCAGGTATTTCCATATATCGCAAGTCTGATACCAGTATGATGGCGAGCATCGAGCTTAATAGCAAGGCGACTAAAAGTTCTGCTTGAAATCCAACATGCCAGAAGCATGCTGCAAACAACAGGCCGGTTCCCGACTCAGTCACAGGATATATCGGGGAAATGCAGCCGCGGCAATGACGGCAGCGGCCCTTTTGCCACAGATAGGACAGGACGGGAATCAGCTCATACCACTTTAAGGAATGACCGCAATGCGGGCAATAGGAGCGATTCTTTGCGAACAACTGCTGCCTGGGGACCCGCATGCCGACAACATTGAAAAACGAGCCAAAAATCAATCCGAGGATGAAAAAATAACAGAGGTAAAAGATTGTCATCATGTTCTCCTATATGCAGAGAGATCCCTCAGCGGGGATCCCTCGGTATTCTTCATTCTATTCCGTAGTAGTGGTGGTTGGTGTAAACTCGAAATTTTGTTCATCTGCACCTGGATTGCTCTTATACACAACTTTACCAGTAGGGAGCTCCGTACCGTCTTTCTCTTCCAGGTAATTTTTGGTTACCAGATCAGCAACTGTAATTTCCGTTTCGAATTCTTCGGCTGCATAAGCAATACGGGCAGCCTCGATAATCATATCGATTTCTGCCTCATCCGCTTTATGCTCTGTGTTTCCGATTATTCCACCGATAGCCGGCACCGCGATGGCCGCGATGATTCCTAAAATAACAATGACTGCGAGCAACTCGACCAACGTAAACCCTTTTTCTTCCTTGCACTTCTTCCATAATCTTCTTAACATCAATGATTCCTCCTTGACTATGTATTTTGTCGACAAGCCTGCGACTACCATGGTTTCCGGCGGTTCTCCCATTGTTCTCTCAACTAACCCTATTATACTATATAAACCGGCTTTGAACAGGACCTTTTTACTAGAATCCGTATATTTTCTGTTAAATACTTTCAAAAATAGAAAACATCGGTATGATGATAGCCAACACGATGGCGCCGACCATCACAGCCAAAAACACGATCATGATCGGTTCGATCAGCGATTTCAGTTTATCAGAAGCCTCATCCAACTCCTGTTCGTAAAAATCGGCGACTTTTTTCAGCATTTTGTCCAAAGAACCTGAACTTTCTCCGACGGCGATCATTTGGGTCACCAGCTTCGGAAAAGCCCAGTGTTCTTTCATCGGGCCTGCCAACGATTCCCCTTCTTCCAAAGCATCCCGACTTCTTTTCAACACTTGCTTGAACATCTTGTTGCCGATTACTCGTTCAGTAATACTGATAGCCTGCAAAATCGGAACCGAGCTGGCCAAAAGCGAGCTTAACGTCTGGGTCATCCGGGCTAATAAAGCTTTTTGTAAGAACTTGCCGAACAACGGAAGTTTTAGTTTAGCACGGTCCAACCGATCTGCGATATAAGTCTTTTTGCTTAAGTATGGGTAGAGGACGGAAAATAAAACAGCCAACATGACTATTACCCACCAATAACCTTGGGCCAAACTACTTATTTTTAATACGGCTGCCGTATAAGCAGGAATATCTTCTCCAAAAGAGGCAAACATTTCCGTAAAAATCGGAACAATGAAAACTAGCAGAAAAATGGAAACCAAAATAGAAATCGCGCCTACTGCCAATGGATAAGCAAGCGATGAAGCGATCTTCTGTTTCAGCCTATATTGCTTCTCGTAATAGGCCGCCATATTATCGAGAATGTCGTCCAGACTGCCGCTGATTTCCCCTGCATGGACCATACTGACCAATAATTCCGGAAATATTTTTGGATATTTCTCCATTGCATCAGTTAACGGGACACCTGTCTCCAAATCTTGTTTGACGTGTTCCAGAGCTGCTTTCAGGTATTTGTTATCAGCCTGTTCAGCCAGGATTGATGTGGCAGCAACCAGTGAAATGCCTGCATCGACCAAGGTAGCGAATTGCCGCAAAAACAAAACGAAATCACGGTTTTTCACCTGTCGTCCCAAATGAATATCTCTGTACAGGAAACTGTTGAGCTCTTCCACATCATAAACAACCACACCCTGACTCCTTAGGTAAGTCAGTGCTTCCTGCTTCGATTCGGCACTCACTTTTCCCGTCCTAGCCTTTCCTTCCTTGCTTCTCGCCCGGTATCGGTAATACGCCATTCAGCCTCACCCTCTTTCCTTGAGGTAAGGAAGGGCGAGTTCTTCGGAAATTTCTCTTGTTCGCAGCAATTTTTTTATATCCATTGTCATCGTGTGCATCCCTTGCTCGCGGGACACCTGCATGGTATTCGGAATTTGGTGCATCTTTTCGTTTCGGATCAAATTCTTTATCGCTGCAGTATTCCGCAAGATTTCTGTTGCTGCTTTCCGCCCCTGCTTATCAGGGGTCTGAAACAAACGCTGCGAAATGATCGCCTGCAGTACGTTTGCCAGTTGTATACGAATCTGTCCCTTTTGATGGGAAGGAAACACGTCGATGATTCTGTCCATCGTGGAGGAAGCATCGGTCGTATGCAAAGTTCCGAGGACAAGATGACCGGTCTCGGCGGCTGTGATAGCGGTCGCTATCGTTTCCAAATCGCGCATTTCTCCGACGAGTATGACGTCTGGGTCCTGCCGCAGGCAAGCACGCAAACCATTTTGGAAGTTTTGCGTGTCGAATCCTACTTCCCGTTGGTCAATAATGCAATTTCCGTGGGAATGTAAGTACTCAATCGGATCTTCCAACGTAATGATGTGTTTATGCATCGTCTTGTTCATATAATCAATCATGGCAGCAAGTGTCGTGCTTTTGCCACTTCCCGTCGGCCCTGTAACCAGCACCAGTCCCTGGGTGCTGGCAGCGATTTCTTTGATCACCCCGGGCAGTTGGAGCTCTTCCAGAGTGGGAATGACCTTGGGAACGACGCGTATAGCAAGCGAAAGACAATTCCGTTGATGAAAAATGTTCATCCTGAATCGTGATATTCCAGGTAGGCCATAAGACAAATCTATTTCTCTCTTCTCCTGCAGTCTATCCCATAACTTGTCATTTATCGCGGATTTGACCATATTCTCCGTATCCTCTGGTGTAAGCATTTCCTGTCCGAACGGCTTTAACTCCCCATGGATACGGAAAACCGGCGACGTCCCTACTGTAAGATGAATATCAGAAGCATTTCGGGAAAAAGCTTCCTCCAATAAAGAATCCAATCGATTCATGTTGATTCCCCCTTACTCTTCAGTTGCAACACGTAAGACTTCTTCCAGGCTGGTGGTTCCTTGCATCACTTTTTCCAGACCGTCATCCATCAAAAACTTCATGCCTCTCTGCTTCAAGTACTTTTTCATTTCGGACATCGTGCTGTTTTCCATCATCATTTGCCGGACAGCGTCATCGATCACGAGCAGTTCCTGAATGGCTGTCCTGCCTTTATATCCGGTCTGTCTACAGCTGTTACAGCCTTTTCCTTCATAAAGCCTGTCTATTGCAATGTTATGTCTTTGGAAAATTTCTTTTTCCATTTCATTCAATTCCCTGCTTCTTTTACAGTTCTTGCACAGTTTTTTTACCAGTCGCTGTGCCATGATTCCGGATAGCGACGATACGACCAAATATGGTTCTACTTTCATATCAAACAGTCTCGGTATCGCAGCCATCGCACTATTCGTATGGAGGGTGCTGAACACCATATGTCCGGTGAGGGATGAGCGGACGGCTATTTCGGCAGTTTCTGTATCGCGGATTTCTCCTACCATGATGATATTGGGATCCTGTCGTAGTATCGACCGGAGTCCGGCGGCGAAGTCGAGACCGATTTTTGCATTCACTTGCACTTGGTTGATTCCTTCCAACTGATATTCCACTGGATCTTCCACTGTGATGATATTGACATCTTCCCGGTTCAATTGATTGATTGAAGCATATAGAGTAGAAGTTTTTCCTGACCCAGTAGGTCCTGTCAATAGAATCAGTCCGGAGGGCTGCTGAATAAGCTTGTTATAAGCATGATGATTTTCTTCACTGAAATCCAGATCATTTAGCTTTTTAACAATATTGTTAAGGTCGAGGATCCGAATAACGATTTTTTCTCCGAAAACTGTCGGCAAAATCGAAATCCGTAAATCGATCGGCTTTTCGTCGATAATAACCCGGATTCTTCCATCCTGCGGAAGCCTCGTCTCGGTAATATTCAAGTTAGCCATGATTTTCACCCGGGCAGTCAGCGAGTTTTGCAACCGTTTCGGAATTGTTCTTTCCTTATGCAATACGCCGTCGACCCGATACCGGACCGATAGACTGTCTTCCGCCGGGTCAATATGGATGTCGCTCGCCTTTAAATGGACCCCTGTTTGAAGCAGTTGATCCATTAACCGGACTGCAGGAGCGTCATCAGCGAGGTCCGCTTCATCTTCTTTCAGGGTGAAATCCTCCAGATCGTAATACTTGTTGATCGCCTGCAAAATATCATCCTTCGAAGCGATCACCGGCTTGACATCGAACCCGGTCGACAACTCTAAATCATCGATTGAAAAGTAGTCGATCGGGTCATTCATCGCAACTGTCATGGTATTTTCTCTCAAATTCAAAGGCATCAACACGTTGCGCTGTGCCATTTCCTTTGGCACGAGCTCGGTAAGTTTTTGATCAATGGGATAGCGATATAACGACACACTTTGGATACCAAGCTGCAGCTCCAATACTTCAAGCAACTGCTGCTCGGTAATATAACCGTGTTCCAATAAGGCATCCCCGAGTTTCTGACCTTGTTTTTTTTGGTCGAGTGTTTCTACGATTTCCGTTTCCGTTAATACTCCCGCCTCTTTCAATAAGTCGCCCAGCTTCTTTTTATTGCGAATTGCCATGTTCTTCCTCCTGTTCGTCCGTTTCCCTGATTGGTTCTTTGGTGATGATTTCCTCTATATCCAACGTCCGGCCAGAAACAAACGGAAGCTCATCGAGATTGAATTCTTCATACTCAATCCTGCCGCCCCCATCTCCGGTCAGCGAGTCGGAAACAACCATCCCTTTCAATTGGCCGCCTCCTGTAAAATGGAAGTCTGCATTTGGAGCATATATAAGGTAAGCACTCCTTGCTCCGCCATTAACTTTTACACTTGTGCCGCCAGTGAAAATATGTCCGGTGAAGCCCCCGCCGCCCGTTAACTCGATATTAGCCCGTTCCGCAAAAAGGGAGCCTTTTATCACTTGTGATCCGGCCAGTCTCACTTTATCCAACCCTTTGTAATATACACCGACAATTCCTGTCTCCCCTGCTCCATTCAACGTACTCCCCGAACCTAACGTGATTTTATCCCGAACATAAAACGTCAGCTTACCCGGGTTCTTCAATTCAATGTGGCCATTCTCTATATTTAAATGGTCAACGACTATAGAAAGATTGTTGCCATGCAAGTCTATGGTTAATTTATTGTTACTGCTGATTTTGATTTCTTTGAAAAAAGCGCTCCGTTCCAAGGACAGGGAATAATTTCCTCCGCCCCTGATTTTCAGCCTTCCTTCCTGGATGTATCCTGTTTCACCACCTTGCAACCGTCGGTCATCTACCTGCGGATATTCAGGAAATGCAGGAAACTCAGGCATTTCCATCGAACCTTTTGCTTGTCCTTGAAGACTTGGCAAGTTATCAAGCATCCATTTCGGAGCATCAAGTGCACGGTCTTCCGATCCAAAAGGTACATAGATGTTTCCTTCCACTGTGGCTCCCCCATCAAGACGGATGGAGCCATCCTGATCTGAATTCGTTTTGATGCCTCCCTTGATTGTCGCACCACCTGATAAATCGATACTCGTATTGGTATATACCGCTGTCCCGTCAGGTAAATCGACGCCTCCGCTGTCTTTCGGAATCCAGTTGACGGTGAACGGGCGTTCCACCGTTCTGGAACGCTGGCCGATTGTACCAGTGGAAACAAGTCTATACTGGATGGTTTGTCCATCGTCCGGCGAATCTACCTCGATTTGCACGATGGCTTCAGGCTGTTTTCCGTACGCCTGTTCAAAATTGTTGTATGTCCGTTCCGCTTGGACCAGTTCCCTTATTTCTGCTTCAGACCCTTCTTCCTCCTCATAATAACGTTCGATCGCTGTTTCGATTTCAGCATATTTCAAGGCAGCACCTGCTTCAGCGATATAATAGGCTGACTGATCGCTCCGTTCACTTGAGCTCAGCTTTGTATGGTTCACTATCACACCGAGCAAGCTCAACCCTAGCACCGAAAGAATGACGAGTACAATCAACGTGAAAATGAGAGCAGACCCTGACTGATTATTCCATTCACCTTTTCCGTTCCATTTTTTTCTCGGTATCATAATATCCCTACTCCCTGATATACAGAACGGTTGATACTTCGGACAATTGATGTGCGTCACCAGCACCCTTTATTTTCAGCTTCACACCAGTGCCTCGTTCCGTTGACTCAACTAGAAAATCGGCAATCCCCTCGGCAACCATTCGCCCGTCCCGTAATAGCAGACCATCTTCCAACCGGTAAACAATCTCATCAAGTTCCAGTTGATTGTTCGTTACCGTTAAAGAATCGGCTTGACGCACGTCCTTGGTTATTTGCTTTAAGGCCAACCTGACTTCCGATTGCTGTTTTGTCTCCTCTAACTGGTTTGTATATTGTTTTTGCCCGAACCAGGAAACAGAGCCGGCAAGCGTGATTATCAAACCCAGCAAAGCCAGTACAGCCAGTAACTCTACCAGCGTAAAACCTTTGTTATTGGTCATCTTGCTGCACCTTCCAATCAATTGTCGTTTCCATTTGAGCTTCCAGTTGGGAAATATCAGATTCATAGACTTTGACCACCACATTCCCGATATTACTGTCCTCAATCAACGGTTTCAGCTCTATCCTCACCTGATAACCATCCGAAGTATCCGTGAAGATCCGATTATCTGCTCCATCTCCATATTCGTCGGCCAGTTTATTTTTGCATTCAGTGTACCCCGGACAGTCGACACTTATTTGATAAACTTCTTCCATGTAACTTTCAGCCACGTAAGTAGCGGTAACAATCGAGCCCGCATTTTTATTGGTCTTGGCTGCCTGAGCAAAAAAAGCGAAAAAACTCGTAATGATGATTGATAATATTGCAATGGAAACAACTACTTCAATAAGCGTCATGCCGTTTTCTTCCATCATAATCCGCTGCTTCCACCTGGTCACAAACACTCCCCCTCATTCCTCGTGATTCCGGCCCTATCAATCCGGAAAGGATAAGCTTCCACAAAAAAGCTGCGGCCGCTTCCCGGCAACAGCGAATTCTTAGAAAAGTTCCTATTTCTCATAAACGGCCACGCGGTTTCGGCCTTTTTGTTTTGCGCCAACGTACATTGCCCTGTCCGCATGCCGGATGAGTTCCATCGGTTCTTCACATTCATCAGGATAGGAAGCTATACCGATGCTTGCGGTCAGAGATACTTTTATCGTTTCTTCCCCGTCCATGATGTGGTCGGAAAGATAAAAAGGGTCTTCTGATATAGACTTGCGAATAACTTCTGCAAGGAACAATGCTGCCGATTTATCGGCATTGGGAAGAAAAATGATAAATTCCTCTCCACCATATCGGGCAGTTATCCCCTTCTGTCCGATTATCCTTGTAAGTCTTGCAGCAAGTTCCCGCAATATTTCATTTCCACTTTGATGGCCGTATGTATCGTTGAAAGCTTTGAAGTGATCGAGATCAAGCAATATCAAGGAGGATGGATCTGTGATACTTTCCGGCCGCTGTCTTGTAAAGTACCTATGCAAGTAATCTTCAAAATAACGAAAGTTGTATAAACGGGTAAGAGCGTCCCGTTCACTCCTCATTTTCGTCTCTTCGTAATTTTTCGCATTTTGCAACGATACCGCCAAATAATTAGTCAGAATAGAAAGCATCATGAACTGAGATTTTTCAAATGCCCGCTTTTGTTTCGAAATCAGTGTAATGACGCCGACAACTTCGTTATCCCTTTCCAAGGGTACAGACATCAAACTTTCTCCCGGCATCTCCAAGTGTTTGGCGACCATATCTGCCCACTGGCTCCTTCGATGATAATGGACCCCTTGTTTACTCGCCCAAACCCGACCGCTTACAGCTTCATTTTTAAAGAGCCGGTCATATTCCGGAAAGTCCATTCGTCTTTCCATGTCGATAAAGCGGACTAGCCGCATGCTGGATCCATCTTCCACCTCATAGACCATCGTATAATCCACGGGCAACAACTCATGTATTTGCCCATTGAAGAGATCGATGACCTCATTCACTTCCATTTGCGCTGTCAACTTATGACCAATTTCACTCGTTTTTTGCAAATGATAGTTGATTTTTTGGCTTGAATGAAACATCCGTAAAATATAACTAATACTCAGTAAAGGAAACCCGATGAACACAATTGCGGTCGTCCCATTTTGTACAAACAACAAATGCAGGATCAACCCGATCGGAATGACCAAAATCAGTGTATAAGCTTCCCAAATAAGCCCCCTGTCAAAAAAAGGAGCCTTTATGCCGTAAACAAATCGCTTGATTAAACGCAAGGAGAACTGATTGGTAAAAAAAGCAGTCAATACATATCCGGCAACAGGCAGGGCATTTTGCGGATCCTTCAGCACGCCCGCTCCATTGTTACCGCCCAACAACCAATAGACCAGAGCTGATATAATCGAAATGATCAAAAACATAAAAAGATTCATAGGAATGCGAAACCATTCCGCCCGCTTCAATCGAATACCGGCCAAAAGACAGAGGATGGACACCTGCGTCAGAATGACTTCGATGAAAAGACCGTAATATAAAAACACAGCCAGACTAAGCCCGTTCACGAAAAAGATGGGCGTTTGATTGATGATAATCGGAAACAGGGCGACACTGCACATGAGAAAACCGAATAATACTAAGTCATACCAGTTGACCGGGATATCAGGATTCCATTGCTGATAACTCCACCAAGTAAGGAGCGGCCATAGAATGAGCCATATAACTAAAAGAGCAATTTTTTTATTTTTACTTACCATTCTCAGCATCTCCCCGACTTATCTATCACTTTCAACTCATCACGCTTAGGTCTTAAGCCTTATTTAATTTCCTAAATTTAAAATACCATACTTATCATGGTTTAACAAAGAATTTTCTGACTAATTCTATGAAATATAAGGAACCGGTGATGAATAAGATAGATTCTCCACTTGAGTCCAAGTGACGGCGGATGACCTTTTCCCATTCTACTATCTTGCTGTTTTTGGCCGGATAGTGTGACTGCAAGACTTCTGCTGAAGCTGCCCGTTCGTGCAGGAAAGTCGTAAAATGGACGCTTTGAAACTCATCTTCAAGCTGTGGAAGCATTTTTTGGAGAGGCTTGTCCTTAAAAGCGGCGAAAAGTAATTGTTTCTTCTTGTCTGGATAAAAGTGGTTCACCGTTTGTAAAAAGGCCGCCATCCCTTCAGGATTATGAGCTGCATCGACGATGATGGCCGGGTGGTCATGAATTTTTTCAAATCGGCCACTAGTCACAGCGTGTTGCAATCCCTTTAACGCTTTTGGCCACTCGAATGGAAAGCGGCCTTTCAAAAGCTTCACAGCCATAAGAGCCAGCGCTGCATTTTTCACTTGGTGACTGCCTGCCATCGAAATCACAGCTTCCTGTGACCATCCATTGCTTTCAAACGTGAATACCGTCTGGTCCGGATGTTCCGCTGCCACTTTCTTGATAGAAAAGTCCTTTGATATTTGGTAAACAGGTGCGTGAAACTCCTTTGCTTTATTTAAAATAACTGTGGCTGCCTCTCCTGAAACATCCCCGAGCACAAGCGGTACTCGCTGCTTTATGATGCCTGCCTTATGACCGGCAATAGCTGCAATGGTTTCTCCAAGCATACGCTGGTGATCCAAACCGACATTGGTGATGATGGAAAGGAGCGGAGTAAAGCAATTGGTTGCATCCTCTGTGCCTCCCATTCCCGTTTCAATTACACTAATTTCTGCATGTTCACCCAAAAAGCAAAAAGCAGCTACAGTATGGATCTCGAATGCGGTCGGAGGATTTCCGCTTTCATCTAACATTTCAATGAAAGGCAGCATCCGATTGACCAATTCGACAGACTGGGTGTCTGTCATTGAACTTCCATCAATTTCGATTTCAGCTTTTAGTCCCGCGATGTGCGGTGTAGTGTATGTACCGACTTTCCAACCGCCGTTCATGAGCATTCCTTTGATGTAAGTGACCGTTGAACCTTTGCCATTCGTTCCAGCGACATGGATGGCTTGAATTGTTCGTTCCGGATGACCTAGCCTTTCCAGAAGAAAGCGGACACGTCCTAGTCCTGGTTTTACGCCGAGCTGTTTCCTTCCCTCCAGAAACGTGTTTACTTCCTGATAATTGCTGAACATGGTGCAACCCCCGTATCTTTCATTACACAAAACATTTCTGTTATGGTTTTGCTTTTCAAAAGTGTGAAAGCTTTTTAAAATATAATACAGCAATAAATAAATTGCTTGTTTATAGATTCGCATGCTTCATTATATACTATCACTAGCAGACGAAAAAGGAGAATGACATGTTAAAAAATGGATGGGTCATTTATAACGGACACCTGCCTGGCGAGAAATTCAAAGACTTCGCGGAATGGATACAGGAAGCAGCTGAAGAAAAGGGAATCGAACTGAAGTTAATCAAAAACAATGAGTTGCTCGCCCTACATCGACAGACAGGCGGCACTCTTTTGATGGAATATAACAAACGGCCTGATTTTGTCGTGTTTGGCGACAAAGATATACATCTGGCCAGGCAACTGGAATTAATGGGTATTCCCGTATTCAATAGTGCACAGGCAATCAGCCGGTGTGATGACAAAATAGCTACTTATCAAGCCTTGTCAGTCCATCATCTTCCTATCCCTGCAACCATTGCAGGTCCAAAGATTTTCCCTAACTCCAGGGCTTTGGAGACAGCAAACCTAATCGAAGCCGGAGAATTGCTCGGTTATCCATTGGTTGTAAAGGAAGCGTTTGGTTCTTTTGGCGAGCAAGTGTACTTAATAGAAACAGAACAGGGTTTGATAGACAAAATAGGAGAACTGCGAGACCGCCCATTTGTTTTGCAGGAATTTATTTCTTCCAGTTATGGGACGGATGTGCGATTGAACGTGGTCGGGGACAAAGTGGTTGCTGCGATGAAGCGCACTTCCCCGGATGATTTTCGAGCAAATGTAAGTGCAGGCGGATCAATGGAAGTTTATCAACCAACTAAACAGGAAGCAGAATTGGCAGTAGCTGCTTCCCATGCCGTCGGTACAGATTTTGCCGGCGTCGATCTTCTGTTTGGGCCGGAGGGGGCTCCCATTGTCTGTGAGGTAAACTCCAATGCCCACATCCGCAATATATTCGATTGTACTAACGTAAATGTTGCGGCATGGATCATCGATTATATCATAGAGAAGCTTCAGGAGGGATAAAATGCAAGTAACCGGATGGCTGATTTATAAGCGGGAAGATGCTGCTGTCAACACACCTTATATTGATTGGTTCACCCAGGAGTGTGAAAAGCAGGACATCAAGCTTCTCCTCGTCTTTCGGGAAGAACTTACCATCGGTGTGTTTGCGGGAAAATTGACTGTTAAAACCGACGAAAACACGAGATTGCCCGACTTCTGTGTCGTCCGCACCATCGAACCATTGCTGAACAGGCAACTAGAAATGCTCGGAATCCCTGTATTCAATTCTTCGGAAGTTTCTTACCTCTGCAACAATAAAGCAGTCACGCATCAAAGATTGTCAGCCTTGGGTATCCCGATGGTGGATACAATCTTTCTGAAAAAATATCTCCTGGGCGAACATTTGCCTGTTCCGGTACCATTCGTCGTAAAAGAAGCCACCGGAAGAGGCGGTCAACAAGTCTACAAAGTAAACAATCTCGATAACTGGCTTTCTGTAAGGAATGAACTGCAAGCTGAAGATATCCTTATACAAGGAAGCGCTGTACAGTCTGGGAAGGATTTGCGAGTGTTCGTAGTGGGGAAAGAAATTATCGGTGCCGTGCTGCGAAGAAATGAAAATGATTTTAGGGCCAATTATAAACTTGGCGGGACTGCTGAGTGGTACGAATTGTCTGAAGAAGAAATCCACTTGGTCCGTAGGATTGTCGATCATTTTTCGTTTTCCCTGGTAGGAATCGATTTTCTATTTTCAAGTACCGGTTCTTTGTTGTTGAATGAAATAGAAGATGTGGTTGGCAGCAGAACGTTAAGCAAAGTTAGTGAAATCAATCTTTTGGAAAAATACGTGAAATGGATCCGACATCAAATCTACAAGGAGGAAACTTGATGGTCCATATCAGAAGAGCTGGAAGAGACGATGCCGCAGAAATCGCCAAGGTCAGTGTCGATTCCTGGTTATCCACTTATCGAGGAATTATACCTGAGAAGATATTGAAAAAAATAACCTATAAACAACGTACGACAGCCTTCAAAAATCGGCTTGACGATCCACAGCACTATCTATTTGCGGCCGAAACAGCAGATGGACAACTAGTCGGTTTCATTAATGGAGGTCCGGAAAGAAGCGGGGTTTATCCCTATGATGGAGAGATTTACAGCCTATACATACTCGATGAATATCACAACCTCCAAATCGGCAGAAAGCTTGTCCGAGTGATGGCTGAGCGGTTGCTAGAGGATGGACATGAATCCTTGTTGGTCTGGGTTCTGGAAGAGAACCCTGCCAAGGAATTCTACAAACACCTAGGGGCAGAACCAGTCGACCGTAAATACCTTGCGGAACTGGAAGCTTTTGAAACAGCTTTAGGCTGGACTTCGCTGAGAAAGTCGCTATTTTAATAGATGGTCGCTTTTGAACAAAAAATATAAACTGCGACATAGTTTGGATGCGTCTTTCTGACTTCTTACTTTTGTTGAGTTGGAATTCGACGCTGCGAAAATACCCTGCGCTTTCCGCGGGCGGCTGGTGAGCTTCCTCGAGCTGACGCTCTGCGGGATCTCACCGAGGCCTTTCCTCCCGCGGGAGTCTCCGGGTATTTTCTTCGCTAGGAACAGCATTTCTGTTTAGAAACACCTCGAAATTTTTTTATTCATAATACTCCATGCACCGTATCATCAAAAGACATTGCCAGGAAAACAAGCAGAAAGTCCAAGAACAGGAGAAAAGACGGGAACTCCAACTGTCCTTTATGAAAAGAAGTACACATTTCCAGACAAACGTTTTTAAGATGGCTCGTTGGTTCTCAAGGAAAAAGTCTATGCTTCCTTTAATCAGCATGCTTTTTAGCGCAGGTAGCATACGCAGACTCCTGCGGGAACAGCACGAGCTGAAGATCCACTTGGTAAAGCGGTTTTCTTTACCAAGTTAGCTGAAGCCGAGCCCGCGGAAAGCGAAGTATGCTACCGAAGCGATGGGTAACACGCTTTTTGAATAGGAATGAAACTCCACTATGAGGAATTCGTCCACGCAAAAAAACACAGGGGGCATGCAAATACCCCTGTGCTCTTCTACTTCTATCAAGATTGCAGTTCATCCAGTCTAGCCTGTACTTTTGCACGCTTCTCCAAATAATCTGCCTGTTTCTGTTTTTCTTCCTCGACTACACTTGCTGGAGCTTTGCTGACAAATCCTTGATTAGAAAGTTTCTTTTCCACTCGTTCCACTTCTTTATTCCACTTCTCAAGTTCTTTTTTGAGTCGCTCGATCTCTTTCTCAATATCGATCAACCCCTCGAGCGGCAGGAATAATTCTGCTCCAGTGACTACCGCGGACATTGCTTTTTCAGGTGCATCGATATTGTCCGAGATCTCCAGCTTGCTCGTATTACAGAATCGTTCTAAATAATGACGGTTTTTCTCCAGCTTTTCAGCGATGGATAGGTTTTCCGTCTGAATTAGCAGCTGGACCTGCTTTGACATCGGTGTATCGACCTCAGCCCGAATATTTCTTACGGACCGGATGATGGCAACCAGCTGTTGCATTTCCTGCGCAACTTCTTCATTATGGAGTTCCCTTTTCACAAGCGGCCAGGCAGCTCTTGTAATTGATTCTCCTTCATGAGGCAGGTGCTGCCATATTTCCTCGGTAATGAATGGCATAAACGGATGGAGCATCCTCATCGTTTGATCAAGTACATATGCAAGGACAGACCTTGTCGTGTGTTTCGCCTGTTCATCCTCTCCATATAGCGGGAGCTTCGCCATTTCGATATACCAGTCACACAGTTCATCCCAAATAAAGTTGTAAAGATGACGTCCCGCTTCGCCAAATTCATACTTATCCGCATTTTTGGTCACTTGCTCGATGGTCTCATTCAGTCGGGTCAAAATCCACTCATCGGCGACCGATTTCTTTCCGGTCAAATCTATTTGCTCATAACGCAAGTCCCCCATGTTCATCAAAGCGAATCGGGAAGCATTCCAAATTTTGTTGGCAAAATTCCAAGTGGATTCCACCTTTTCCCACTGAAACCTCAAATCCTGACCTGGAGTAGTACCCGTCAATAGGAAGTAACGCAGGGAGTCTGCACCATACTTATCGATTACATCCATCGGGTCGACACCATTGCCGAGCGACTTACTCATTTTCCTGCCATCGGCAGCACGAACAAGACCATGGATCAATACGTCTTTAAACGGACGTTTGCCAGTGAATTGCTTTGATTGAAAAATCATTCTTGAAACCCAGAAGAAGATAATATCGTATCCAGTGACAAGCGCATCCGTCGGAAAATAACGTTTGAAGTCCTCTGCTTCTGTATCCGGCCAGTTCATCGTCGAGAAGGGCCACAATGCAGATGAGAACCATGTATCTAGTACATCTTCATCCTGTTCCCAATTGTCGCTATCCTCCGGAGCTTGCTTGCCTACATATATTTCTCCGGTTTCCTTATGGTACCAGGCTGGTATCCGATGTCCCCACCATAGTTGACGGGAGATACACCAATCACGTATGTTTTCCATCCAATTCAGATAGGTCCGTTCAAACCGTTCTGGAACAAAATTCACTTTTTCTTTCTGATCGGACTGCAATTCGACAGCAGCATCAGCCAATGGCTGCATCTTGACAAACCATTGTGTCGACAAATATGGTTCGACTACAGCCCCACTGCGCTCTGAATGGCCGACTGAGTGCATATGCTCTTCTATTTTAAACAATACATCCTGATCCTGGAGGTCTTTGATCAGTTGCTTCCTGCATTCAAATCGATCCATGCCCTGGTAGCTTCCCGCGTTTTCATTCATCGTTCCGTCCTCATTCATCACCAGGATGCGCTCCAGATTATGGCGGTTCCCGATTTCAAAATCATTCGGGTCGTGGGCAGGTGTGATTTTAACAGCTCCGGAACCAAACTCCATATCGACATAATCATCTGCGACTATTTCGATTTCACGACCAACTACCGGCAAGACAACTTTTTTGCCGATCAAGTGCTGATACCGTTCATCTTTTGGATGGACAGCAACAGCAGTGTCGCCGAGCATCGTTTCCGGACGGGTAGTCGCTATCTCGATATGCCCGCTGCCATCCTTTAACGGGTACTTCATATGATAAAAATGGCCTTGGATTTCTTCGTGAATTACTTCGATGTCCGAGAGTGCTGTTTTGGTTGTCGGATCCCAGTTGATAATATACTCGCCGCGATAAATCAACCCTTTTTCATATAACGTGACAAAAACTTCTTTCACGGCTTCTGACAAACCTTCATCCAGTGTGAACCGTTCACGTGAATAATCCAATCCAAGCCCCAGCTTAGCCCACTGGCGGCGGATGAAGGCAGCGTATTCTTCTTTCCACTCCCATGATTTTTCAAGGAACTTTTCGCGCCCTAAATCGTAACGGTTTTGTCCTTCTTCCTTGAGCTTTGCCTCGATTTTTGCCTGGGTGGCGATGCCTGCGTGATCCATACCAGGCAACCAGAGTACATCATATCCCTGCATCCTCTTCATTCTGGTAATCAAATCTTGCAGGGTTGTATCCCAGGCGTGGCCGATATGCAATTTTCCTGTGACATTCGGCGGGGGAATAACAATCGTGAAAGGCTGTTTTTTCTCATCACCGTCCGCTTCGAAATACTTCCCTTCCACCCAAAACCGATAACGATCGCTTTCGACTGCTTGTGGATCATACTTGGTCGGCAAAGATAACTCTTGTTTATTTTCATCCATTTCGTTTTTACCTCCTGCTCCCATAATTGCCGTGCAGATAAAATGAAAATGGTACCCTTGCAGCATTCACCGCCAGGGCAATCCTTCCCTGTTTGCGGAAATCCTTGCTCATGCACAATGTCGACTTTCACAACATAACAAAAGCCCTCCTCATCCTAAAGGACGAAAAGGGCTGTATTTCCGTGGTACCACCTTTGTTTACAGACGGACGCATCCAATCTGCACACTTGAATGTTTTAACGGCTGTAAACCGGCTACCTTTACTTTATTTCAAGGAAGCTGCATCCCGGGCGACCTTCCAAAACAATCATCCTGGAAAACCTCTCAGCTAATGGTTCCCCTCTCTAAAGGCATTGTATTGTACTCTTCCCGATCACGGCATTTATGGTGTTCAATTTATATTCCTTATTTTATCCAAATTTCAGCTGGCAAGTCAACAAAAAGATGATAAAAATAGCCAGGTGACAAAAATGCGGCTGATGGTGCCATTAATTTTCTCTTTTTAAGTACCATAATGCCTTTTCCGTTCATAGGATACACCAAAAGGCAGCAAAAAGGAGTGAAAGCAATTGGCTCGTTATTATCGGTATAAACTCCCTCCATGGTGCAGGTACTGGCTTATCGTTTTGGAAAAGGCTACCTTGCCGATCATGATTTTTCAACTGATCCGTACTTTGTTTTTTCCCACTACAATGGACGTTTTCCTGCTTGGTTTGTTTGTCGGGGTTTTCGTTGCATTTTACCTGGAGTGGATTTAATCGTCTTCTTCCAGCTTTTCCAGGTACTCCTGTCGTTGGCCTTCAAGTATTTCCTGAAATTTCAGGCCATAGTACAACCTTCGATAAGTCCGTTCCAAATCTCTTATTTGAAATGGAAGCGGTCTGTCGTACGGCCTCCGGAGATGGTCTTCTACTGTATCCAGGTAATTAGACGGATTGATAGATAAAATAGCCAAAAGGGATTTCTCACTGAGCAGCAATCGGTTCTGCTTTTCATATAACGGGAAAGACTGCAAAACCTCCTGAAAAGAGCAATCATGGAATTGCCATTCCTGCTGAAAATAAACGGATAAATCCTGTACCGGGTTGCCAGTAAAAGCATGTTCCCAGTTGATAAACTTGGCTTGTTCCTGACCAGTTAACAAATGAGATGTACGTAAATTGCCATGGCATAGACATGTTCTGCCTATTTTGTCTCTACGCAAATCTTCTATATACGACTCAAACCATGCAGAAGTTTTAGAGAAGGCAATTTCGATATCACGATAATGGGTGCATACCTCTAATTCATACGGTGACATAAAGCGTCTTGCCTCAAACTGTTCAACGTATTCTAGTAAGTCTGCGCGACGGGATTCTAGCTTTTGTAATTCCTGAGCGACTATATCTTGCACCAGTTCCAGGTTGATCTCATGTTCTTCCATCGTCACAGCATGAATATTCGCCAATTCCCGGAAAAAACCTTCCAGTTCATGGACTGGTTCATCTCTCTCCAGTTTTTCCTGCCAAGGAGACAAATAATAAATATCATTTTCATAAGGAACGTATATTTGTCCTCTTTCAGTTAAATAGACAGGAACGATAGAAGATAGCCTGTGCAAATTGGCTATACGGAATACATTTTCCCAGTCAGCAAGGGCTTCTGACTGCATGCGAGACTTTTTTAGGGCGAATGTATGATCATATGTGTGTATTTTGTACAATCTGCTTGTTATCGGAACAATTTCTGCAGGTCCGATTTGGTATTCTTGCAAAACTGTTTGAATCCTTTCCACCGATCTCCCTCCTAAAAACTCACCGTTTCTTATTCTGATTTTA
Source organism: Sediminibacillus sp. JSM 1682029 (assembly GCF_041366435.1). Lineage (NCBI taxonomy): Bacteria > Bacillati > Bacillota > Bacilli > Caryophanales > Bacillaceae > Sediminibacillus > Sediminibacillus sp. JSM 1682029. The sequence goes on from NZ_JBEWYY010000002.1 coordinate 331,466, forward strand.
CGAGGTCGAAGATATCTGCCAGAAGAATTCCTGTCGTAAAAGTTGTAACGCAAGAAATCCCTTGACCGAATCATGGATGGCAAGGGATTTTCTCATATGCTCTTCACTTTTTGACAGGTATATATAGAATCTGTCCTTCTTCTATGTCATCGTCCCCTAAACGGTTGGATTTTGAAATGTGAAGTGGGGAAACCTTGTACTTTTCCGCCAATGATGCGAGTGTATCGCTTTCCTGTACGATGCACATTTTCAAGCGTGCATAGCGTTCTTCTTTGTTATCAAAGATATTCAATAAATAGCGAGTATCAGGGGTTTCTCCGTCCCTTCCTTCTGGAGATTCCTCACTCGACTCGACGGATTCTTCATACACATCAACTGCCTTTCCATCATCGCTTTCATATTCGACATGGCTCGATTCAGCTGATTCCTCCACTTCTTCCACTTTGCCGAAGAACTCTGCCAGTGACTGGGTTTTCTGTTTCCACCGGTCTTTTTCCTGTTCCTTTTCCTGTACTTTTTCCTGTTCCTTGTCGTTGGAGGCTGGAAGATCGTCGGCTGATTCTTGCTCTCGTTCGTGGTCTTCAGCGGGGGATTCTGCTTTTTCTTTCACGTCAAACCGGAATACTTCCTGCTCTTCTGTTTCCAACTCCGTCTCCTCTTTTACAACTTCCAATTGCGGTGTATCAGGAATCGTGTTGTCACGTGTTCCTTCTGCACCTTCAGGATCCGCTTCTTCCAGCAAACCTTCTGCTTCTTCCTCTAGTTCCGTTTGTTGAAGGGCGGCTGTTTCTGTTTCCTGAGTACTTTCCTGACGTTGTTCCGTAACACCGTGGATTGCCAAGGAAGCATTTAATTTCAATTGATTGGATGCAGGCAATTCATAATCAAACGACTCAATCCCGACCATGACTTCATCCAGTGAATTGACTCGATATTTTGGTATGGACACTTCGACTGGAAAATGATGAAAAAACTCATTCACCCCATCTTCATAAGCTTCTATTTGATCAACCAGCCGGTGGGATGGGTGCTCGCCGGAAAAGCCATCACCATCATCGGAATCCCCCAGACCTTTCACCTGAAAGTACTCCCCTTTCAACTCAATTACACCCCTGATGGATACAAACTCACCCATGTCTTGAATAGAAATTTCCGGATCCAGGGATATTCCCATCATTTCATCAACTTCCTGTCCTTTTTTAAACCAGATAGATTCATTCAAATCAAACGTAAACACGGATTGACCACCTTCTGCCAAAACTTACTCCTCCCTTCAAGATCCATAAAACCTCGAACACTCTCTCCCTTAAGATATATGACCATCCCTTGGAATTTATGCCAAAACCCAATAGGAAGACAGGAGAACCATCAGCTCAGACTTTGTATGGACAGCATAGTGAGGGGACAGTCCCCCTCATGCAGGGGGACTGAATGGCAGGGGGACTGTCCCCGAATAGGGGGATGGCTTCCTCCCATCGGGCTGAAAAACCTTAGAAATAAGCATTCTTTATAATGAGGGTCAGACCCTCTCTCTTCGCACTTGATTTATTACTAGGGGGAATCAAATAAAAAGGGACTGACCCCGTTGGGTAGCGCGGGAAAGGCTCCACTGACTTGGGAATGAAAAACATAAGGCTAGCCACAGCAATGCGATGAAATCATTAGATATCTGGATAAAAGGAATTCTATCCATGGAGCTTGCCTTATGACAAAACAAAAACCGAACGAATTCGTTCGGTTTTTGTTTTGATCACTATGCTGTTGTCCAAGCTTCCTTTTATGATTGATTTTCACTTATTTTGGCAAATGCGTTTCTGGCTGCAAGGATTGTCTTTTCTATGTCCTCGTCTGTATGCGCGACCGACAAGAAGATCCCTTCAAATTGAGACGGCGGCAGGAATATTCCCTGTTCGGCCATCGAGCGGTAATAACTTGAGAAATGATCCAGATTCGCTGACTTTGCTGTTTCATAATTAATGACATCTGCTTCTGTGAAAAAGATTCCAACCATAGATCCTGCCCGGTTGACACAAATCGGAACACCAAAATCTTCAGAAGCCTTTTTATATCCTTCGATAAGCTTGTCGACTTTATCGCTTATCAGATTATAGGCTTCCTGATCCATAAGACTTAAGGTTTCATATCCGGCTGTCATCGCCAAAGGGTTGCCAGATAGTGTACCAGCCTGATAAATATCGCCTGTCGGGGCTATGCGTTCCATAATCTCACGCTTTCCGCCGTAAGCACCTACCGGCAATCCACCGCCAATTACTTTTCCGAGACAAGTCAAATCCGGCGTTACACCAAAGTGACCTTGGGCACTGTTAAATCCGACGCGGAATCCGGTCATGACTTCGTCGAATATGAGCAGTGTACCATTGTCTTCTGTCAATTGACGCAAGTCCTGCAAAAAGTTCCCTTGCGGCGGAACAACCCCCATGTTGCCGGATACAGGTTCCACTATGACAGCCGCCAGGTCATCACCAAACTGTTCAAATACGTAGCGGACGCTTTCGGTATCATTGTATGGCACGGTAATGGTGTTCTGAGCTATCGACTCCGGCACACCCGGGCTATCAGGAAGACCGAGGGTCGCAACGCCTGATCCGGCTTTAATCAACAGTGAATCCCCGTGACCGTGATAATTGCCTTCGAATTTCAAAATCTTGTCTCTTCCCGTATAGCCGCGTGCAAGTCGCAGTGCACTCATGGTCGCTTCGGTTCCGGAATTGACCATTCGCACCATCTCGATCGAAGGTACCCGTTCAATCACCAGTTGTGCCAGTTTGTTTTCAATCTCGGTCGGAGCACCGAAACTAGTACCCAGCTCGGTCACTTCCTTCAATCGACTGACCACTCTTTCGTTGGCATGCCCTAAAATCAACGGCCCCCAGCTCAGAACATAGTCGATATATTCATTGCCATCGATATCCCAAATTTTCGAGCCTTTCCCGCGTTCCATGAACAGCGGATTCATTCCAACTGATTTAAAGGCTCTGACAGGTGAGTTGACCCCTCCGGGCATTAAATCCACAGCTTCTTGATAAGCATGTTTCGAACGATCATAATTAGCCATTATCCACTACCTCCAACGATTATTCTTCTTTTAACCATTTAGCTACGTCTTTTGCAAAATAGGTGACGATCAAATCTGCGCCTGCGCGTTTCATCGAAGTCAGTTTTTCCATCACCAATTCCCGTTCGTTTATCCAGCCATTTTGGGCCGCCGCCTTCACCATTGCATATTCTCCACTGACATTATAAGCGACCAATGGTGCATTAAAACGGTCCTTGACTTCCCGCATGATGTCCAAGTAAGACATAGCTGGCTTGACAATAAGAAAATCTGCCCCTTCTTCCATGTCGGAAGCCGCTTCTCGGAAAGCCTCCATTCGGTTGGACGGATCCATCTGGTATGTCTTTCTGTCACCGAATTGCGGTGTACTGTCCGCTGCATCTCGAAATGGTCCATAGTATGCCGACGCATATTTTACCGCGTAAGACATGATCGGGATGTGTTTAAAGCCGGCATTATCCAAACCTTCTCGGATTGCAGCAACAAATCCGTCCATCATATTCGACGGAGCAATAATATCTGCTCCAGCTTTTGCCTGGCTGATTGCCGTTTCGACATGTAGCGGAAGAGAGGCATCGTTATCAACATCCCCGTCATGAATAACGCCGCAATGGCCGTGAGAGGTGTATTCACAGAGACAAGTATCCGCAATGGTAATCAACTCAGGAAATTCTTGTTTGATTTTTCTCAATGCTTGTTGAACTATACCTGTTTCACAGTAAGCCTGGGTTCCCTGCTCATCCTTCTCTTTTGGAATACCGAACAACAGGACAGAACGAATGCCCAGTTCCACAAGCTGATTCATTTCTTCCGACAGGTTGTCGAGCGAAACCTGATATACTCCAGGCATCGAAGGAACTTCACGTCTGATGCTGCTTTCCCCTTCTATAACAAAAATTGGATAAATCAAATCGTCAGTCGATAACTGTGTTTCCCTAACCAGCGCCCGCATGGCTGCTGTTGTTCTTAATCGTCGATGTCTTTTAAACTCATTCATAACGTTCACCTAGTTCCTTTCTGTATCATAGTGCCTGGCAAGCCGGCTGATCATGCCGTCCAGCGTGTATTCTTCCGGTACCAGAATATTGGTAAACCCTCGTTTTTGAGCCGCCTCTTTAGTAGTCGGTCCTATACAAACGGTCAACACTTCAGAAACAAGCTTTTCCTGTAAATCCGGTTCATGTGACGTTAACTTCATAAACGCTTTTACTGTCGATGGGCTGGTAAATGTGTAGACGTCCAATTCTCTCTTTCTGATGAAAGACAATAAATCTTCACGAGCCGCTGTATTTATCAGCGTATCATAAACCACCGCTTTCTGGAAACAAACCTGCTGCCTTTCAAGCTGTTGAGGAATCTCCTGTCTCGCCAATCCACCGCATACAAGCAGAACCCGACCTGGATCCGGATACTTTTTCATAAATTCCAAAGCCATCTGCTTCCCGGAATACTTTTGAGGAGTAAAGTCGACGGATAAACCTTGTTTATGTAAAGCCTGTTTCGTTTTTCTGCCGACTGCCGCTACCCTGCAATTGCCCAGTTGTCCCACATCAAGACCGAAGTCCTCTAATTGCTCGAAAAAAAACTTCACGCCATTGGCACTTGTGAAAAACACCCATGTGAACTCGTGAAGTTTGGAGAGGATTTTTTTGTTGGATGGTGCTTCCCGTTTTCGAAAACGAAGAAGCGGAACAATTTTCGGAACTGCTTCCGCTTCTTTCAATTTTCTTGCGAAATCCTCCGCCTGCTGCTCACTGCGGGTGATTAAGACTCTTTTGCCCTCAAGAGGCTTGTCCATTATTGGTCGAGCTCCTCTTTGGCGTCATCGACGATTTTCTGAGCTCCTCTTGCCTTCATCCGCTCAGCTGCTTCCCTGCCGACTTCCACAGGGTCTTTGCCTTTGACAACTTCCTTTAAAACCGTCTTTCCATCTGAGGTGGCAACAAGCGCGGTCAGGACAACCTCTTCTTCTTCCATATGAGCATATCCAGCTATCGGGATTTGGCATCCACCTTCCAACAGGTGCAGGAAGGTACGCTCAGCTGAGACTGTATGCGCCGTGTATTGATCATTGATTTTCTGAAGCAGTTCACGCAGCTCCTGATCATCCTCTCTGCATTCGATGGCCAATGCTCCCTGCCCGACGGCCGGAACACAAAGCTCAGGATCCAGGAATTCGGTTACGATTTCTTCTCCCCATCCCATGCGGATCAAGCCCGCAGCTGCAAGGACAATAGCATCGTAGTCCTCTTCCTTCAATTTCCGCAACCGTGTTTCGATATTGCCGCGTATGGATTTAATTTCAACATCCGGCCTTGCTGCCAGTACTTGAGCCGCCCTTCTCAAGCTGCTTGTACCGACAACCGCTCCCTCCGGCAGGTCTTTCAATGATACTTCATTATTGGAAACAAAAGCATCGCGGTGGTCTTCACGGCCAGGTATGGAAGAAATGACAAGTCCTTCAGGCAGCTGAGAAGGCATGTCCTTCATACTGTGCACAGCCATGTCGATTTCCTTGTCAAACATCGCCTGTTCTATTTCTTTGACGAACAGGCCCTTTCCGCCCACTTTTGAAAGCGTGACATCGAGGATTTTATCCCCTTTGGTCATAATCTTCTTGATTTCGAATTCATATGGCACCCCTGCTTTTTTCAGCTGGTCGATCACCCATTCTGTCTGGGTCAAAGCCAGGTTGCTTTTTCGGGAACCGATTACGATTTTGCGCATTGTTATCCTCCTGACATCATAAAAATAGAACGATTTTATTTAAAGCAAGTCATCTTTTCAAAAGTGAAAATTAGACAGCATGCTGAATAGAAAGAAATTAATCAACAGAAACAAAAATGCTCCTGCATTATACAAAGCTATTGTCCTGCCTTGATACCCTTTTACCAATCGTAATATCAAATGGACCATATAAACAATTAAAACGAACATTGATCCCATTGTTTTGAAATCATTCCAATAAAATTCCGCACCGGAGGAATACGCCCAAACGATCCCGAGGATGATGGAAATCATGAGTATGGGCACCCCAACCGTCACCGCTTGGAACGACAAGGTATCAAGCCGGTCGAGTCCTCCGAACCGACTAAGCCATTTATACCCTTTTTTCTCCTTCAGCAAGCGGTATTGCAGTAAGTACATAATAGAAAATAGGAAAGACACTGTAAAAAAACCATAGGATAAAAGCGCCAGGCTGATATGGGCGATCAACAACTCGCTGACAAGATGGACTCCCCGTTCGTTCCCCAGATTTTGTGCACTAGCCCCTACATGAAGAAGCATAATGAAAAACCCTAGCAGGTTCGTAAAAAAAACAATCAAATCGACCCGAAAAAAACGGTTGATCAACAGAGAAAATGTAACCAGTATCCAGGCATAAAAATAAAGCCCATCATAAATATTGAGCACCGGGAAGCTGTCTTCCAGCAACAGTTGATAAATTAAAAACAAGGTTTGTAAAACCCATACCAAACTAAGCAACCAGAAGGCAATCCGATTGGCCTTCCGGTTGTATTGAATAAAATCGATAAAGTATCCCATTACACTAGCGCCGTATATGATAAGAATCAGTTCATAAAGCCACTTCATTTCCAGCATATGAGAAATCCTCTCATTTGTATAGCATTCAGCCCACTTCTTTCCCGTTTATCGCCCATGGGGCTCAATTAGTGGAAGCTTTTTGTACAGCAGTCCTTTGCGGCACCTTTGCTCCTTGATCAAAACTGAAAACCTTGCTGCCGGCCTGTTTGTTCAATTCCTCTTGAACCATCTCTTCGATACCGAATATTTGCATGAACATTTGCAGTGATTCTTCTGCCTGCGGCTTTCCCGCCATTTCCTTCGCTTGCAAAATCGGTTGTTTCAGCATTTGGTTGATGATACTTTTCGTATGCTTGTTCAACACCTTGCGCTCGCGATCGGACAAATCCGGCATTTTGCGCTCAATGCTTTTCATCGTTTCTGCCTGTATGGATAACGCTTTTTCTCTCAGAGCAGAAATGACCGGTACAACGCCCTTGGTTTGAAGCCATTCCTTGAAAGCAACGATTTCTCCCTCTATCATCAATTCGATTGCTTCCGCAGCTTGCTTCCTTGTTTCCAGGTTGGCATCGACAATACCTTGTAAATCATCGATATCATATAAAAACACGCTGTCAAGATCACCCAAGACTGGATCAATATCACGTGGAACCGCAATATCGACTAAGAAAAGGGGACGTCCTTTCCTTTGCTTATGAACAGGTGCCAGCACGTCTTTGTCCAACACGTAATTGTTCGCTCCGGTTGAGCTGATCAATATATCTGCATCCTTCAAAACCTCGGGAAGACTCTCGGTTGTACGCGCTTGTCCGGAGAATTGCTCAGCCAGTGCTTCCGCTTTTGATAAGGTGCGGTTGATGACCGTCACTTTCTCCACACCAGAACCTTGCAAGTTTTTCGCAGCCAACTCTCCCATTTTTCCGGCACCAAGGATGACGACATGTTTGTTCAACAAATCGCCGAATATCTTCTTGGCAAGTTCCACGGCCGCATAACTAACCGATACTGCATGATCGCCGATTTCGGTTTCCTTATGGGCACGCTTTGCCAGCGTAACAGCTTGTTTGAAGAGTTCATTATAAATGGTGCCGGTTGTTCCCGATTCCTGTGCCAAAAGAAATGCCTGTTTCATTTGACCTAGAATTTGGGTTTCGCCCAGCACCATGGAATCAAGACCGCTCGTCACTTTGAACAAGTGTTCCACAGCTCCATCTGCTTCGTAAATAGCCAGATGTGGCGAGAAAAAGTCTTTGTCCATGTCGAACCATTCTGCAAGGAATTGCTTGATATAATAGCGTCCTGTATGGAGTTGATCGACCACTGCATAAATCTCTGTCCGGTTGCATGTGGAGATAATCACATTTTCCAGCACACTTTTTTGTTGGTTCAATGACTTCATCGCCTGCGAAACATCTTGATTTTCAAAAGTAAGTTTTTCCCTAACTTCCACAGGGGCTGTTCTGTAGTTTATTCCGACAACTAAAATATGCACTTTATTCTACCCCCAATATTACGTATAAAAACTGGTGCAGCAAGGCAGCTGCATTCATTATTCAAACATGCCGGCCAGCGCTTTTCACTTTATTATTTTTATAAGTCCATCTTTCATTATAACACGCATGTCACCAGCGACTTATGAATTTTGTGAACAGATATTGAAACTATATGTTAGGATAATATCAGTACGTAGTTGTATCTTGCTGTTTTTCAATCCTTTTGTACTTTATCATATACACAGCACATAAGCAACTAATTAATACTATTTAATAATTATTATAATTTACGGAGGAACCTGCGTGAAGAAACAAAACATTTTCACCGGCTTTTTGTTGATCGGTATCGGCTGCTACTTTTTTCTCCAACAGTTCCAGATACCCTTTTTCACCGATTTCTATTCCTGGCCCACATTACTAATGATCATCGGCATTGTATTTCTGTTTCATAGTTACTTTTCCAAGGAGTATAAAAATTTATTCCCGGGTACCATTCTTCTTGGATTGGGCCTCCACTTTTTCGGTTTGCGCCATTATGGTTTTTGGATTGATCATTGGGGTGTTTACCCATTGATCATTGGCATTGCTTTTCTTATCCGGTTTCAAAAAACAAAAAGCGGATTGCTTCCCGGCCTGCTTTTATTGGGAATTGCTTTGTTCGCTATCTATTCGATTAACAAGCCGGGCTGGTTCAACTGGATAAACGAAACGGCTGCTTTGCTGGAAAGCTTTTGGCCGCTTGTTTTGATAGCTGTCGGTGGTTATCTTGTTTACCGGAAAAAGTAGCATAGCAAAAAGGAGAGATATTGCTTTCACCTCTGTAACAGAACGATGGGCCGGCAGCAAGTGAGAAACTTCTGTTTCCTATGAAAGATGGCAAGGTGATTCGCTTTCCGTGCGTATGGATTCAGTTAACACGTCGAAGAAAAAGAAGCGTAATGTAGTCGTGCAAAAAGGATAAAAGGCAGCTGACGGGGGCATTGCCTGCTATCAACAATCAAAAAACCGAACGAATTCGAATGTTCAGCATTCGAATTCGTTCGGTTTTGTTTCGGCACCCATACATACATTCATTCCATCTGCTTTCAAGCCTTTTCTTTGATTCCGGCCAAGACCAGCAAAAAGACAGCCGGCTTTACAAAAAGCCTTGTAACACTTTCCAAGCCTCTTCTTTTCCTTCTGCCGTTTCAGCGGAAAAAGGAATAACGATGTCCTCGACGTCCGCTTGAAGGGTTTTAATCACTTTTTGCAGGTGTGCTGCCCGTTTGTTTTTCGAAATCTTGTCCAATTTTGTAGCGACTACAATGACAGGAAGTTCGAAATGCTTTAAAAAATCATACATCATCACATCATCTTCTGTCGGCTGGTGCCTGATATCTACAATAAGAACGGCAGCTTTCAGGTTTTCCCGCTGCATGAAGTATTCTTCCATCATCTTACCCCATTTTTCCCGCTCTTTCTTGGAGACTTTGGCATACCCATAGCCTGGTACATCCACAAAATAAAAGCTTTGATTAATTTTATAGAAATTCAGTGTTTGGGTTTTCCCCGGTTTGGAAGAGGTTCTGGCAAGATTCTTCCGGTTGATCATTTTGTTGATGAAAGAAGATTTGCCGACGTTCGACCTTCCTGCCAACGCTATTTCTGGCAGCATGTCTCCCGGGTATTGCTTTTTCGATACTGCACTGATTACAATCTCCGCCTCAGTTACTTTCATGTTTCTCCTCCACTAATGCATGTTCCAGCACTTCATCTAAATGCTCGACAGGGATAAAAGTCAGCCCTTCCCTGACGCTTTCCGGAATATCATCCAAATCGCGCTTGTTATCTGCAGGGATAATGATCGTTGTCAAGCCTGCACGATGAGCACTAAGAGATTTTTCCTTTAAACCTCCGATCGGAAGCACTCTTCCCCTGAGTGTTATTTCTCCCGTCATACCTACTTCACGTTTCACTGCCCGGCCAGTCAGAGCTGAAACCAGCGCGGTAGCCATAGTAATCCCGGCTGAAGGTCCGTCTTTGGGTGTCGCGCCTTCCGGGACATGAATGTGAATGTCGTTTTTCTCATGAAATTCTCGATCGATTTTCAATTCTTCTGCCCGGGACCGAATATAGCTGAAAGCCGCGTGAGCAGATTCCTTCATGACATCTCCCAATTTCCCGGTAAGCGTCAATTTTCCTTTGCCCGGATATAAACTAACTTCAATCGATAAGGTATCTCCGCCAGCAGACGTATAAGCGAGCCCTGTTGCAGCACCCACTTGGTTCTCCTCTTCCATCCTTCCATACCGGAAGAGCGGCTTGCCAAGCAGTGACTCTAACTGTTTATCGGTTACTACGACACGCTTTTTATCTTCTGACACGATTATTTTTGCCGCTTTCCGGCATAAGGATGCAAGCTGCCTTTCCAGTCCTCGCACACCCGCTTCTCTTGTATACGTGCGGATCAATTTCGTCAATGCCTCATCACGAACTTGCAATTGCCCTTTGTTCAGCCCATTTTCTTTAATTTGTTTCGGCAAAAGGTGCTCTTTGGCAATGTGGAGTTTTTCCACTTCCGTATAACCGGCAATTGAAATCACTTCCATCCGGTCACGCAGCGGCCCTGGAATCGAAGCAAGATTGTTGGCCGTGGCGATGAACATCACATTGGATAAATCGTACGTTTCTTCAATGAAATGATCGCTGAAATTACTGTTTTGCTCTGGATCCAATACTTCGAGCATAGCTGCCGAAGGATCCCCACGGAAATCACTTGCCATTTTATCGATTTCATCCAGCAAAAAAATCGGATTGACCGTTTTAGCTTTTTTCATGCCTTGTATGATTCTGCCTGGCATTGCGCCGACATAAGTTCGGCGATGGCCGCGGATTTCCGCTTCGTCCCTGACTCCACCGAGGGAGATCCTCACAAAATTCCGATTTATTGCCCGGGCAATGGACTTCGCCAATGATGTCTTCCCAACACCCGGAGGTCCGGCTAAACACAATATCGGCCCTTTGATTGTTTTAGTAAGCTGCTGAACAGCCAAATATTCCAAAACTCGCTCTTTTACTTTTTCGAGTCCGTAATGGTCTTCATCCAATATTTTTTCAGCATGGTTGACATCAAGATTGTCCTCCGTCTTGTCCGTCCAGGGAATGGAAACCAGCCAATCGACATAATTACGGATAACCGAACTTTCCGCAGAGCTTTGTGGAACTTTTTCGTATCTATCCAATTCCTTATAGGCAATTTCCTGGATTCTTTCCGGCATATCTGAAGCTTCGATTCTTTCTTTGAGCTGATTTACTTCAGAAGCTTTGCCATCCTTATCTCCGAGCTCTGTCTGGATAGCTTTCATTTGTTCACGCAAGTAATATTCTTTTTGCGTTTTTTCCATCGACTTCTTGACCCGTTGCCCGATTTTTTTCTCTAAATCGAGCACTTCACGCTCATTTGTAATGAACGAAATCAAACGGTTCAACCGTTCTTTGACATTTTCCGTCTCCAGCAGTTCCTGTTTATCTTTGAGCTTTAAAGATAAGTGGGAAGTAATGATGTCAGCAAGTCTGCCTGGTTCATCAATGTCAGTAACCGTCGCTAGCGTTTCCTGACTTACCTTCTTTGATATCTTTATGTACTGCTCGAACTGTTCGATCAGAGACCGCATTAGTGCTTCTTCTTCGTTGTTGTCTCCATGGACTTCTTCAAATTCCTGGACTTCGACGATAAATTGGTCGTCTTCTTCAAGAAATTGAACAATTTCACCTCGATACAATCCTTCCACCAGCACACGGATTGTACCGTTTGGCAGTTTCAGCATTTGCTTTACTTTTGCCATCGTTCCCACTCTGTAAATATCATTTACAGCAGGCTCGTCCACGCCGCTTTCTTTTTGGGCAGCAAGAAAAATACTTTGATCGTCCATCATCGCTTTTTCCAATGCATTTACCGACTTTTCCCGCCCGACGTCCAAGTGTAAAACCATAGCGGGAAAGACCAATAGCCCGCGCAGCGGAAGCAGGGGGATTTGTACTTTGTTTTCTGCTGTCACAATTGGCACCTCCATATCTTCGCAAACCAGTCCATTCACGACATTGCTTCCATTTCCTTATTACTTCACTAATAAGGCGCATTTATACCATTTCACGAGAAGTTCGCTATGCAAGCTTTCTATTCGCCCCATTAGTTTATCATTACCTGGCATTTTCTAATCAAAACATCGATACCGTTCTAGAAACTTCCTTTTAACCATGTGTAAATCCCTTGTTATGCCATAACAAGGGATTTACATTGCAGGATAATGCGTGTCTGTTTTAACGAGACTGGTGTCCTGACGTTTTTTTAAGCACTTTCTTTCGGTGATTCTTTGTTTTCGTCTTTTACCGTGCCATCGCTTAGAACTAGCTTTGGACGGCCGTTTTCTAACAGGACGGTGTCTTTGGTTATGATACACTTTTCGATGTCGTCTCTCGATGGCAACTCAAACATGACGTCAAGCATAATTCCTTCGATAATGGAACGCAGCCCGCGTGCCCCCGTTTTTCGTTCAATGGCTTTTCGTGCAATTTCAATTAAAGCTTCCTCTTCCATTTCCAATTCGACATTATCGATTTGGAACAGCTTTTGATATTGCTTGACGAGCGCATTTTTCGGCTTTGTCAAAATTTCGACTAGCGCTTCTTCGTCTAATGGCTCTAAAGCTCCGATAACCGGGAGCCGCCCGATAAATTCAGGAATAAGGCCGAAACGAAGCATGTCTTCCGGAAGAACCTTAGAAAGCAGTTCTGCTTTGGTCAGGTCCTGATTCTCTTCATCCGCGCCGAAGCCAATCACCTTGTTGCCAAGACGGCGCTTAACGATTTGCTCGATGCCGTCAAAAGCCCCTCCGCAAATAAATAGTACATTGGTCGTATCGATTTGTATGAATTCCTGGTGAGGATGTTTTCTTCCACCCTGTGGAGGTACGCTTGCAACAGTACCTTCAAGAATCTTCAGCAATGCCTGCTGTACCCCTTCACCGGAAACGTCACGGGTGATGGACGGATTTTCTGATTTTCTCGCTACTTTATCGATTTCGTCGATATAGATAATCCCTTTTTCTGCTTTTTCCACATCATAGTCAGCAGCCTGGATCAGCTTCAGCAAGATGTTTTCCACATCCTCCCCTACATAGCCCGCTTCCGTAAGGGAAGTGGCATCCGCAATCGCAAATGGCACATTCAATATCCGTGCAAGTGTCTGTGCCAACAACGTTTTACCGCTTCCAGTCGGCCCGATCATCGCAATATTACTCTTGGACAGTTCCACGTCATCGGAAGCAGTCTTACCGGCATTGATCCGTTTGTAATGGTTATACACGGCCACCGACAGATTCTTCTTTGCCTTTTCTTGGCCAATCACGTAGTCATTCAGAATTTCACAGATCTCCTGAGGTTTCGGGATCTCCTTGAATTCCACTTCTTCTTCATTGCCTAATTCTTCTTCCACTATTTCTGTGCAAAGTTCAATACATTCATCGCATATATAAACGCCAGGGCCGGCTACTAATTTACGTACTTGATCTTGGCTTTTTCCGCAAAAAGAACATTTTAATTGGCCCTTTTCTTCATTAAATTTGTACATCTAATTCACCCCTCAAGTAATAAGTATCTATTATGATATGAGATCATTTGAGTTTCAAACAAGTATTCCTTTCTTTAGCTCATAATATCAGATATACCGTTTTGAAAAAAGTAAAATACCTCAAATGGCCACATCCCATCTACGTGCCAGCTGTAAACAGTCCCATCAAAAGTCTTGCCATCAAACCGTCTGAATAAACCGATAGCAGTAAATATCAGCAGAACAGTTTGAACAAACAGTGTAAATCTTATTATGTAAGAAGATTCTAAAATGTCAACTGATATGTTATGTAAGTTTGTCTTTTATTTTATATTCAAGCCGCCGATTTTATGTTATGACTGACAGTTTTTTTACTATAACCCGCTCAGTGCATTTTAATCAACATGTTTTTATAGAGAAAACAAGGCACGAACCAGAATCGCACCTTGTTTTCCAATTTTATATTATTTTGTTTTGCTATGCTCTGCCAGGAAGTCAATTGCTTTTTTGAATTTAAGATCTTCTTTGATGGCGTCTGTGTTACCACCGAGCATTTGTTTCAACTGATCGACCTCTGTTTGATACATCGAAGCCATCGATTCAAGTTCTTTATCGACATCTTCGTCCGTAACTTCGACCTCTTCTTGATTGGCAATTGCGTCAAGAGTCAAGTTGGTTTTGACACGCTTTTCAGCATCATCTTTCATTTGCTCTTTCAAGCCTGTTTCATCCGTACCGGAGAATTGGTAGTACATGTCCATGGTCATCCCTTGCATTTGCAAGCGCTGCTCGAACTCTTTCACCATTCTGTCAAGTTCTGTTTCTACCATTGCTTCCGGAATATCAACCTCTGCATTCTCAGATGCCTGTTCGATCAGAGATTCACGCATTTTATTGTCAGCATCCGTCTCTTTTTGTTCTTTCAGGCGCTCTTTTGTTTTGTTGCGAAGTTCTTCCAGTGTTTCGACATCTTCATCGACATCTTTTGCGAACTCGTCGTCAAGTTCCGGCAATTCTTTTCCTTTGATTTCATGGATCTTGACTTTAAAGGTAGCTTCCTTACCAGCAAGCTCTTCTGCATGGTATTCTTCAGGGAAAGTCACCTGTACTTCTGTGTCAGCTCCAGTTTCTTTTCCAATCAACTGTTCTTCAAACCCAGGAATGAAGGAACCTGAACCGATTTCCAATTGATGGTTTTCCGCCTGTCCGCCTTCAAATGCTTCCCCATCAACGAAACCTTCGAAATCGATAACGACCGTGTCGCCTTCTTCGACTGTTCCTTCTTCTTTGACGACTAACTCCGCTTGATGTTCCTGCATATGAGAAAGCTCATGCTCAACGTCTTCATCTGTTACTTCCGTATCTTCCTTTTCTACTTCCAGGCCTTTGTACTCTCCTAGTTTTACTTCAGGTTTAACAGTAACTTGTGCCGTAAATACAAGCGGCTTGCCTTTCTCGATTTGAGTCACATCCACTTCCGGTTGATCTACCGGCTCAATGCCTGTTTCTTCAACAGCATTTGTATAAGCCTCAGGAAGAATGATATCGACCGCATCCTGGTATAATGATTCTACACCAAAACGCTGTTCAAATAGTCCTCTTGGCATTTTCCCTTTACGGAATCCAGGAACCTGTACTTGCTTAACCACTTTTTTGAAAGCTTGATCTAATGCTTTGTCGAACTTATCCGCATCAACTTCAATGGTTAAAGTCCCTTGATTTCCTTCTTGTTTTTCCCATTTTGCTGACATGTAATTCCCTCCAACATCTATAAATTCAGTATGTCTTGTTTGACGTTCATTCGGTGTATAATTAAATCATACGAAGGCGGAACGCAATTGCAACCACCTTATTATAACATAAACAGACCTGCTTTCAACAATTAGAACAGACTGGGAATTTGTGATAAAACACATTTCATCTATGAACCTATTCCTCGATGATGGAGAAATAACTTTTTTCATTACGGGCTATTTCCTCCATATATGTATGAACGTCCAATTCTCCTGCTTGTTTTTTATATGTATGATAAAGACCTTCCAGCTGCAAATATTTCGCCCCCATTATTTTGATGGCATGGCTGACAGCGATTAGTTCTTCTTCTAAAGGCATGGATGGGTATCTTACATATAAATAGCGATACAGCAGTTTTTCCAAAAGCTGATACAAAGTTGGATTATCCTGCTCTACTTCCCTTAAAAGCACCTTTATTTGCTTGGTAACAGGGTGGTCTTCCACACTTTTAAAATCTGCAGGGTTTACAGATAGCTCGGATCCTGCTTTTTCAACTACTACTTCCGAATCGACCTCCTGTGAAACAAGCCATTCCACTATTGCTGTTTTTACCACCGGGTCAATCCTGTCGTCTTTCAGCAATTGTTTCAAGTAACGCAAGTAAGGAGCCGGCTTCAAATTACTGCTTTGTACGATGATGCGCCACTGACGCAACGGATCCCCCTGTTTCACCGCTTTGCTCAGTTCATTAATGTGATCATTCGCCTCTTCTTGCATTTTATCCTGCAACAGCTTCCCGCTCATTTCCGCAAGTTGTTCCAGCTGGGCATTCATCGGTTCGGGCACCGTTTTACGGGCAAACACATCGTCAATGATTTCTATCAGTTGCTCATACTCGCTCATTTGAAACAACAACGTGGCGTATATATGCAAGTACTCAAAGAAGTACTCATCTTCAAGGGAAACAAGGTCGCGGCACAATGCTTCCGCTTCATCTGTGTCTCCTAGCTCCATCAAACAAATGATTTTCCCTGCGTAAATCTCGTGTGAATAAATTTCATGGTCAATGAGTTTATTCAACTTATGTAAAGCGTCCTCATACCGTTTTTCCTTTAGTGCCTGCAAGCTCTCTTCTTCCAAGGCTTCCTTCCACTTCGGAAAAATAATCACCTTATCTTGCTTTGTATTCATCCGCATCCTTCCTCACCTGTTGTATATGTATAATCATTATCTTATCTGTACCCTAAATCTGTGGATCGAAAACCGTTAGAAAAAAATTATTCACTAAATAGAAATTCAGCATCCGCTTGTCAGAAGCGAATGCCGATTAAGTCCATTTCATCTGTTCCGTAAAATTAAAAAAAGCGCACACCTGTTCAAATGAATACAAGCTAATTTTATCACTTCTATGGCAAGGCCCCGGTGGACATTCTTTTGCCCGAAAAATTTGCTTGAGGTCTCGGGAGCCAGCCAGGCGCTGGAGCTGGACATCTCTGAAATTAATACTATCTTATCTTGTGAAAAAGGGTTCAACTGGACAGTTGAACCCTCAATGATAACGTCCCAGGAGAGATTCGAACTCCCGACCCACAGCTTAGAAGGCTGTTGCTCTATCCTGCTGAGCTACTGGGACATGAAAATAGAGTATTAAATTAAACGAAGATTATGTATGGAGCGGGTGAAGGGAATCGAACCCTCATCATCAGCTTGGAAGGCTGAGGTTTTACCACTAAACTACACCCGCACAATCACTTAGCACTTATTCAACAGAGTGTGTGCTGCGGTTAATTTGCTTCGTCTTTAACGGACAAGATTCATTATATTAACTATCGACCCACTTGTCAACCGATTTTAAAACTTTCCCATTAAAATTTGGAGGGATTGACTGTAAACGGCCTTGCCTTGGCTTTCGGCCGTTTACAATCTTCCTTCAATTCAACGATGTATGAAAAACCATATCCTCGACTGTTTTCCCGTTCAAGTCTTTGAATTCGACCGTTATTTCAAGTTTGTCTCCCCAGCTCAATATAGCATACGTATGCTCAATTCGGCCGCGCGGCAATCTGATGCTGCCAGGATTAATAAACAATTGATTACCTACCCGCTCCGTTCCAGCCATATGGGTATGGCCAAAGCATACCACCTGCGCGCCTACTTCTTCTGCGCGGTAGGATAAAGGCATCAACGTGCTTTTTACTTGATGCAGATGGCCATGCGTCACATAGAAATGCAAATCCTCTACAGAAAAATGAATCTCATCAGGCATTCGGCTGTCCATATCACAATTTCCGGCCACTTTCATGAAGTGCTCTAACTCGGGCGCATCAGCATCCAATTCAGAATCACCACAATGGATGAACTGGTCTACTTCTTCTCTATGTCGATCACGGATTTTTGCCACTTCTTCTGTCCATCCATGACTGTCGCTCATGATTAGTACTTTCGGCATGACGGCTTCACCCCCTTTAAAGCTTTTGCAGCCACTCTTCCAGCTGTTTCATCGCGTTTTTTCGATGACTGATTTGATTCTTTTCTTCTGGAGTCATCTCAGCCATTGTTTTCGTTGATCCCTTAGGGTAGAATACGGGATCATAACCAAATCCATTTTCTCCTGTCGGCTGATCGGCAACCCTTCCCTCACACGTGCCACGCTTGAAAAGGGTCGGTTTTCCCGGCCTTGCAACCGCCAATACACAAACAAATCTCGCAGTGCGTTCTTCTTCCGGGATGGTTTTCAATTCTTCCAACAGCTTGTCGATATTTGCCTGATCGCTTTTTTCCAAACCAGCGTAACGGGCTGAATAAATCCCCGGCCTGCCGTCCAGCGCATCTACTTCCAGGCCGGAGTCGTCTGCCAATACCGGAAGTGAAAACCTTTCTGCAATCGTCTCAGCTTTTAAAGCCGCATTTTCTTCAAACGTTTCACCGGTTTCTTCAATATCCGGAATGCTTTCGTCAAAGTCCAGCAAAGATTTAATCGTAATATTATATTTTAAAAACAAATTTCGAAAATCTTCAACTTTCCCTTTGTTTTTAGTAGCTATGATTAATTGCTCCATGACGATTCTCCCCACAGTTTTTATTTAGCCGTATGCTCACCGATAAAATCCGCCCATTTCCCAAGGGCTTGTTTTTGTATGGCAAAGATCTCCTGCAGCCCTTCATCGGCAAGCCCGAGCATCGTTTGCAACTGTTCCATCGAAAAGGTCGCTTCTTCTCCTGTTCCTTGTATCTCCACAAATTCACCAGATCCAGTCATGACGATGTTCATATCTACGTGTGCCTGGGAATCTTCTTCATATTGCAAATCAAGAATTTCTGTTCCATCTGGAAGGACCCCGACCGAGGTAGCTCCAAGGTAGTCAATTACCGGTATTTGTTTGAGAATGTTTTTTTCCACAAGGCTTCCGAAAGCAAGCACCACGGCGACAAAAGCACCGGTTATAGAAGCCGTCCTCGTTCCGCCATCTGCCTGGATCACATCACAATCGACCCAGACCGTCCGCTCACCTATTTTCTCCAAATCTACAACAGAGCGAAGCGAGCGGCCGATTAACCGTTGAATTTCCATCGTTCTTCCCGCCACTTTGCCTTTTGAGGATTCCCGGATGTTACGTTGCTCGGTCGCCCGCGGAAGCATCGCATACTCTGCTGTGATCCAGCCTTTTCCAGAGCCACGCATGAATGGAGGTACACGCTCCTCGATGCTTGCATTGCATATCACTTTCGTGTCGCCTACTGTTATGAGGACCGATCCTTCTGGATGTTTGACATAATCTACTTCCATATGTATTGGTCTTAATTCATTAACTTTTCTATCGTTATTTCTCATTGTAAGAATCCTCCTTCTAATCACTTATTAATCGTAACATATTTTTGCCAATTTATATAAGTTCATACTGTAAAACCAGGCAGATCGTCGTATCTCATGATGAACGCTTAAAAACTCATCCCGTGCAAATAAAATAAGAGAACATGCCAAAGGGAGCCAGTCGTACCGGCTCCCTTCATTGATTACAAATTGCCCGTAGGCACAAACATGCTTTTCGTGACAGGTTCTGTGTAAGCCGTGCCTGCTTCGTTGTAAATTTCCTCCATATCTGCTACATTCACGTCAACAGCTTCCACTCCGGGTTGATCAGTCAAAGTCAATACCAACGTTTCCATGACTTCATCCGCAATAGAGGCGTTCTCTACACTGTTCAATATATTTTCGTTAAAATCAAGTGTCAGCACCCCATCTTTGATGGTAGGCTCTGCAGTGAGACTTGTTCCCGCATTGAACACATTCAGCAAGTTCAAATCGAGTGACGGACCATCTACCAATGCTTGTACGATCGAAGCAAAATCCTCCGCATCTTCAGCCTCGACATGTTGGGTGACCGGCACGTGGTAAACCTGCTCTCCTTGCTGGGCCGGATAGTAAAGCGTCACTGCTTTACTATCCATCAAATCGATATTGTCGCCATTATAAATATTGATGCCATTTGCTCTGGAAACGCCTTTGCCGATCGGAGTGCCACTAACCGGCATCTCCTCTTTCGCTTTCCCGTTTATTTGCAGTTTTACCTTGTCTACATTTTCAAATTGAGTGAGGGTATAGGTCATGGATTGAAGAATCTTCTGTTCATCTTCTGCTTGATATTCGGCAAATTCCTCTGAAACGTCCACTGTCAATGTGCCTTCCTTAAGATTCAGGCTATTGATGGTCGTTCCGGCTGGTAATACTGCTTCGAAGCCATCCGGAAGAAGCTCTGTGACAGGGCCGTCCTTCACCAAATATTCCAGCGCCTGTTTTGCCACCTCTTTCGATTCCAGTTGCGGTAACTCCAATGTTTGCGGAACTACCATTCCATTAGCATCAAGTAAATACAATTGCCTTTCAACAGTTGTCGGCTCCGCTTCTTCTGTATCTGTTCCAGCCTCTGCCCCTTCCGTCTCCTGGCTATCCTCTTCTGCTTGTTGTCCCTCTTCTTCTGTCACCTCATCCAAGTTATCTGTAAGGGATGCTTCTTCCGGAGGAGTATCCATTTCCTTCAGAGTTTGCTCTCCCTGAAATACCCCGCAACCTGTTAACCCGAAGGCTGCACTTACAATGCCCACAGTAATGATCAATGACCGCTTCCTCATGTTTTCCCCTCCTACGATGGTTTGTACTACTATATATACGGTCTGTATGAAAAATTAGACCAAGCATCAGAAATTTTGTCTGGACAAATCTTCTAGTATCGTAAACTTGGCCGCAAATTCTCCCGGGGAAACGAGGTTTATAAGAAAAATCGGACATGCCATGACTTTATCTTTAAACTTGATTGTGGATTCTTGTTGCGTGTCAAGAAAAACAGTGAAGGAAAAAATGCTTTAAAGAGTTTTTTCAGCTTAATAATGTTCGTTATCGTACTGGAAAACGTGCCAAGGTTCACTTTGACCTGGTGACGCTTGTTTTTCATGCATCAAAATTAGCTGCAGATCGTATTAATGCTCAGTTAAGAAAAGTCATGTTGCATAAGTTATTTAAAAGTGGTTTTTCTTATAGATCTACCTTTTGATTAAAAATAGGAACAACAAGATAATGACTGAGTAGCCCGAATACCCGTAGACTCCTGCGGGAAGTGGGAGATCGGCAAGACCCCACAGGGCTCTGCCCGTTGAGGCTTGCCACTCCCCCGCGGAAAGCGGAGGGTATTCGGGCTACGGGCTAATGACAAAACGCTAGAAGGCTGCATTTTCAAAAACATGTTTATAAATTCTGCACAACTCTGCAAAAAAAGAGCAATGATGAAATTGATTCTTTATGTAAAAAAACAAGAATCAATCGAGTTCGAAACGTAAAGTTTCGAAGCACCAATCGATTCTTGGTTTCAGTCTATCTTTTGTACGACCCTTTTTTCAAACAGTTAGTGATATATTCGCTATTTCCGCTACAGGCTGATCAAGCCACGATTCAGCAATTCGTTCAAACACCGTGAGTTTTCCGGTAGTATACAACTTATGCTGCGGCCTGCGATCCCCATTGAACAGCTTGTTTTGATATTCCAGGATCGTGCTTACTTCTCTCGCTGTTTCTTCGCCTGAAGATATGATGGTCACCTTGTCACCGATCACTTCCTGTATCACTTCACGAAGAAGGGGATAATGGGTACAGCCCAATATCAACGTATCGATATGATTGCTCTTTTTCATAGGAATCAGGGTTTCGGAAACAATCCGGTATGTTTCTTCGCCCGCTAGTATTCCCTGTTCGACCATTGGAACAAAACGAGGACAGGCCAGGGCATTGATATGGATTTCCTCATTGATGCTTTTCAAAGCAGTAGGATATGCCTGGCTTTTAATGGTCCCTTCCGTACCTATGACTCCTATGTGAAGATTTTCTGTCGATTTTATCGCCGCCCTTGCTCCTGGTTGGATCACCCCAATAACCGGGATGGGCAATTCTTTTTGTAGCAGTTCAAGTGTGAAGGCTGTTGCTGTATTGCAGGCAATCACCAGCATTTTTATTCTTTTTCTCATTAAAAAGTTCACCAACTCTTTCGTGAACTGAATGACTTCCTGTTCTGGACGCGGTCCATATGGACAACGAAGGGTATCTCCTAAATAAATCAATTCCTCTCGCGGCAGCTGACGCATCAATTCGCGGGCAACTGTCAACCCTCCGACACCGGAATCTATTACACCAATTGGCTGATCCACCGTTCTCGCTCCTTTTCTTATTTTGTGCTGACTTTTTCCATCTGTAAGTGGAGCAGGTTCAATATACGTTCCAGTGTATCAACCTCTATATCCGAAACATTTTCTAATACCTCTCCCAAGTACTCCTGGCGTTTTTTAATGACTTCTTTTATGATCCTTTTCCCTTTATCAAGTAAATGGATCCGTACAACCCGACGGTCTTTGGAATCTTTCCGTCTCTCGACTAGTTGGTTTTTTTCCATCCTGTCTACTAAGTCGGTAGTGGTGCTAAAAGCCAGATTAATTTTATTGGACAGTTCGCCAATGGTCAAGTCCCCACTTTCGTTCAACCATTGCAAGGCGACAAACTGTGGAGCGGTAATCGGGTAATTGGTCAAGATTTCTCTACCTTTTTGTTTAATGATTGCTGCTATATACCGTAACTTTTTTTCGATTTCTGCGATCGTTGTTTCTTCTGAAGTGTTATGCAACTGCTAGCCCCCTTTCGGCAGGACACTTATATAAAATGTAATCATAAAATCCTAAAAGTGCAAGAGCAGCTGTTTAATCTGCGTCCGCTTCCGTAACGGATCCTGTTTTTAAATCGTCAGCTATTGATCCCTGTAAATGTTGCTCTGCCAATATATAGAGTGAATCCCCTTCCTGGATCAATGCATCTCCATCCGGAGTGATTACCTTGCCATGGCGGACGATTGCGTTGATCAATGTATTTTTGGGAAGACGGATGTTTTTGATTTTTTTGCCATTTACCCAATCCTGTTTTTCAACTTTATATTGTACTATGTCAAGATTCTTTTGACCAACAGTGAGCACTTGGAGTTGTTCGAGATCGTGAGGTGGGGGCGGATTGACCAATCCAAGCTTTGTTGCCGCATACGGAATGGACGCCCCTTGGATCAGTGCAGAAGTCAACACAATAAAGAACACGGCATTGAAAAACAACTGACTATTCTCCATTTCGGCAAGCATGGGAAATAAAGCCAGTATAATCGGAACGGCACCTCTTAAGCCGGCCCACGATAAAAATGCCTTTTCCTTCAAGCTGTACTGCCAGGGAAGAAGGGAAATCCAGGTCGCGATCGGCCTTGCAACCAAAATCAAAATCCCTGATAACAAAAGGCCGTGGAGGATAATCCAATCAGAAAACAGACGCGAAGGGAATACAAATAGACCTAGAATGATGAACATCAATATTTGCGCCATCCAACTGAAACCCTCGTTAAACTTGTGAATCGATTCCCGGAACGATAAATCCAGGTTTCCGACCACAAGCGCCGTTATATATACCGCTAAAAACCCGCTGGCATTCACCAGGGAGGTAACACTATACGAAAAAAAGGCAAAAGCCAATCCAAACAACGGATATAACCCACCGGATGACAGTTTTATTTTGTTAAGAGAAACACTTGCCATTTTTCCGGTAAAAAGTCCTAACAGCAATCCCCCTGCCATTTGCCAAAAAAATTGCAGTGCCAGTGACCATATCCCCGACCGATCTGTCGTAATCAATTCTATAAAGGAGATGGTCAGAAAGAAAGCCATCGGATCATTCGTCCCGGATTCCCCTTCAAGTGTTGCTTCAATTTTGTCATCGATGTTCTTATCCTTTAAGACGGCAAAAACTGCTGCAGCATCGGTTGAACCGACAAGCGAACCTAAAAGAAATGATTCCAGCCAGCTGAAACCGAATACCAATTTGGCCCCGACAGCTACAATAGTGGTCGTAAGCAGCACACCGATCGTAGCAAGCGAAACAGAAGGCAGCACCACCGGCTTGATGGTCTTCCAGTGCGTTTGAATTCCACCTTCATACAAAATCACAACCAGTGAAAAAACACCGATTGCCTCGGCTATTTGTACATTATTAAAATATAGCAATCCGAGTCCGTCTGAACCGACCACCATTCCCGCTCCTATAAACAGTACCAGCGATGGCAGGCCAAAGCGGTCCGACAACTTGGTTATC
Source organism: Sediminibacillus sp. JSM 1682029 (assembly GCF_041366435.1). Classification (NCBI taxonomy): domain Bacteria; kingdom Bacillati; phylum Bacillota; class Bacilli; order Caryophanales; family Bacillaceae; genus Sediminibacillus; species Sediminibacillus sp. JSM 1682029. Next base: position 355,561 of record NZ_JBEWYY010000002.1, read on the forward strand.
AAAATACTGAATAAAAGCAATAGTGAAGTGAGTAAAATGATTTTATCTGATTCTATGACTTCTTGTATCACAAAGTCCCCTCCCACGACGAAAAATGCAGCAACCGTTGATAACGTTATGCCTAAACACATACCCGTTTTTCCCTTGCTTGTATCATGGTTTCTGCCGTTTGCAATCATAACCGCCGTAAGGAGAGATTCTCTATCCCTTGAGAATGCAACTTAAAAAACCGACCTTCAAAAAGAAAGTCGGTTTCTTACTAGAGCTTAAGTTCCCCCATACGAAGGAGCTCTACGACTGCTTGTGAACGCCCCTTGACACCTAATTTTTGCATAGCATTTGATATGTGATTCCGAACAGTCTTTTGTGAAATAAACAGTTCCTGGGCTATTTCTTTTGTTGTTTTGTCCTGTACTAGAAGTTCAAATACTTCTTTCTCACGTTTGGTCAATAGTTGCTTCGGCTTGTAGTCACTATCATTCAAGTGTTAACCCCTCCTTGCTGTCTTTAAAGCCACATGGTGAAGGGTGTTTATTTAGTCAATGTATTTTATGTGAAAGTTGTATAACCCGTGAATTAGATTTGCTTAATTATGCGGATATTTTACGAATGAGGGAAGGTGTCACGGTCCTGAAGCAAGCCTTTTCTTCTCCTCTTCGGAGAATGGCGCCGGTTTGCCGGTGTGAACGTTTATCTGGACCAGTCTTCCCCTACCTGTGATACATAATTCTTCCTTTTGATTAACACCTAAGTAGTGTATGTCAATGGATGTATTACCGATTTGGTTCACTTTGACATACAGTTTCATTTGATCATTGAAATACATTTGGCGATGATAGTCACACTGCAAGTCTGCCACAATCGGAATGGTATCTGTATTTTGCATATCGTCCCGGAACAAACCCACTTCCTTTAAAAAAGCAATGCGAGCTTCTTCAAAGTAGATGAATGGTGAAACATTGTTCACATGGCCGAACATATCCGTTTCCGAAAAACGGATTTGGATAGGGATGAAAAACGCAAAACTTTTTTTCCAACTCTCAAAATCCTCTATGTAATTGACTGCTTTCATTTTCTGTCCGCCTTTCATCAAAAGTAAAGTAACCGCTTTCAAATAGAGGATAAAGAAGCCTTTACCCATCTGGGTAAAGGCAGTCTTTTCCTGACAGTTTCACTTATAATCAATAAACATGGTCGCTGCCAAAGAAGTTTTTAAATGCTTGAATATTGGTATCTCTGTTCATTGCGGCAATGGAAGTAGTCAATGGAATGCCTTTCGGACAAACCTGGACACAGTTCTGGGAGTTTCCACATCCATGGATACCTCCGTCTTCCATTAAAGCTTCCAGGCGTTCGCCTTTATTCATTTGCCCGGTTGGATGCGCATTGAACAAGCGGACTTGGGACAACGCAGCCGGCCCGATAAAGTCGGAATTGCTGTTTACGTTCGGGCAAGCTTCCAAACAAACGCCACAGGTCATACACTTGGACAATTCATAAGCCCACTGCCGTTTCTTTTCCGGCATACGCGGTCCTGGTCCTAAGTCATACGTTCCATCGATCGGAATCCAGGCCTTTACTTTCTTAAGCGAATCAAACATCCTGCTTCTGTCCACTGCCAAATCCCTGACCACAGGAAATGTAGACATCGGTTCCAGTCTGATAGGCTGTTCGAGCTGGTCGATAAGCGTGGCACAAGATTGTTTTGCTTGTCCGTTGATTACCATCGAACATGCTCCACACACTTCTTCCAAGCAATTCATTTCCCAAAAAACAGGAGTAGTATTTTCCCCATTGGCATTGACAGGATTTCTGCGGATTTCCATCAATGCAGATATGACATTCATATTCTCTCTGTAAGGTACTTTAAAGGTTTCCTCATAGGGAGAAGAGTCTGGACTGTCCTGTCGTGTAATGATCAAAGTTATCGTTTTATCAGCCATGATTACCTTGCCCCCCTTATTTTTTCTTACTGTAGTCTCGTTTTCTTGGTTTAATCAATGACACATCGACATCTTCATATTCAAAGACCGGTTCATTGTTAACCGCATCATACGACGCCTTGGTCGTCTTCAACCATTCTTCGTCGTTTCGCTCCGGAAATGCAGGTTTATAGTGGGCACCACGGCTTTCGTTTCGATTATAAGCACCGATAGTGATGACCCTGGCTAGTTGCAGCATGTTCTTCAACTGCCGTGTAAACATGACACCCTGATTGCTCCAACGGGAAGTATCATTGATATTGATATTCTCCCAACGCTCCATCAATTCTTTAATTTTTTCATCTGTTTTCAATAGTTTTTCATTGTCCCGGACCACGGTGACGTTGTCGGTCATCCATTCTCCAAGCTCACGATGAATTTGATAGGCATTTTCTTCGCCGTTCATGCTCATCAATTTTTCAAAGGTTTCTTGCTCCTCTTTCAGCTTTTCATCATAAAGAGAGGAGGGGATGTCTTCTGTCGTTTTTTCCAGTCCTTCGATATATTTTATGGCATTCGGACCGGCAACCATGCCGCCAAAAATAGAAGACAGAAGTGAATTAGCCCCCAAGCGGTTTCCACCGTGCTGGGAATAATCGCACTCGCCGGCAGCAAAAACACCCGGGATATTGGTCATCTGATCATAATCGACCCAAAGACCGCCCATCGAATAATGGACCGCAGGGAAAATTTTCATCGGTACTTTACGCGGATCTTCACCGACAAACTTTTCGTAGATTTCGATAATTCCGCCCAGTTTAACATCCAGCTCTTTCGGATCTTTATGGGAAAGATCCAGGTAAACCATATTTTCTCCATTGATACCAAGCTTCTGGTTGACACAAACATCGAAAATCTCACGCGTCGCGATATCGCGAGGTACAAGATTTCCATATGCCGGATATTTTTCTTCAAGGAAATACCACGGTTCCCCATCCTTATAAGTCCAGACCCTTCCACCCTCGCCGCGGGCAGACTCACTCATCAAGCGGAGTTTGTCATCTCCGGGAATGGCTGTCGGATGGATTTGGATAAATTCCCCGTTTGCATAAATGGCACCTTGCTGATAAAGGGCACCTGCAGCAGAACCGGTATTGATGACCGAGTTAGTCGATTTTCCGAAAATGATCCCCGGACCTCCGGTTGCCAGGATTACTGCATCCGCTTTGTAAACCTTGATCTCATGATTTTGAATATGCTGGGCCACTATTCCACGACCTACGCCTTCTTCATCGATTACCGCAGAAAGAAACTCCCAGTTTTCATATTTGGTAACCAACCCTTCCACTTCGTAACGACGGACTTGTTCATCCAGTGCATATAGGAGCTGTTGTCCGGTTGTAGCACCGGCATATGCTGTCCGATGATGCTGGGTTCCGCCGAAACGACGGAAATCCAATAAGCCTTCCGGTGTTCTGTTGAACATTACCCCCATCCGATCGAGCATATGGATGATGCTTGGCGCTGCGTCACACATAGCTTTAACAGGAGGCTGGTTGGCAAGGAAATCGCCTCCGTAGACTGTGTCGTCAAAATGTTCCCATGGAGAGTCTCCTTCTCCTTTTGTATTAACCGCCCCGTTAATACCACCTTGCGCACAAACAGAGTGAGAACGTTTTACTGGTACGAGAGACAGCAAATCGACGTGAACTCCTGCTTCTGCTGCCTTTATTGTCGCCATTAAGCCGGCCAGACCGCCACCAACGACGACGACGTTAAGATTACTCATTTTTTGCTCACTCCCCTATTTCACTTAATACTCTTTATTTTCTGTTTAAATTTATGCTCCGTAGGCAAAAGCAAAGATCGCCCTTACACCTATATAGGTTACTATTAAGAAAACGACCAGCGTTGCGTATGTAGCCACTCTTTGAGAGCGTGGTGTGATCGTGAATCCCCATGTAACCAGGAAGCTCCATAAACCGTTCGCAAAATGGAACGTTGTAGAAACGACTCCGACAATGTAGAACCAGAACATAAACGGCTGTGTCAGGATGTTCTCCATTAAGCTGTAATTAAGTTCTGCATCCCCAAGGCCAATGGCAATCCGTGTTTCCCATACGTGCCAAGCGATAAAGATAAGCGTGATGATGCCGGAAACCCTTTGCAGCGTGAACATGATATTCCGGAAAAAGCTGTAACGCCTATTGTTGTACTTGACCGTAAAAACAATATAAACACCTAAAATTGCATGGAAAAGAATTGGAATGTAAATCACCACGAACTCGAGCACAATCCTGAACGGCAAGTCATGAATGAAACCGGCCGCTTGTTCAAAGCTTTCTCTCCCATACACGGCAAAATGATTGACCAGCAGGTGCTGTATCAAAAACACACCGATTGGAATTACCCCTAAAAGTGAATGTAGTCTGCGATAGAAAAAATCGCGATTCTCCGCCATGTGTACCCCCCTCACCAAAAATTCCTTATGATATGATCTGTGCATCTTTCCGGATAAAGCGCTTTACTTTCCAATAAATAGAAAACCAACCGCGTGAGATTTCTCGAAAAATGCACATTTTTGTGACACACTTATTGTACTTCTATCCTAGTGGAGCGTCAAGAAAACGATTCACAAAATCCTCCAGCGGGTAAGGAATTATAGCCTGTTTTTTCTAGTACGGGTTGCATGAATAACAAAATCGGGTAATAATAGTTTGGTAGGAAAGGAATGAATGACATGGGGAAAAACAGACAGCTTACCGACGGAACCACCCTTGATATTTTACATACATCCGGAGCCGGATATGATATACTGCGTTACGTTTGCCTGCCGGAATTGCTCGGAAAAGAAGCTCCGCCCATTCTATACATAATGGGTAAGAACCTGGCAAGAAAGATGGAAATCGGCAGCGTGGACGAAATCATCCATTTCTTTGAAAAAATGGGCTGGGGAAAATTGCAATTGATAAAAGAAAAGCGGCGAGAGATGATTTGGGAATTAACTGCTGAACAAATCAATGCCCGTCAGCAAGTACATCTGCCAGAAGTCGACTATCGTTTGGAAGCCGGGTTTCTTGCAGAGGCAATTCAACAAATAAAAGGACTTCCCTGCGAGGGTATTGAAGAGGTCAAACCAAAAAACAGTAGTGTCCATTTGAGTATCGTCTACACGAAATGACTGAAACACAAGCGGATGAGTCTACCCTCATCTCGATAGGAAGGTGCGGCCCCATTTTCGTCAGAACATTTTTTGTACGGGTAAGGCCTGCCCTCATTGAAAAAGGACCATGTTCTTTTGAGTTGACTCACTCTCCTTTAAACCAGCCTTTCAGGCGGGAATTCCATTGTATTCTGTCTTCGCTTACTATATTTCCTGACACACTGTAATGAAAATCTATTGCCAAGCGGATACTTCCATGTCCATGGCAAAAAACTCATATTTGTCACTTCAACAAAAAAACCGGATTGGCGAGCAATCAATTCAATTGCGCCGATCCGGTTTCACTTATTCCTCTGCTTTATTCTCATTCTCATTCAAGTGTTGAAGAATCGCATCTGCAGTAGGAGCAGGGAGCCCCAAACGGACCAAGTCCTCTTGACTGGCATTTTTTATCTCGGTAACCGATTTAAAATGCCTCAGCAGCAATCTTCGACGTTTTTCCCCTACTCCCGGGATGTTATCAAGTTCTGATTTGAACACGCTTTTCCCCCGAAGCTGACGATGGAATGTGATTGCAAACCGATGAACTTCATCCTGTATCCGCTGAATCAAATAAAATTCTTTCGAGTTCCGGTCCAAATCCACAACGGCAGGGGGAACTCCATAAAGTAACTCGCTTGTCCTGTGCTTATCGTCCTTGGCAAGTCCGCACAAAGGAATATCGAGGCCGAGTTCGTTTTCCAAGACATCGGAAGCAGCCTTCATTTGCCCTTTTCCTCCGTCGATTACAATCAAATCTGGAAGTGGAAGCCCCTCTTTCAACACTCTTGAGTAACGCCGCCTCACTACTTCACGCATCGTCTCGTAATCATCCGGCCCTTCCACACTGCGGATTTTATACTTCCGATATTGTTTCTTGTCCGGTTTCCCGTCTATGAAAACAATCATCGCCGACACAGGATCGGTTCCCTGGATATTCGAATTGTCAAAAGCCTCGATCCGATGCGGGGTTTCAATGTGAAGCTTTTCTCCTAAGTTTTCTACTGCAAGGATTGTCCGTTCTTCATTCTTTTCTATGATAGAGAATTTTTCTTCCAAAGCAATTTCCGCATTTTTTTCTGCCAATTCCACCAGCTCTTTTTTTCTTCCTCTGTATGGAACCGTAACATCCACTTCAAGCAGTTCTTTCAGCAAGTCTTTGTCAGTCGGGGCGGGAACCAACACCTGCTTCGGCTTCGGGTGATTTTGATGAAGATAAAACCTCCCGATAAAACTTAAAAAGGTATCAGCCGGATCGTCAAAAAAAGGAAAAATCGAGACATCCCGCTCAATCAATTTGCCTTGTCTTACAAAAAACACCTGGACACACATCCAGCCTTTGTCAAAGGAATAGCCGAACACATCTCTGTCCACTGTATCTTTAAGCGTCATTTTTTGCTGTTCCATCACTGCATCGATGTGCTGGATTTGGTCGCGCAGCTCTTTGGCCCGTTCGAAATCGAGGTCCTCAGATGCCTTATACATTTTTGTTTTAAGTTCTTTTTTGATTTCCTTATGACCGCCACCCAGAAAAGAACTGATGCTTTGAACGATTTGCTTGTTCGTTTCTTGGGATACTGGAAACTGGCAAGGACCTAAACACTGGTTCATATGGTAATATAAACAAACCCGGTCCGGCATTTTATCGCATTTTCGCAGAGGATACAGCCTGTCCAGCAGTTTTTTCGTCTCTCTGGCTGCAATCACATTCGGGTACGGACCGAAATATTTCCCCTTGTCTTTTTTTACTTTTCTTGTCACGATCAGCCGGGGATGCTCTTCCGCTGTTATTTTTAAATAGGGATATGTTTTATCGTCCTTCAACAAGACATTATATTTAGGATCATATTTTTTGATTAAATTCATTTCAAGAATAAGCGCTTCAATTTCAGAAGAGGTGACAATATATTCAAATTCCACAATCTCCTGCACCAATCTTTGTGTTTTTTGATCGTTTGCCCCGGTGAAATAGGAGCGGACACGGTTTTTCAATACTTTCGACTTTCCCACATAGATAATGGTGCCTTGTTTATCTTTCATCAGATAACAGCCTGGTTGAGCGGGCAGTACTGCAAGCTTCTCTTTTATACGTTCGTTCATGTGTTACTTCCCCCAAATGCGATATTGAGTCTAATGCCAATAAAGAAAAAGCACAACTACCTGTTTAAAGAAATACAGGTTATGTTCTCACTTTCTCTCTCAACGTCTGCATGGCCCACATCCTGCGGGCTTCTGAAAAGTTATCGGTGACATTAAAACAGTCCCTTGTCACAATCATGGCAACAAGGGACTGTTTGAGCATTTATCAGTACAACTGCAGTTGGCAGCACTTTTAGGAGTGCTTATTAATTAAATCTACCAATGCTTCTTTCGGTTGGAAGCCGATTACTTGATCCACTACTTCTCCATCTTTGAATAAAAGAAGTGTAGGAATGCTCATAACTCCGAACTTCCCGGCTGTTTCCTGGTTTTCATCGACATCAAGTTTGACGATTTTGACTTTGTCGCTCATCTCATCATCGATTTCTTCCAAAACTGGAGCGATCATTTTACACGGCCCGCACCAAGGTGCCCAAAAATCGGCCAGAACGACACCGTCTCCTGTTTCTGTTGAGAAGTTTTGATCGGTTGCAGTTACAATTGCCATTTATATTTCCTCCTCTTGAGTCCTTTTTTCCATCCATGGATGGAAGCTTTACTAATTATCATCCGATTCCGGATATGATTCATTAGTATAGCAGACATTTTTGTCAGGATAAATGTTAATTCGTCTTAGAGTATAGCATCCTTTTTTCCTTTAACGCTAATAGTTTGCTTACAATGTATCATTTCCAAGGTCGTTTCTTCCATTCAATTTTTCTTATTTTATTTATTCTTGATTCATCGTATTTCCACCATCATGAAAAAGTGCAAAAAAAGCGGCGACAGTGCCCCGTAAGCCCTCTGCCGCCTATTTGTCATCAGGCATTCACTTTTGCCTGTTTGATTTCTTCTATCAATTGAGGAATGATTTCAAATAAATCTCCTACAATTCCGTAATCAGCAATGTTGAAAATATTTGCTTCCGGATCTTTGTTGATGGCGACAATCACCTTAGAGTTAGACATACCTGCAAGATGCTGGATCGCCCCGGAAATGCCACAGGCAATATATAAATCCGGTGTAACCACTTTCCCTGTCTGGCCGATTTGCAGGGAATAGTCGCAATAGTCTGCATCACATGCACCCCTTGATGCACCAACAGCACCTCCCAATACTTCTGCCAGTTCGTACAAGGGATCGAACCCTTCCTTGCTTTTCACACCTCTGCCACCAGCGACGATTACCTTCGCTTCCGACAAGTCCACTCCGTCAGCAGTTTTCTTTATGACATCGGAAATAACCGTACGCAAGTCGTCAATTTCCACTTCCATTGCCGTTATATCTCCAGTACGAGATGTATCCTTTTCCAATGCCGCGACATTGTTAGGCCGGATTGTCACAAAAAGAATTCCATCGGTAATGATCTTCTTTTCAAATGCTTTCCCTGAGTATATAGGTCTGGTAAAGACAACATTGTCACCGGCTTCTTCCAACTCCGTCACATCGGATACTAAGCCGGTTTCAAAACGGGCGGCCAATTTCGGCGTCAAGTCTTTTCCTATCGCCGTATGGCCCATTACGATGGCATCGGGCTCCTCCTTTTCAATAATCCGCCCAACGGCCTGGGCAAATCCTTCCGATGTATACGTTTCCAATTTTGAATGTTCTACCACTAATGCTCGATCTGCTCCGTAATGGATCATTTCTTCAGCAAGTGACTTCAAACCAGCCCTCCCGCATACAAGGCCGACTATCTCTCCTCCATCGCTTATGGTTTCAGCTGCCGCTATTGCCTCAAAGGTTACGTTTCTTAAGACTCCGTCCCGCGTTTCACCTATTACCAGTACTTTTCTGCTCATGTCCATGCTCCTTCCCTTCTGCTTGTTTATAATACCTTGGCTTCTGTTTTAAGCAATGACACCAGTTCTTTTACCTGGTCATTGACTTCTCCTTCCAGCACTCTGCCCGCCGCTTTTTCTGGTGGAAGGAATACTTCGATTGTTTTCGTTTTCGGTTCCACGTCGTCCTCATCCAAGTCAAGATCATCTAGTTCCAGCTCTTCCAAAGGTTTTTTCTTTGCTTTCATTATGCCTGGAAGGGATGGGTACCGCGGCTCATTCAATCCTTGTTGACAAGTTACCAGAAGCGGCAGACTTGTTTGGACTTTTTCCACGTCCCCCTCGACATCCCTCTCTATGTCAGCGCTTTCTCCTTTGATCTCCAGATTGGTGATTGTTGTTACATAAGGCATCCCCAGTCTTTCTGCAAGTCTTGGGCCCACCTGACCGCTAGCTTCATCAATGGCAACATTTCCAGCCAATATTAGATCAGGCTGTTTACCCTCAAAGTAAGCTTCCAGTATTCTTGCGGTAGTGAACTGATCTCCTGCCTCCAAATCGTCTTCCGTATTGATCAGAACGGCCTTGTCCGCTCCCATCGCCAACGCAGTCCTCAATTGTTTTTCGGAATCCTCTTCCCCAATGGTCACTACAGTTACTTCACCGCCATGTTGATCGCGCTGGTTTATCGCTTCCTCTACGGCATATTCATCATACGGATTGATAATGAACTCCGCTCCGTCCTCATCGATCTTGCCTTGTTGAATGTTGATTTTTTCTTCCGTATCAAACGTTCTTTTTAAAAGCACATAGATATTCATCTTATCATCCTTTCTATTTGTCTCGAAAATTCGGCTTTCTCTTTTCTATGAAAGCACGTATTCCTTCGTTGGCATCTTCATTTCCGAAAATCTCCCCAAACGCTTCCGCCTCTGCTTCAATCCCTTCCTGAAAATTACTGTTTTTCGTGTAAGGAATCAGCTTCATCACACGATGGATGGTCGGCCCGCTTTTCGCTGCCACTTTTGCAGCAAGTTCCTCAGCCTTTTCAAACAATACTTCTTCGGGATAGCTATGATTGGCAAGTCCATATTCGGCAGCTTTGCTCCCGCTGATCGGTTCACCAGTCAAAATCATTTCATATGCTTTCGCGGCTCCTACATAAGCAGGCAAACGCTGCGTTCCGGCAAATCCGGGAATAATTCCGATTGTCAGTTCTGGAAGGCCAAGTTTTGCTTGTTCACTGACGAGCCGGATGTGACAGGCCATTGCCAATTCAAGCCCGCCACCTAAAGCCGCTCCATGAATAGCGGCAATAATAGGAATCTTGAACCCCTCCATCCGGTTAAACAGTACTTGCCCTTGTTTGGCCAGTGCTTTATAATCTTCCGCCTGTTGAAGGGAAGTGAACTCCTTTATGTCAGCTCCCGCCGAGAAAAATTTCCCTTCCCCTTTTAAAATAATCGCTTTGATGTCTTGTGCTTGTTCCATCTCGTCTAATATGGATTCTAGTTTCTCCAAAATGGAACGGGACAAAGCATTGGCAGGCGGACTACTGATCGTGAGACTGGCCACCTGTCCCGACTTTTGATAGTGAATAGTACCCATTCTTTCTCCTCCTTGCCACCCTTAAAGGTTATCTTTTTGAGATTCCGTTGATCAGAAGCTCGTGAACTTCCTCAGCCTGATCCGCCAAACTGTATTTATGATCCTTCATCACCCAGTTGGTGACTGTCTCATCAATGGTTCCGAAAATCATCTGCCTGACCAACTTTTTATTCAAATCTTCCTGAAACAGTTTCTCTTCCACCCCTTCTTCGATGATACTGTCAATGACGGTTAAATAACGCTTCAATACTTCATTGATTTTTTTTCGCAGTTCGGGATTGGATTGGCGCAGCTCCAACTGGGTTACAATAGCCAAGGGAAGGTTGGCTCCAAGCTGACTGAAATGCAGCCGGATTAATTCAAGCAATTTTTCTTCGGCATTGCTCTTTTCCGCTATTTCCTGTTCGATTCTTTCGATGAATTGGCCCATTTTTTCTTGAAACAAGGAGACGAGGATATCCTCTTTATTTTTGAAATATAAATAAATGGTTCCGTCTGCCACCCCTGCTTTTTTTGCAATCTTGGACACTTGTGATGAATGATATCCATTCTTGGCTATGACCTCTACTGCTGCATCAATAATCTGGTTGAACTTTGGTTTGGTGTTTTTCATTGTTACATTCTCCTAGTGGAAATTCTTATAATGAATGAATAATCATTCACCTTTATTTTACAAGTGCCCACTTCTTCTGTCAACCATGTTGAGCTTGTCTATTAAAATTGCAACCTGGCTTTCGCCAAGTCTGGAACTCTCATAAGTATCAAACCGTTTTGGTTGCTTCCCGCACCAATTTCTTCTTATCTTCCTCGACCAGCTTCCTGCGCAATATTTTCCCAACGGCTGTTTTCGGCAGTTCATCCATGAATTCATAAATACGCGGAACCTTGTAAGCGGCTAAATGTTTGCGGCAAAATCGGTCCAACTCTTCTTCATCCAGCTGCACCCCAAGCTTCGGAACAATATAGGCCTTTACCGTTTCACCGCGATATTCGTCAGGTATCCCTGCAATGACTACCTCCTGCACTCCATTAAACTCATAAAGCACCTCTTCCACTTCTCTCGGATAAATGTTATATCCGCCGGCAATGATCATATCTTTTTTTCTATCGACCACATAAAAGTATCCTCGTTCATCCATATAGCCGATATCCCCTGTAAGGAGCCAGCCGTCTTTCAATACCTGTTCCGTTTCTTCTTCTCTGTTCCAATACCCTTTCATCACTTGGGGCCCCTTTACGGCAATTTCTCCTATGTCCCCGTATGGCAACTCCTGAAGCGACTCCATGTCGACTATCTTAACATCCGTGTCAGGCCAAGGCACACCGATACTGCCACTGACATTGTTACCGTTCAAGAAATTGGAATGGGTGACGGGAGATGATTCGGTCAATCCATAGCCCTCCACTAGATTTCCTTTCGTCACTTTTTGAAATTGTTGCTGCACTTCTGCCGGAAGTGGTGCCGACCCACTTAAACATGCTTCGATGGATGATAGATCGTACTGCTTGAGCCGTGGATGATGAAGCAGGGCGATATAAATAGTCGGAGCACCCGGAAAAACAGTTGGTTTTTGTTTTTCAATTGTTTTCAAGACATCCTCCGGTTCAAATTTCGGCATAAGGATCATTTTCGAACCAGTCATAATAGAATAGTTCATCACGGTTGTCATCCCATAAACATGAAAAAAAGGAAGTACTCCCATTACGATATCCCTTTTCTGTTTGCTTCCAAGCCAGGCTTTGGACATCAACCCGTTGGAGACAAGGTTATAATGGGTCAGCATGACGCCTTTCGGATATCCGGTTGTCCCTCCTGTGTATTGCAATAAAGCAAGGTCCTCTTTCGGATCAATGGCACAAGCTTCCAATCTCCGACCCGTTTCGGAAATCACCTGGCTCCAGAGATGCGTATCGGCGGACGCCTCCAGTTTTACAACCATATTGTACTGCTTTTTTTGGATAAAAGGGTAGATCAAATTCTTAGGGAAAGGCAGGTATTCCTTGATTTGGGTCACTACTATGTGATCCAACGCCGTATTTTTCTTTACTTTGGAGACACGAGGAAGCAAAATGTCAAGGCATATGATAACTTTTGCCCCGGAATCCTGGAGTTGATATTCCAATTCACGTTCCTGGTAAAGGGGATTGGTTTGAACGACAATCCCTCCTGCCATCAGTACCGCATAATAGCCGATGACAGCCTGGGGAGTATTTGGCAGCATAATCGCAACGCGGTCCCCTTTTTTGATACCAAGAGATTGGAGGAATCCTGCCAATTTCAAAGCCTGCTCATAGACTTCTTCATACGTCATTTCCCTGCCCATGAAATAAAGCGCTTTCATTTTTGGGTTGTTCAGAGCGCTTTCCTCCAAGTATTCATGCAGAGGTTTCTCGTCATAGCGAATGCTCGTTGGGATATCGGCAGGATACTGTTTCAACCACGGTTTTTCATTGCCCATCCAACTACCTCCTTTTTTGTATTAAGTTCATTATAACTTTTTCAGCTGTTTTTTGAAATGTTTTTTATTTTTCCACCATTCCCGGAACTCCTGTGAGGTCCGCTCCTCAAGACACATTCACCATGTAGATGATTCCGACAATGAGAAATACGACAGCAACCACCGCCAGGACCTTTGCCAATGTTTCCATGCAGTAACTCCCCCTCTATTTATCCGATACTTGCTCCGATGACAAAAGATAGACCGACCGAGATAACCATTGACACAAACCCCACCGCCCGGTTATCACTGGCAATTTCATCATCAATTTTATATGTAGGTGTCAAAAATTCAAAGATGAAGTATCCGATCAATAACAAAAAGAATCCGAACATCCCCCAACCGATACTTTGTAAAAGTGTATCATTATGTTCGATGGAATACCTGAAGATATTGGCTATACCGAATATTTTCCCGCCGGTAGCCATCGCTACTGACATGTTTCCATTTTTGATTTCTTCCCAATTTTTATAAGAAGTGACGATTTCGAAAACAGCAAGAAACAAAACCAGACATAAAATAGAAACACTGTATCTTGCTGCAGTTTCGACGAGCGTATTTTCCCAAAACCCGGTCATGGTTACAACTCCCTTTTTGAATGCTGTGAGTCTTTATCCAATCTCAAGCGATTCGCTCCCGGGCATTTTCTCACCCGGGACCTGATTGATCGCTAAAAATTAAAATTCTAAAACCGTGACACCGCTCCCTCCTTCATTCATACCACCTGCACGATAATTGGTGATACGCGGGTGTCTTTTGGCGAATTCCTGTACCCCGTTTCTCAAGGCACCGGTTCCTTTCCCGTGGATGATCGACACTCGTGGATACCCGGCTAACAGGGCATCATCGACATATTTCTCCAGTTGCTGTAAGGCATCTTCATACCTTTCTCCCCGGAGATCCAGTTCTGTCTTGACACGATAGCTGGAACCTTTCACCGTTGCCATTGGTTTTTCGACCAAAGGTTGTTCCCGTTTAACAAATTGTAAGTCCTTTTGCTTTGCTTTCATTTTCATTATACCAATTTGGACGAGAAATTCCTTGTCATTCACTTTCTCTAAAATCGTCCCTTGCTGATTGATGGTTAAAAGTTTGACTTCATCACCTGGATGCAATTCCTGGTGTTCCTGTTTCTCTTCCTTTGACGTCGTCTGTCGCTTTTTCGCTAATTGTGGCTGTGCTTCGTCCAGCATTTTCCTCGCTTCGATCCACTCATGTTCTTTCAAACCGCTTTGCTTCATAGACCGAAGCTCGGAGACAATTGTCTCCGCCTCTTCGCGAGCTTTTTGCAAGGCTTTTTCTGCTTTTTCTTCAGCTTTTCTATATACCGATTCCCGTTTTTCTTCAAGGTCCCGCCATTGTTTTTCGAGATCCTGTTTTAAACGCTCTGCTTCATCGAGGGTCCTGCTGGCAGCTTCATAGTCTTGTTCTGCGCCACGCCTTGATTCTTCTAAAGAAGCAATCATGTTTTCAACACTTTTCGAATCTGTTCCTATATGGTTCCTGGCAATGCTGATGATTTCCTCATCAAGTCCAAGTCTCCGGGAAATTTCAAAGGCATTGCTTCGACCCGGCACGCCTATAAGCAACCGGTATGTCGGTTTAAGGGTTTGAACATCAAATTCAACAGATGCATTGATGACATTTTCCCTGTTATACCCATAAGCTTTCAATTCCGGATAATGTGTCGTGGCAACAATCCGAGCATCTTTCCTGATTACTTCGTCAAGGATCGCCATAGCGAGGGCAGCACCCTCTTGCGGGTCTGTGCCCGCTCCTAATTCATCAAACAATACAAGCGTTTGACTATCGACATGTTTCAGAATCTCGACGATGTTTGTCATATGAGAAGAAAAAGTACTCAAGCTTTGTTCTATCGATTGTTCATCTCCGATATCGGCAAACACATTGGAAAATACGGCAAGCTCACAACCGTCCATCGCCGGTATCTGTAATCCTGATTGAGCCATCAACGTACAAAGCCCGATCATTTTCAATGTGACTGTTTTTCCACCTGTATTCGGTCCTGTAATAACAATGGAGGTATAGGTCTCCCCAAGTTCCACATCGTTCGCAACCACTTCATCTTCTGGAATCAATGGATGCCGGGCCTGCTTCATCCTGATAATACCTTGATCATTCATGGTCGGCATAGCGGCACGCATTTGTTTACCGAGTTTTGCCCGTGCAAACATGAAATCAATTTGACCGAGGGATTCCACATTTTGATACAAAAATTCCTGATCTTCTGCAATTCGTTCCGACAAGCCGCGCAGGATACGTTCTATTTCATTTTTCTCCTCAGCCCTTGCCTCCGACAACTGATTGTTTAAATCAACCACTGCCTGCGGTTCAATAAACAAAGTGGCACCGGAAGAAGACTGATCATGCACAATACCTCCAATGGCTCCTCGGTATTCTTGTTTTACCGGTAAAACATAGCGCTCATTCCGTATCGTGACTATCGCATCGGACAGCATTTTCGATTTGGTTCTTGTGTAATTTTCCAAGCGGTCACGTACACGGCTTTCATTCGTCCGGATTTTCGACCTGATGGTCCGCAATTTATCAGAAGCACCGTCCATCACATGGCCATGATCATCAATACAGCTCTTGATTTGTCGCTCCAATTCATTCAGGGGGACAATTTGATCGGTAAACTCCCGGATAATCGGCAGTTCCGGTTCTTCCATCTCGGCGATAAAAGATTTCATTTGCTTTCCGCCATAAATGGTGCTGGCAATATCAAGACATTCGCCAGGATTCAAAACGCCCCCGATAATCGTGCGCTGGATGCTTGGTTTAATATCAAAAATACCGCCCAGCGGAACATAACCTTTCAATCTCAGTACTTGAGCCGCTTCATCCGTTTCCGCTT
The DNA here is from genome assembly GCF_041366435.1 of Sediminibacillus sp. JSM 1682029. Classification (NCBI taxonomy): domain Bacteria; kingdom Bacillati; phylum Bacillota; class Bacilli; order Caryophanales; family Bacillaceae; genus Sediminibacillus; species Sediminibacillus sp. JSM 1682029. The sequence goes on from NZ_JBEWYY010000002.1 coordinate 371,589, forward strand.
GCAGCCGATTGACTCTCTCCAATTCGTGGGAGGGCTTCAAGGATGCAGCCCGTTCCTTTCCTAATGAAGAGGCTGCTTGATCTGTAAGCATGTCAATGATTTTCTTATATTCAAGTACCTGGTAAATTCTTTCGTTCATGAATATAAACTCCTTTTATTCGAAAGGCTTTTCCCTCAAGCCTTTTATTTGTTACGGTTAAACAAAGTCACTAATTCATCCTTCGTCCACGTGTTAATCACAGATTCAGGTCTCAACCAGCCTTTCCTTGCAGAGCCGACCCCCACATCCATAAACTCTAAAGTATGGTAGCTGTGCGCATCTGTATTGATTGCAATGTTTACTCCCTTCTCCTGGGCCTTCTGCAGCCACTTCCATGACAAATCGAGGCGATTCGGATTGGCATTCAGCTCTAAAACTGTTCCTGTTTCCCTGGCTTTGTCAATCAGCATGTCCACATCTGCCGCATAACCTTTACGCCGTCCAATCAACCTTCCTGTAGGGTGGGCAATGACATTGACATAAGGATTTTCAACAGCTGCCAGCAATCGGTTCATGATTTTTTCCTGAGATTGCGAAAAGCTGGAGTGAATTGCACCGATGACGTAGTCCATCTCCTTAAGAAAATCATCACTGAAGTCGAGTGAACCATCTGGCAGGATATCCATTTCCACTCCCGCAAAAATATGGATATCCGAATATTTATCATTCAACCGCGCTATTTCTTCTGCCTGTTTTTTCAACCGATCTTCATCTAATCCGTTGGCAACCCTAAGATATTTGGAATGATCCGTAATGGCAATGTACTCATAGCCGCGTTCTCTTGCTTTTCCCACCATCTCCTCGACGGACTGGGCACCATCGCTCCAAGTTGTGTGCATATGCAAATCTCCGCGTATATCAGCCGGTTCCACCAATCGTACAGAAGAACGGAATTCCTCTAGTTCGCCCAGGTTTTCCCTGACTTCGGGCGGGATAAAGTGAAGGCCGAAATGTTCGAAAAATTGCTGTTCTGTTTCAAAAGTGATGATTTTTCCAGATTCACTGTTTTCAATGCCATACTCGTTGATCTTTTCTCCTTGAGCTTTCGCAAGCTGCCGCATGGCGACGTTATGGTCCTTCGAGCCTGTAAAGTGATGGAGCGTCGTTGCGAATTCTTCAGGAGCTACAATCCGAAAATCCACATTTACATCATATCCTTCTTCAAGGACGACAGAAACCTTTGTATCTCCGGTAGCTATTTCTTCTTTTATGTTTTCCAGCTGTAACAAGGCATCCCTTACCTCTTCCGGTCGGTCGGCTGCAATGATAAAATCGAGATCCTTGATTGTTTCACTCATACGGCGGATACTTCCGGCCCGGGAAAAACGGAGGATCGGTTCTATTTGCTGCAAATACCCTTCAATTTTTTCTGCGATTGGCAGCATGAATGCAATCGGGAGACGTTCAGGCCGGTTGGTTGCCTCGTCCAGCGCTTTGACTATCTTTTCGGCTGATTTTTTCCCGAAACCGCTCAATGCCTCGACCTTGCCTGTTTCACATGCTTCTTTTAAACTGGCTGCATCCACTACACCCAGTTCTTGATAAAGCCTGGCGAGTTTTTTTCCACCCAAGCCAGGCAAATTCAGAAGCGGCACCAAGCCCTCCGGTACTTCTTCTTGCAGTTGTCTCAAGGTGTCCGATTCTCCATTGGCGATAAAAGAGTCGATGACAGTGGCTGTACCTTTTCCTATTCCAGTTATTTTCGTGAAATCATCGATTTCATTCAGCGAGCGGTCGTCTGTTTCCAAAGCTTGGGCTGCTTTTCGGTAGGCAGATATTTTGAAAGGATTCTCCCCTTTCAACTCCAGGTAAACAGCTATTTTTTCCAACAGTTTAATGACATCTTTTTTATTTATTTCCATCCTTGGCACCGTCCTTTTATTTGCTTTCATTCTAGAAGGGTTCCTATATAGATGATATCTCATTACCAGTCCCAGCGAGTAAAAAGAGACTACCCCCATTGACAGTTTGATATCTCCGCTCCACGGAGTGCACAGTAACTGGTTTCATCCAGCCACGCGCCATGCAGTGCAGTGTTAGGAGATAACTGCCTGTTGGAACAGCCTCTTCAGCCGGAGCGTAAATACCGGCATTCTATTATTTAGCCTGAAATAATCCAGCTACATGTTCGAACCATAGAGCTTTTAGCTGTCCCGAGATAAAAGGGGTATGTTCGATCATGAAGGAGGCAATCATTGATCGCTCCAGAATAGTCTGGACGAATTGAATCGGAAGCAGAGCTCCGATGTATAATAGCAGGAAAACCAGCAGGTATACCTCAACAAACCCGAGGATACCACCCAGTAAACCATTGATGGAACTCAAAATCGGCAAAGCTGCTACAAAATCCAGCATGGAAGCGATGATTTGAAGCGCAATCCGCACCGCAAAAAAGATGATAGCAAACGCTATGGCGTTATAAAAAGCTGTCTCCAACGGGAGGGAATCAAGAAAGATTCCCCACGAAGCATCATCCGGCATATCCGGGTAGGGAATCCAAAGTTTCAGCTTCGGTGCTAAATCGTCATAATAAGCCGCCGCTATGATAAAGGCGGCAATAAAACCAATCAAATGGAATAATTGCAAAATAAAACCTCGTTTAAGGCCTGTAAAAAAGCCAAAAATGAGAATGACAATCAAAATTAAATCAATCATTGTTATCTTGTTCCTTTTTCTGTTTAATTGAACCTAACAGTTCGGTATACTCTTCCTTCAATTTTAAATAATCGTTCATCGTGTTGACAGCTGTCAACACCGCAAGCCTTGTCGTATCCAGGCTTCGATTTGTTTCCTGTATTTCCCTCATTTGCTGATCGACAAGACTCGCCACCATCCTGACATGGTGAGCAGGCTCATCTCCTACAATTGTATAGGAACGATTGTGTATCTCTACTGTAGTACGTGTTTTGTCAGATTGGGACACGTTTTTCCCCCCTTGTTCTCATAGCTACCATATGTTCAATCAGCGTCGTCCGCTATTAGTTTGTTTTCACCAACTGCGTCTAACTTTCGCTTTAACATGGTTTTTCGGAAACCGGAACCATTTTACCGTTGAAGCATGATTGTGATAAAATCCTAAAGTTAATATTAACACGAAGATTGTCATTTAGGAAACTAATGTGACGTGATTATTCCATCCATCAGGAAACTGTTATAATTTATATATCCGAAAGGAAATGGGGAGATCGAATTGCCGCAAGTAGTTTTGAAATTGAATAATGAAATAATTGAAAAAATGAAAGCTTTTTATCAGGATCGAATGAAAACCGCTCCACCAGGTTCTGTCTTTGCTGCCAAAACCCCAGATTGTTCCATAACTGCATATAAGTCCGGAAAAGTCCTTTTTCAAGGCAAGGGTTCTGATAAGGAAGCAAGTAAGTGGGGGGACAAAAACGGAAAGAGTCCTTTAAAAACGAAACAGACAGCGAGAAAAAAACATGCTTATGCCCCGCCGGAGGGACTGTTCACAAGCTCCCATATCGGATCAGACGAAGCAGGTACTGGAGACTTTTTCGGTCCGATTACGGTTGCGGCAGTCTATGTTACTGCTGAGCAAATACCATTGTTGAAAGAACTGGGAGTAAAAGATTCCAAAAATCTGACGGACGAAAAAATCTCGGCAATTGCCAAGGCGCTGATTGCCCAGTCGATCCCTTATTCATTAGTCGTTCTTAGAAATGAGAAATACAATCGACTTCAGGCAAAAGGCTGGTCTCAAGGAAAGATGAAAACGATGCTGCACCATCATGCCCTTGAAAAGGTTTCTAAAAAAATCGCTCCCGAACGGCCTTCCGGGATTTTGATTGACCAATTTTCCGAGCCAGGCGTCTATATCAATCATTTAAAATCAGAAAGATCTGTTCTTCAAGACAATGTATACTTTATGACAAAGGCGGAAAGTCACTCTATTGCTGTGGCGGCGGGATCGATACTAGCCAGAGCCAGCTTTGTGAACGAGATGAATAAACTATCTAAAAAAATGGGGATCGAATTACCTAAAGGCGCATCCCAAAAAGTCGACCAGACTGCAGCAAGAATCATTCAAAGACATGGAAAGCAAGCATTGGGGGAAATTGCCAAGCTTCATTTCGCCAATACAAAAAAAGCGGAAGCATACACACAGAAGGACTTCTGATAGACCTGAGACACTTTTAATAAGCGAAAAATAGCATAGATGGTAAATATCCACACCGGCAAGGTACGTCGCTTTCCGCAGAGCAGGGCTTCAGCTCTCGCTATTCCCGTCGGAAATCTGCGCACCTTGCCTCCGTGGGTCGTCTTCGATTTATGGATATTGACACTACCTGAGCAAATTTCGCCTGGCTGGCAATTGTTGCCCGTTTTTTGCCGAGTGGCACACGAGTGGCACAGGAATAATTTTCTGCTGTCGGTTGATCCCCCCTCTTCATTACAGGAAGTATCTTTCATCGTACTTAGTCGATTAACTCAACGAACTATCCAGTCTATAAAAGATATCAATGTAATAATCAACATAATGATGGATAAAAGCCGAATCCAAAAGGCGCCTAATTCAGAAACCTTTGGTTCCCCATTGAACATCCAACGTCTGCCAAACAAATAGCTTTGATCAGGTTTTATAATCGACCAGACCAACAGTGCGACAAATGGTATGCCGAACACAATGATGAAGAACCACACCGCAAACGGATGGGGTGAAAAGTCCGGGACCGGCTGTTCCCTATACATATTTTCCCCCCTTCCTGAAACCATAAAATGGTGACTTGGAGTTGGTATATTTTTCCTTACCTTCCATGCAACCAACGAGCATGCAGACATTCTCCTTCAAACTACCGAAATAATAATCCAAACCCTTTACTAGTTGGGAAGGAATCAATTCGTTTAATAAGTTCTCATGTTTGATAAACTGGGACAGCTTTTTGCAGCAGCTGTTCCACCGCAACACTGGATTCCCTGTATATTCAATAGGTTTTACGCAGGCATATATTACAAAACACTTTCCTGAATCTGTTGGTCAAACATACAAAAAACAGAACCTGACTGGTTTAGGGAGGTGAAGTCCTCCTGTTCTTGCAATTGAAATGCACCATTATCAATGGTAACTGAAACGGAATCCTTTTGGGGAGCTTTTATTAAATCATGAACCTCCTGTATTGATAAGAAGATACGTCATCCTTTTCTTCCTTTATAAATCTCTATATCTAATTTAACATAAAATTACAATAATTATTGTTCTCCAGGATACATTCCTATCCACTACCCAACGCTTACTATATGACAACTGGCTATGATAAAAGCATAGCCAGGGACAAAGCGCAAGAGCCTGTATAAAGGAGTACAGGCTAGGCCGCCACGTCCTGTGGCAACGCCTGCATGACCCACATCGCCACATCGCGTGGGCCTCCGACAAGCTTAAGACAGCCTCGCCGTTGCACTTTCCGACACACAGAGGGTGGGCTTAAGACCTCGAGGGGGTAGGCGCTGGAGCTTTTCAGCCAATCATTATCTCCAGACGATGAAATGTATATTCTCCAATACAACAATGAAAAAACCGAACGAATTGGAATCGTTCGGTTTTAAACTTGGCATTATGATTTTGTCACAGCTCCCTCTTTCTAACCCCGTAACTCTGCCTGGTGTTTTTCCTCTACTGCGGACAGAATTGTCTGGTAGGATGCTTCTACTTCCTCATCTTTCAATGTTCTGTCCGGATCCTGATAGAACAAGCTGAAGGCTATCGACTTTTTACCAGGCTGCAAGTGTTCACCTTGATAAACATCGAAAACTTGAACTTCTTTCAACAATGTGCCTCCTTGTTCTACAATCGTGTTTTTAATATCTCCGGCCGCGACTGCCTGATCGACCACCAAAGCGATATCCCTTGAAACGGAAGGGTAACGCGGAATCTTTGAAAAATCCGGTTCATTCTTTGTCTGCTCCAACAATGCATCCATATCCAGATCAAATACATAGGTATCCTTTAAATCATAGGATTGCTGTAAAGACGGATGAAGCTGGCCGATGAAACCAATCGATCGCTCCTCGATAAACACCTGCGCCGTCCTTCCAGGATGCATTCCTTCAATTTTAGCCTGTTTAAAGGCAGCTGCTATTCCCAGTTTCTCCAGTAAGCCTTCGACAACACCTTTCACCAGGAAAAAGTCAACTTGTTTCTTTTCCTGCTGCCAAGGATGGAGGAGCCAATCTCCTGTAATGGCACCGGAAACTCTTAGTAATTCGCCGGGCTGTTCAGACAGGTTTCCCGGGGTCGGTGACACGAAAACAGTCCCTACTTCGTAATAAGCGAGGTCGGCCTGTTTTCTGGCTGCATTATAAGAAAAAGACGCAAGTAGTTCCGGAAGAATGCTTAACCGCAAATTGCTGTGCTCTTCACTCATCGGCATCGATAAGCGGATGGATTCCATTGCATGCTCCCGGACTTCCGGGCTTACGAGTGTTTCAGCCCGCTCCTTACTTGTCAGGGAATAGGTGATTGCTTCCATTAAGCCAGCACCTTCCATATAACGCTTGATTTCACGTTTCAACAATTGGCGTGATGTCAGACCACCTGCTTGCCCTGCCCCACCAGGAAGGGTGAACGGTAAATTATCATAGCCGTATATACGTGCAATTTCTTCTACCATGTCCTCAAACAATGTGATATCCCCGCGCCTGGTCGGAATCGAAACAACAAATATGCCATCATTTGCTTTGAAATCGAAGTGAAGCTTCCGTAATATATCAGAAATTTCCTGGGTAGAGATGTCAGTTCCAAGTCGTTCATTGACTTTTTCGGTACTTACTTCTACCGTGGCTTCAGACCTGTCCAATTCCTCAAATTCTACCGGACCATCCAGTACAGTACCTTCCGCATATTTGCTCAACAGCCGGCACGCTCTCAATCCGGCCCTTCTCACCCTGTCAGGATCGACGCCTTTTTCAAACCGGGTACTGGATTCGCTCCTTAGCCCATGATCTTTCGAGCTTTGTCTGACTGCGGCAGGAGAAAAATAAGCAGCTTCCAGTAAAACTGTTGTCGTTTGTTCCGAAACCTCGGAATCCGCTCCGCCCATCACTCCTGCAATAGCTGTTGGCTCCTGGCCATTGGTGATGACTAAGTGATTGGATGAAAGTTCTCTTTCTTGATCATCTAACGTCGTAATGGTCTCTTTGTCGCGAGCTCTGCGCACGACAATTTCCTTCGATCCGAAACGGTCATAGTCGAAAGCATGTAACGGCTGCCCGTATTCCAACAAGACATAATTGGTGATATCGACCACATTGTTGATTGGTCTGATGCCGGCCGCAATCAAGTAATTTCTCATCCATAAAGGAGAGTTTTTGACTCTTACATTCTCGATCACAAACGCTCCATAATAGGGATTGAGCTCCGGTTCCTCCACTTTGACGGAAACATAATCCACCGCCTTTTGAGATGCAAAATCGATCGATTCATCCGGCAGTTTGACTGGTGTATCCAAAATGGCCGATGTTTCGTAAGCGACCCCGAGCATACTTAAAGCATCTGCACGGTTCGGTGTAAGTCCCAATTCTAAAATGGCATCGTCCAAGTTCAGCAACTTCAGTGCATCGGAGCCTACTTCCGCATCTTCCGGAAATACGAAGATGCCTTCTGCAAACTCCTTCGGTACAAATTTCTCCTCAATGCCTAATTCTTGCAGCGAGCAAATCATACCATGGGATTCAACACCGCGCAGCTTCGCTTTCTTGATCTTTACATTTCCGGGCAATACGGCGCCCGGTTTCGCAACAGCAACCTTTTGACCTTGAGCAATGTTGGGCGCTCCGCATATAATTTGCAGTTCTTCTTCTCCTGTATCCACTTGACACAAATTCAGCTTGTCAGCGTTGGGATGCTTTTCGCAAGACCGTACATAGCCGACAACTACATCAGAACTTGTTTCGGCAACATATTCTATGCCTTCCACTTCTATTCCGGATTTTGTTATTTTTTCGGCCAGCTGTTCTGGCGAAATATTGTCTATATCTACATAATTTTTCAGCCAATTCAAAGATACGAACATGTTTTTTCCTCCTGATTTACGCTTTATGGTACTGCTTTAAGAAACGGATATCATTCGTATAGAAATGCCGGATATCATCTACCCCGTATTTCAGCATAGCGATTCGTTCAGGACCCATACCGAAAGCAAAACCTGTATATTCCTTGGGGTCATAGCCCGCCATTTCCAACACCCTGGGATGAACCATGCCGCCACCCAGTATTTCGATCCAACCTGTTCCTTTACAAACGGAGCATCCTTCTCCATGACAGACTTTGCAGGATATGTCCATCTCTACAGACGGCTCTGTAAAGGGGAAGAAACTCGGACGCAGACGGATTTCTCTTCCCTCGCCGAACATTTGCTTGGCAAAGCGGTTCAGTACACCTTTCAAGTCGCTCATTCGAACATTCCGATCCACATACAAACCTTCTACCTGTGTGAACTGGTGGGAGTGGGTGGCGTCGTCCGTATCCCGGCGATACACTTTTCCAGGACATATCATTTTGACTGGTTTGCTTCCATGATATTTCCCCATCGTCCTAGCCTGTACCGGAGAGGTGTGCGTGCGCAACAGCAGTTCTTCCGTGATATAAAAAGAATCTTGCATATCGCGGGCTGGATGCCCCTTCGGCAGATTAAGCGCCTCAAAATTGTAGTAATCCGTTTCGACTTCAGGACCTTCCCGGACTTCGAATCCCATTCCGATAAACAAATCCTCGATTTCCTCGATAATGGAAGTGAGTAAGTGCGGTCCGCCTACAGTGACTGGACGGCCCGGCAACGTAACATCGATTGTTTCTTTTTCAAGTTTTTCCTCCAGCTCTTTTGTTTCGAGCCTCTCTTTTTTCGCATCAAGTTCACCTGCAATTGCTTCCCTTACTTTGTTTGCCAATTCACCGATGACAGGCCGCTCTTCTTTCGACAGCTTGCCCATTCCACGTAAAACTTCCGTGATCGGACCTTTTTTACCAAGATAAGCCACCCTTATCTCCTGAAGATCATTCAAGGTGTCTGCCTGTTCTACTTTGGTCAGCGCTTCCTCTTTTAGTTCTTGTAATCGTTCCCTCATGTGCAGGAACCTCCTTTTCGTCGTGAAATGATAAGTTAGCCGATTAACTATTCCTCGCCCGTCTTGTTTTCAATGCAATGAAATGCTAAGTGCTAGCCCCCGTTCCCACAGTTCGACCCCGCACCTGCTCATCACATAAAAAAGTCCCGTCCCCACTTATAAAGAAGGGACGAGACTTGTGTATCGCGGTACCACCCTTGTTGATGCATATGCATCCACTCGAGTTTGATAACGGAAAAAATCCGGGACACCGTTACTTGCCGGAAAACAAGGTCCAGGTGTCGGCTCCAGAGTGAAAATTCAATCATTACCACGATAGAAATGCTTCCAGTCTACGGCATTTCTTCCCTTAAATCGATTTGTAATCATCTACTGACTCTTTCTCGGCCTGTAAATATAATGAATGTTATTTTATTATTATAGAAAAAGCGTTCGTTTCTTGCAACCCTTAACAGCCATTACTTTTCAAGCGTGGCAAGATGATAAAGCAAAATGCCGGCAGCCACACTGACATTCAACGATTCTGCCTTGCCGAAGATAGGAATGTATACGAGGGTGTCCATCTTTTCCAATATAGACGGAGAAATCCCCGCACCCTCGTTTCCGACTACCAGTGCCGCTTTTTCCGGCACCGGTAAAGCTGTATATGGACGCGCATTTGCCAATGCAGCACCCCAAACTGCAAATTCCGCATCTTGCAGTCGGTCAATTACCGGCAGTAGATCGGTTTGAAAAATCGGCAAATGGAAAATGGATCCCTGAGTGGATCGCAAGACTTTGTCATTAAAAATATCCGCAGACCCGGAACCTACATAAATTGCATCGAATCCTGCGGCATCTGCCGTCCGGATCATGGTCCCAAGATTGCCTGGATCCTGGACATTGTCGACGAGCAGCAGCTTCTCAAAATCCTGATCCTCCGGCTGCTTTGCTTCCACCACGGCAGCTATTCCCTGGGGAGTTTTAGTATCGGTAATCGTTTTTAAGATATGGTCAGAAACAATGATTGTTTCCTGATTTTCCAGCCAGTCTGGGATTTCCGCCCCATCAGCCAGAATGACTTCTTTCACATGCCAATCACTTTTCCAAGCCTCTTCAATCATATGATAACCTTCTACTATAAAAAGGTTTGTTTTTACTCTTTCTTTCCGTTTTTTTAATTTTTGCCAGTTTTTTACCCTGCCGTTTTGCACTGAAGTTATCACGTTCATCATCCTTTTGGTGAAGTTCTTATCTATCATACATATTTCCATGTATCATGGTCAAACTATCTATCACATACTGAAATAAATAAGATATGAGGTGGAAAAATGGATTTGAATTTACGTAAAGCTATCCTTTCCAATGTAGCAGACAACAATACTGAACAATTGGAGGCAACCATACTGGATGCGATTGAAAGCGGAGAAGAAAAAATGCTGCCTGGTCTAGGTGTGTTGTTCGAGCTGATTTGGCAGCAATCGGACGAGTCCGATAAAGAAGAAATGTTGTCCGCTTTAGAAAAAGGAGTCCAGCAAGCACAGTAAACAAAAAGCGGATGTACCCGTTTAAAGCACGGCTTGCAGATCCGGATGAAAGCCCATGAATCCTTTGAAGACGTGGCCGGGACAAAAGCTTGGCCACCAAAACAAAAACGGAATGAATTTGAACTATCAATCAACTTCGTTCCGTTTTTACTATTTGTATTCCTTAGTTAGACTTCTTATTATCCTGTTGTGTAATGCGTGCTTCGTATCACTACGGAAAGCTACTATGCTTTCCACGGGCACGGCTTCCACTTCCACGGAAAGCGTAGTAGCTTGCCGGAGTGGAATGTTGCTCTTTTTAAGGAAGGGTTAGAACGGTTTACTTGTTATAACTCAAAAACCGAGCGAAATGTATCGTGTTCGATCCATTTCGCTCGGTTTTTGTCGTTTTGGCCGTTGCTTGTCCAGGCAAAATCAGGTAATATGATAGTAACGAACTACCTATCGGAGGAACATGCATGGAAATCAGACAACTTCAAAACCTCATCCAAATGCAAGCAATGTCCATTTTAAGTGGAGGGAACGGTTCATCTAGTGATTCTGCCTTTCTAGAAACCGCTTTTCAACAAATACTTCAGCAACAAATGGGAACTGCCCGGACGTCCACTAGTACCTACAAGCCTGAAGCTTCTTCTATGGCTAACAGTACCCCGGTTATGCCGGTATATACGCCAGACATCGATTATACAGAAAGTAAATCAACCAGTCATTCCGGAGCGATTGATAATTATATCGAACAAGCCGCAGAAACATTTGGAGTCGACCCTAAATTGATCCGCTCCGTCATTCAAGCGGAATCAAACTTTAACGCCAATGCGGAAAGTGGTGCAGGTGCACAGGGCTTGATGCAACTAATGCCTTCCACGGCCCGTGGACTCGGCGTTCAAAATGCTTTTGATCCTTTGCAAAACATCATGGGCGGAACCAAGTATTTAAAACAAATGCTGGACCGCTACAGTGGAAACACTTCGCTGGCACTGGCTGCTTACAATGCCGGTCCGGGTAATGTGGATAAATATGATGGAATTCCACCCTTCCAGGAAACCCAAAACTATGTAGGTAAAATTATGGATTCTTATCGAGTTTAAAGTAGAAAGGAGCTGTTCTGAATGGACAGCTCCTTTTGCGTTTACGATATAAATTTCAACCAAATGTAATCTCTTTCACTTTCTCTTCATCCAACCCTTTGATGACTTCCACGATTAACTTGACCGCATTTTCAAAATCATCTTGGTGCAAAATTGCAGCATGAGTGTGGATATAGCGTGTGGCAACAGTGATGGATAAGGCAGGAACACCATTTGCCGTTAAGTGAATAGAACCTGTATCTGTTCCACCTGCAGCCATTGTCGCATATTGGTAAGGGATTTTCTTGTCATCGGCTGTGTCCAGCACGAAATCCCGCAACCCTTTATGAGAGATGGCAGAAGCATCGTAAAGAATGATTTGCGGGCCTTCTCCAATTTTACTATCCGCTTCCTTGTCGGAAATACCAGGTGTGTCGCCGGCAATACCAACATCGACGCCAAATCCGATATCCGGTTTGATTGTATGTGTGGCGGTGCGGGCACCACGGAGTCCTACCTCTTCCTGTACGGTACCGACTCCGTAAACTACATTCGGATGATTTTCACCCTTTAAACGCTTGAGTACTTCAATGGCGATTGCACAGCCAATCCGGTTATCCCATGCTTTAGCCAGAAGCAGCTTTTCATTGTTCATTTGGGTGAATTCGAAGTAAGGAACGATCGAATCTCCCGGGCGGACACCGAACTCTTCGGCTTCTTCCCGGCTGGATGCACCGATATCGATAAACATATCCTTTATTTCCACTGGCTTTTTACGTGCTTCTGCCGGCAAAATGTGAGGAGGTTTCGAACCGATGATTCCGGTAACATCTCCCTTTCTCGTCATAAGCGTCACACGCTGTGCAAGCATTACCTGACTCCACCAGCCACCGATTGTTTGGAAATAAACAAACCCTTTGTCATCAATGCGGGTGACCATAAAGCCCACTTCATCCAAGTGTCCAGCTACCATCACTTTAGGTCCGTTTTCTTTGCCGGTTTTCTTTGCAATCAAGCTTCCGATATTATCGGTGAACACTTCATCCGCATAAGGAGCTATATACTTTTCCATCACTTCTCTTGCTTCTTTTTCGTTGCCGGATATCCCTCTTGCATCCGTTAATTCCTTCAGCATGGTCACTGTTTCATTGTACTCTGCCATATGTAATTTCCTCCTTTTTAGGGTTCACCTTGAATTATAGCGGTTTTTTCCAGGATAGACAAAACATACCCTTCGTCTTTACACCGAATTAGTATCCTCGCAGTTGACGTTCATGATTCACCTCGTTTTTTTTGTTATATGCTTCCTGAATAGCTACTTCCGGAAAACCAAGCTGTGCACCCAATTGCAGGTACGTGGTAAATAACTGTGTGTAGTTTTCTTTACTGGGATCTTGCTTGAATGCTATGATTTGTTCATAGACTAGGAGAAACAACTGCGTGTCATCTAAACCAGTGGACCTTACTATCTCAGAATCATAGCGGTAGCCGGTATCAAGCCCTAAAGAAAGAATGAAATGCAAGCCATCCACGTATTCTTCAAGGATCACGCTCGATTCGCTTTTCGCCTTTTTGCTCCAAAACTTGAAACAGCGTGTTTCATTCGCTAATTCTCCGGTTTCCACTAATAGGGCTAACACTTTTCTTTCGAACAATTCCTCTGCTTTCACTTGGTTATTCGTTTGAATATGCTCATCCAATAATCGTTGTGTTTCAAATAATTGCTCCCAATGCATCTTTATGTTTCTCCTTTTTGAACTTTTTCTCGATTATAACATGCTTGATCGCAAATTGTTGAAACCTTGCCCTGGTTCTATTCGTAAAGGAGAGAAGACTCTAAAACAGGAGACGGTGTGTATGATTGTCCTACTATTTCGCTTGCTGATTTTTATCGCAATGGTGATGCTGCTTTATACGATATATAAATATTTGATCAACCCCAACAGAAAACTGGAAGTAGCCCGGGAAAAGAAAGATTTCTACTTTCTTGATGAGCCTGACAATATCAAAAAAAATTTTTTGATGACCTACAAAGGATTCATTTTCGAAGGAGAGAAGTACTTAGGGACGATTGAGGATTCGTTTGACGTCGTGAATATCAGTATCCATGCGCACTACCCAGGAGAATTAAAAGGACTGGAAAGAAAAGATTTGTACTTCATGGAAGAAGAAGTTTTGATAAGATATCCCTATGCGACAATTGAATGGAAACATCCGATTGATAAACTGCAGGTCAAAAAATGATAAGACAAACGAAGTGACCGGGACAAAAAATGGCCGCCAGAACAAAAACCGAATGAATCCGCTTTGGATTCGTTCGGTTTTTTGATTTATCAGGGCCTTAGAATGCAAAGCACCTTTCCTGAACAGGGATTTTAAACCATTTCACTAAAGACGAAGGCAGCCTTTTTGTATAAGTCACCTGTGTTTTTCTTACTGTTTGACTGTTGGAGTTTTTTCCGCAAAGAATTCCGTCCATTTTATCGTCATCTGTTTCTTCCGGAACAAATATAGAACCGGAAGCAATGTAAGAATCAGTGCGAACATGACCACCGGTGATAAACTCGATATCCATTTCCCGAACGATGTATAAAGGACGGCCAGAGGGATATTGGAGTAAAAAGAAGATCGAGCATACTCTTTGAAACTGGTAGAAATCTCTAAAATACATAATGACAATAAATGAAAATGAATAAAAGGGACAAGGCGTAAAACTGCGATTTGGGAGGTAGTGAACGTTGAACTTTTCCCCATCAATTTTTGCTTTACTTGCACCAGTTTAGACGACATGCCTGGCATCCACTGCACCAGTTTGTAGAACGTCATGCTTGATAAAGTAATACCGATGACAGAGTAAAAGGTTCCGGCTATCGCTCCGAATAATATCCCGCCGGTGATACAAATCAAGATAACAGGAAGGAAAAACAATGGACGAAGTAAATGAAAACCTATGAACATCAGAGGCGCCAAAAATCCCCCTGTCTCGGCTGCGGTCAACAGATAGCTGCTGACATCCCCCATCTTCTTTGCCCCCTTTTTTCTTTCAGCTCATTCTATGACAAGAGACGAGCTGTTATGACAAGAAGCTTCCACCGGAGTTGTCCTATTTAGCCGATTACTGCACGGTAACGTCTACCCTTTCCACTGAATGATTAAATAAAGATGAATGAAAAATAGCAGAGGCATTCCCAATTTAAAGCTGAAGTGCCGTGTTTTGTGCCTGAAGATGTACATCCCTGCCAAACCTCCAGCCGCCCCACCAATCAAAGCCCCTATCCAAAGCGTTTTTTCCGGTATCCTCCATTGATGTTTGACAGCCCTCTGCTTATCAATTCCCATAAGGACCCACTCTGCGATATTTATTCCTATTATGTATAAAAGTAAAAATCCATTTGTCATGTTCCTACTCCAATCCGTTTAATCATCTAAAAAGCCTGCTTCCTAGATGATTGGTATTTTCAGACTTGTGTATACAATTCGACTTACTTAATTAAATGAATCACCAAGATTGCCATACCGGGCCAAAAGATGAGTTTAAAACTAGCTTTGTAGAGCTCATTCAATATAGAATCCGAATAATGCAGAGTATAAAAGAAAAACCACCCCCGCTGAACGAGGATGGTAGTGTTTCATTATTTCAATGCATCTTTGGCTTTGTCAGCTAGTTGAGCGAATGCTTTTTCATCATTGATAGCCAAATCAGAAAGCATTTTACGGTTTACTTCGATACCCGCTTGTTTCAGACCGTGCATCAAACGGCTGTAAGACAGGTCGTTCAAACGTGCTGCAGCGTTGATACGTGCAATCCAAAGCTTACGGAATTCACGCTTTTTCTGTCTGCGGTCACGGTATGCATATTGACCTGACTTCATTACTTGTTGTTTAGCTGTTTTGAATAGGGCGTGTTTCGAGCCATAATATCCTTTAGCAAGCTTTAATACGCGCTTACGACGTCTGCGAGTAACTGTTCCACCTTTTACACGTGGCATAATAATTCCCTCCTAATATATATAACCGATAAATTCGGATCTCAGTTTATTTGTTTGGCAGCATTTGCTTGATACGTTTGTAGTCTCCAGCAGAAACGATATCACTTTTACGCAACTTGCGTTTTTGCTTTTGAGACTTGTTGGCAAACAAGTGACTAGTGTATGCATGAGAGCGTTTAAGCTTCCCAGAACCTGTTTTTTGGAAACGTTTTTGAGAACCTTTGTGGGTTTTCATTTTTGGCATGTTATGTTCCTCCTTGTAATGAATGTTCATACTTGCGGGAGAAAATCTCCGGCGTATCTCTGCGTCAGCTTGCCCCTCCGGTACGCACGTATCTTTTCATACGCTGTGTTCCTCGGTGCCACGCTTCCTTGATCTACTTGGTTCTTTTCTTCCTCGTATGAACTGCAATGTGCTCTTACAAAACTTATTTTTCGTTGGTTGGCGCAAGCATCAGGAACATGCTGCGGCCTTCCATTTTCGGCTTCGTTTCTACAGTGGAAATATCTTTGCATTCCGCTGCCAATTTTTCAAGGACTTCCTGCCCTAACTCTTTATGCGTGATTGCACGACCACGGAACCGAATAGAAGCTTTCACTTTATCGCCTTTTTCAAGGAACTTTCTGGCATTGCGTAACTTCGTATTGAAGTCATGTTCTTCAATACCAGGGCTTAAGCGAACTTCTTTAACATTGATAACTTTTTGTTTCTTACGTGCTTCTTTTTCTTTCTTTTGCTGCTCAAAACGGTATTTGCCGTAATCCATGATCCGGCATACCGGTGGTTTTGCATTTGGAGCTACTAATACAAGATCCAAATTTCTTGTTTGAGCAATGTCTAATGCTTCTTGGCGGGATTTAACCCCAAGTTGGTCTCCATTTGAATCAATGAGCCTGACTTCGCGAGCACGAATTTTCTCATTGACGTTCATATCTTTGCTAATAATGAGCCACCTCCATAGAGTTTGGAAAAACCATATAAGATCTTATCGACAAGTTGTTTTGAATGAAAGCATAAAAAAAGTGTCGGTACATACTGCACCCACACGTCTCCCAATACAATAAGGATGTTTAACCTGCCAACTGCAACATGCGTCAATCAGGTGAGAAGCGGGTGCTTCTGCTTGCCTCAGATCATTATTTAATTTCACCTATAAAATAATAGCATAAGGATGCTAAGATGTCAACAACCATGGTTGTGTTTCTATGAAAACGACTATTCCATCATACATAACTCAAAGAGAAAACACAAGAGGGATTTTTTAAAACTTTGCAAGCATTTGATAAGGCCTGATTTGTATCTGAAAAAATGGTGCGAAAGGGAAAAGCAATCTTGATAGGGAAAATCACCAGCGTTTCCACACTGATGATTTTCACTGTTAAGAGGGAGGCTTTCTTTGACCATCCCTTACTTCAATGTTTTTTCACGAATTTCCGCCTCGATTTGATCCATAAACATATCTAAAGGCTTTGTTTCCGAGTTTTTCTCGCCATAACGGCGTACATTGACGGCATTGTCTTCAATTTCTTTGTCACCCACTACAAGAGCGTAAGGGATTTTTTGCGTTTGCGCTTCCCGTATCTTATAGCCGATTTTCTCATCCCGCTCATCCACTTCTACGCGGACACCACGATATCGCAAATCCTCTTCCACTTTTTTAACATAATCCAAATGAATTCCGGGCGAAACAGGTATTATCCGGGCTTGGACAGGTGCAAGCCATGTAGGAAATGCCCCTTTATACTCCTCGATAAGGAAGGCGACAAAACGTTCCATCGTAGATACAACACCGCGGTGGATGACGACAGGACGGTGTTCTTTGCCGTCTTCACCGATATAGGTCAAATCGAACCGTTCCGGCAAATGAAAGTCCAATTGAACAGTCGACAATGTTTCATCTTTTCCAAGGGCCGTTTTGACCTGCACGTCCAACTTAGGACCATAGAATGCCGCTTCACCTTCTGCTTCCACATATTCAAGCTCCATGTCTTCCATCGTCTCTTTCAACATTGCCTGGGCTTTTTCCCACATTTCATCGTTATCGACGTACTTTTCGGTATCCGCTGGATCCCGATAGGATAGACGGAAGTAGTAATCATCGATGCCAAAATCCTTATAAACTGCCTGAACCAATTGAACAACACGGATAAATTCGTCTTTCAGCTGATCTGGGCGTGCAAATATGTGGGCGTCATTCAATGTCATAGCCCGTACACGCTGCAAACCGGCAAGTGCACCCGACATTTCATGACGATGCATGGTGCCAAGTTCCGCAATGCGGACAGGAAGATTGCGATAGCTGTGCAGTTCATTTTTAAACACCATCATGTGATGCGGACAATTCATTGGACGCAGGACAAGATCTTCGTTATCCATTTCCAATGTAGGGAACATATCGTCCTTGTAATGATCCCAGTGGCCGCTTGTTTTATATAAATCTACACTTCCCAAAACCGGTGTATATACGTGATCATAGCCAAGTCTTTCCTCCAAATCGACAATGTAACGTTCGATTGTCCGACGGATAGTGGCTCCTTTCGGCAGCCAAAGCGGCAAGCCCTGACCTACTTGTTGAGATACCGTAAACAAGTCCAATTCTTTTCCTAACTTTCGGTGGTCGCGTTCCTTCGCTTCTTCACGCATACGTAAATATTCATCAAGATTGCTCTTTTTCTCGAACGCAGTACCGTATATCCGTTGAAGCATTTTGTTGTTGCTGTCTCCCCGCCAATAGGCACCGGAAATGCTCAACAGTTTGACTACTTTGATTTTACTGGTGGACGGAACATGGATGCCTCGGCACAAATCAAAAAATTCACCTTGTTGATAAATGGACACCGTTTCTCCTTCGGGGATGGCATCAATCAATTCAAGCTTTAACTCATCGCCGATTTCCCGAAACATTTGCTTTGCCTCTTCGCGTGAAACCTCTTTGCGGACAATCTCTAAATTTTCGTCGATGATTTTTTGCATTTCTTTTTCTATTCTAGGTAAATCTTCCGGGGTTACAGATTCTTCCATATCAAAATCATAATAAAATCCATCTTCAATGACTGGTCCAACCCCGAATTGAACATTGTCGTACAATCGTTTGATCGCCTGCGCCATCAAATGGGCAGCAGAATGGCGCATAATTTCAATTCCTTCCTGCTGCTTATTCGTGATGATTTCGATCTCGCCGTCTCCCGGAAGCTCGCTGCGAAGATCATAAGGGATACCATCCAGTTTTACTGCCAGCGCCTGTTTCCTCAATCCAGGTGAAATCGAAGCTGCTATATCCTCTCCAGTCGTTCCCTGTGGGAATTCCTTTTGGGCTCCGTCTGGGAATGTAATGCGGATCATTTCTGCCATAAGTGATCTCTCCTTTGAAAGTTGGTTTATCGTGTAAACTAAAAAAGTGAAAAACGCCCGTCCCAATAGCTTAACAGCTAAGGGACGAGCGTCGGCCTCGTGGTTCCACCCTAATTCCCGCACATAATGTACGGCTCATTGGCATCTGTAACGTAGATGAAACGCTGTTACCTACTATCTCCGTTCAATAACAGGGTTCAAAGGCGGTAATCAGAATCACGGAAGTACAGGAAGCTTTCAGCCGTGCGGCTCCCCTCTCTAAAGTATTCCAGGCCGATTCGATCATGTCCTCATCAAAACCGATGTGTTAATCTTTTATGAACGTAATTATAGCGATACAGTAGTCAAAAATCAAGTATATTCAATGATTTCTTAAATAATTCGGGAAGGGGAACCGAGTGAAGGGTTCGAAAACCGCTTTCTCCTGGAACACATTGATCACGGTCAGCGTTTTCGGCTCAGAGGGATGGTCCCCGTAAATAACAACACGTTCAGGCGCCATGGCAAGCAGTGGTGTAATATTCAGCTCAGCTTCATCCAAACCGACTATGTAGAGCGGTTCCTGTTGAATCAGCATTTTAATTTCCATCTTGGAAAAAGGCTTCCCGTTCGCTTTATAAAATTTAAAGTTCCTGCCTTGCACCACATGGACAATTTGAAATTTTGACTTCTTTTTGGCTACATATTCCCGCAGCGACTGGACAAACGATTGATGATCTTCTTCCCGCTTGAATTCATCGATCGCCATCCCGATGATTTCGATAAGTTCCTCTTTGTAGGGCTGCAGGCGAAAATTCACCAATGAATCGAAATGAACCGCTTCTTCGGTACGGATATTCTCCTGAAAACATTTTTTCAATGTTTTCCGCAAATCGATATCCACCGGTATTGGAACATCCCCCGAATCATCGCCTGATAAAATAGAATGGGCAAGTTCTGAAATTCGATGTACTTCCTCCTTGTCTTTATAATAATAGACATTCTTGATTATATCGGCGACCCAGATGCTTTCTTTATGTCTTGTGAACACATATGCCATCGCCTCAGCAGTGTTAGCCAGTTGTTCCCCCATGGATCGGCTTTCCCGGATTTTGATATGGTTTCCCCACTTGTCATTGGTTTTCCAGTTCAATTCTACATCGAGGCCATACTGAACAATCCGATCACAAAATGTCATGGTTTCTGCTTTTGTCTCAAAATAAACCTCAAGCAATACTCATCACCCTCATCACGATCAAACTGTTACATTATATGGATCAATGCTTCAAAAAATGTGTGATGTATGGGAAGAATCCTGATAGTTTTTAAAATCGACCGGAATAAGCCCACACATACAAAGGACAAGCGATAACCAGCGGCAAAATTATGGAATAGTTCTTTATGAAATAATCAAAATTGGAAGAACCCCCTTTCTTCGATCAGCTGTTTCAATGAAAATAACAAAAAAACGGACGAGCTCGAACTGTCCGTTTCCATTGCTTTTACCACTATATTTTTTTTCAACAAGTATTCTCTAAGTTAGCCAGCTTCTTAATCCCTGCGGTTCGTTCCGAACAAAGGCACTTCTCTGCTGACCTGTTTGATCCGCTCAATGATCCTTCCAGCTTTGACTTTTTCAACATCTCCCCTGGTGGTAGTCGCTAAATGATTTTCCAATTGTTCCAGACTATAATTGGAGGTGAAAAAAACAGGTAATTTTTCCATCATTCTGTATTGCAGGATGGATCCTAAGATTTCGTCTCTGAACCAGGCTGATTGAGACTCTGCTCCTATGTCGTCCAGCATCAGTACCGGAATCGTTTTAAAGCGTTCCACTTTCTGATTCAGAGAGTCATCCTTCAAGGACGCCTTTATCTCCCTGACAAATTCAGGCATATAAATAATCATGCTTGCAATCCTTTTTTTCGCCAGTTCATTGGCGATAGCACCTAAGAAATGGGTTTTCCCCACGCCGAAAGGTCCATAAAAGTACATCCCTTTAGCTTCTTGTTCATCGGTCCCGACCGACTGAAGATAACGAACCGATTCTGTAATGGCTTGACGCCGTTTGTCGGTGTGATCCAAATCTGCAAAAGTGGCATGGAGTATTTCCCGAGGCATATACAGGCTTTGAATTAGTGTTTTATGCTTCTCCTGCTCGTCATGTTGGATTTTTTTATAGCATTTTTCGTAGCTTATACGAACAGTCTTTCCGTCTACTTGCAAGTATGGCGTATAGCCTGGAAGGATGTTTTGGCATTCTTCCAGAACCGGACAGTCAGCACAATTTTTAGATTGTGAAATAAATTCATAGAGCTTCATCAAATTCCTGTCGATGTCATTTGTATCCAGCTGCGGATTGCTTAAGAGCAGCTGCTTGACCTGCGAATCATTTAAAATTGCGTTTCGCAAGTGAGTGAAATTCTCTTGGAAGTTCTTATTATCTTTCATCCATTTTTTCAAGGAAGCTTGAATAGGTTCCATCTTCGATCATCCTTATTCTTATACTTCTGTGCTCCATAAACAGAAACAGTGCCCTAGCTGCCATTATTCAAATAACTTTTTATCAATTCGCCGAGGTCTTCCTGGTTTTCTTCTTTATCGATGGCAGCCTCTGCCTCTTTTACTGTTTTTCCATTCTGCTGTGCTTTTCTTTCCTTAAACCAGTCAGGAATCACCTCTTTTTTGGCAGGTTTGCGATAACTTTGCTTTGCAGTACCAGAACCCCACTGTTGATACTTTTGATTTTCAGATTTGGCAAGAGCCATTGCCTGCTTCACTGTTTTCACATTTTTTCTGGCCCAGTGACTCGCGATTTTTTCCAAGTAAGCTTTGGAAAGTTTCATATCTGTCTTTAAAAGAACATAATGGACCAAAACATTCATGACACCTGGCGAGAGCCCCTGCTGGGTCATCACATCCCTGATTGTTTTTAAATCTTGCGCAGAGGCTTGATTACCACCGGATAAGTCCTCTAACAGCTGTTTGGGAGAAATTTCTTCCAGCATTTTCACAAACTGCTCTTCCTTGCTTACCGGTTCTTCTGCTGTATTCTCAGCCTTCACCCGGCCAGTCTGTTTTTCCACCAGTTTTATATCTGCCTTTCTTGCAGAAGCCTGAAATAAATCGTGGCAGGCAGATTTAAATTCCTTTGCGTCCAGTTGATTATCTTCATTTATAGCCCAAATCACGGCACTTTCCAAATCTTGGACAGGCAAATCGTACAACACAATCATTTGCCGAATCAATTTTTTGTTAGCTGCTGTCAAAACGGAACGGGAAGAAATCATTCTTTTTTGCAGCATTTGTTCAATCCAGCCGAAGTCAACTTCCTTGTCAAGGTGAGCAGGGCCTGCCTGGCTTTCCTGTTGTCTTTCTTCTCCCGGAGAAGCAGGAGCAGCAAAATGGGAGATATGCGTATCGAACACATCCGCGAAGCCCATGGTGACATCTTCGCCTTTTAACTGACCCTGCCCCTCTATGTCAAACAAATGAACCAATTCCCCATGTTTCTTTTCGCCCAAGTGGTGATAGAGCAGCTGCGACAGCATTCCATCATTAAAAAAGTCGACTGGCAAAAATGGCGGGTTCAACTGATATGTATAAACATTTTTTTGTTCATGTTCAGTTTTATATGTGCTCATCAACCCGATGCCTTCCAGTTTCAGACGTGCCTGATATAACTTATCAAGCGGCAGAGACAAGTAATTCATCAAAGTGTGATGGGTTTGCAGCTCTTGATGGTGATTTCTTAATTGGCACTCACTCATAAGTGTTTGATATAAAGAAATGGCATCGCTGCCGACAAGCGGCTGATACAGATGGGTCAAAGATTGCAGACTTTCCATCGATAAGGCCGCTGTCGTCTTTATAGCAAATCCGTCGATCGGGAGTAATTTACCAATATGTTGATGATTCAAGATTTTGTCTCCTTCCTTTTGCTGAATAAGCCTCCATTTATTTATTGTCTGACCTGATTAAGTCCTTCAATTCATCCAAAAACACACTTATGTCTTTAAACTGTCTGTACACAGAAGCAAACCGGACATATGCTACTTCATCAACCGATGAGAGACGATCCATGACCATTTCACCTATTTCTTTGCTTTGTACCTCGGAAGTACCTCTATTTCGCAGTTCTTTCTCTACCTCTACAGCAATCGACTCAATTTGCTCCAATGCCACAGGCCGTTTCTCGCATGCTTTGATCAGCCCTCTCATCAACTTTTCACGGCTGTATTCCTCTCTTGTCCCTTCTTTTTTGACGACAATCAAAGGCACTTCTTCCAGCCTTTCGAAAGTTGTAAAACGGAAAGAACATTCTTCGCATTCTCTTCTTCTTCTGATAGACCGGCCTTCTTCTATCGGTCGCGAATCAAGCACTTTTGTACTTTTAAATTGGCAGTTAGGACATCTCATTATGTATCAACCCCATACTTTTATAGCAGTTTCCATTATAAATCAGCATTTTTCGTCATCGATGTTTCCAAAAAAGTGAGTTCTTTTTTTAGCTGGCTGTACAACTTGGGTATCAAGTTATGACTGAATCCGAAATCAAACGGCAAAATCGATTCAGTCGTCACCGAAAAATCGATTGCAGTTCGATATGGTTTCACCATAATGACCGTAGCAATAATAAAAGCTTTCCTTCCGCCGGTATAATTGACACTGATTTCACCATGTTCTTTCGATTGAGCTACTATCTCATAGGAATCTGATCGTTTAAAGTATTCCTCAACAGCCTGTAAACCTTTTTCTTTTGTTGTTTTAAAATAATGTGTCTGTAAATTTGCATCCCAATGATTTTCATTTGTTTCTGCATGATTGCCGAAATACTTTGTTATTGTTTGTCGAAAACTCATGACAGGCACCTCACAACTTTAGACAAAGTCTTTTTCTTTTTATTTTAACACGTTTTCAATGATTAAACGATGACCAAAGTCTTTTCTTTGTTTCACGGCAATCCATACTCAGGAATTTCGGTCACAAAATGGATGTCGCATAAAAAACCCTTGCCGTCTCCTCTGGCAAGGGTTTCCCGATTCATTATAAAGCTTTAAACTGGCTGACTTCCACAGGGCCCATCCCCCGCGGCACTTCCACTTTTTCGCTTCGATTCGATTCAAGTGATTCAGCAATATATTCCGCAGCTACGTTCGGATCGATAATATCCCCGCAAGTATAGACATCAATGCTTGCGTATCCATGTTCCGGGAAGCTGTGGATTGTTAAATGGGATTCAGAGATAATCACTACACCGCTCACGCCATAAGGAGCAAATTTGTGAAAAGCAACCTCGCGAATTTCGGCTCCGGCTTTTAAAGCAGCATTGACAAATATCTTTTCGATTAACCCCATATCATTCAGTTTATCTATATTACATTCCCATAATTCTGCAATCACGTGCCTGCCCATTGTATCCATTCAATTAATCCCCCTTTAAAAGTGAAAAAATCTCCTCAATAAAAGCATGGACCGCCATGGGGGAAAGTTAGTCCTAAGAGGTCCTAACCCTTAAAGCAGTATATATCCATACTCATGGTGAAGAAAGTTACCGGAAACCGGTTATGTTGAAACAGCGTTGTAGTATTTGGTATACCTCGCCTTGCCGAGGCATTAAACCAGAAATCTTTCTTGCGTACGTCAACCGTCGAGAAACGGATGATGTGCAAAAAAAGTATAAACGGTTTACCCTGGATTTGCAAGCATGTTCACCATTTTTTTCACGGAGAGAAGAAGGGGGCATCGTCCCTCCATCTTATTATTGGGCAATCAGCAGGCACTTATCCGTATCAGGAATACTGATATTGTTCCTGTTTAACCGAGCCGTAGGATATAAACCGGGCAAGATCCACTACGCGGCAGGCATATCCCCATTCATTATCATACCATGCAATGATTTTCAGATTGTTATCGGCAACCACCATTGTGGATAAACCATCGACTACTGCTGAGAAATCAGAAGTTGTATAATCGATGGAAACTAGCGGTTGATCACTATATTGAATGATGCCTTTCATTTCTTTTTCGCTGGCTCTTCTAAAGCATTCGTTTACTTTATCTGGTGTAGCCGGTTTTTTCAGTTCGACGGTTAAATCGACCAACGAAACATTTGGGGTAGGTACACGCAAAGCCATTCCCTTTAGCTTTCCCTCCAAGGAAGGCATTACTTCCTTGATTGCTTCCGCCGCCCCTGTTGAAGTGGGGATAATCGACTGTGTACATCCACGCGCTCTTCGTAGATCTTTATGTGGGTTATCCAGGCTTTGCTGGTCATTTGTGAAAGCATGGACCGTGGTCAGCAAACCATGTTCTACACCGAATTCATGATGAAGAACTTTAAGCAATGGCGCTAGACAATTTGTTGTACAAGAAGCTGCAGATATCACCTGATGTTTTTCCGGCTGAAAATCCGTTTGATTCACTCCCATGACAATAGTGGCATCGACATTTTTGCCCGGCGCAGTTATGATCACTTGCTTAGCCCCGGCATCTAAATGCTGTCCGGCTGCTTCTTTTGTTTTGAATTTTCCAGTCGCTTCGATAACAAGGTCTATTCCCAACTGTCTCCACGGAAGCTCGCTCGGTGTCCGATTGGAGACAAGGAAAACTTTTTTTCCATTAATGAGCAAACCATCAGAAAGCGCTTTCACTTCTGTCGAAAATCTCCCATGAACGCTGTCATAATTGATCAAATGTGCTATCGTTTCCGCAGGGTAACTGGCATTGATGGCGACTATTTCCATATCTTTGTCGACAATTGCCCTTCTGAACACCATCCGCCCTATCCGGCCGAATCCATTGATTGCTATACGAGTAGTCATTAAAACGACCTCCTATTAAAGTGCATTTTTAACATCATTTCTACAATAGTATAGCACATTTATTTCAACAGTGTGTCATTTTTAAAGGGAACAAATGAAAAAGTCGCTACATAACAAACATGCTTTTTGGGGGAATCAAAAAAAACCGACCGAATCCGAATGCGTAGCAGTTTCGAATATCGTTCGGTTTTTGCTGTTGCTTCCATAATTTTTATTCAACTACTTTTTGCGAATTCGGGATCTTTAAATACTGTAGTTTTTCCGAAGTCCTGTTTACACCTGGATTGCCCATTTCTTCAAAATGTTTAGAAGCTGTTGACGTGACGACTCTATCGTCCCATTATTATCGATTATTTCATCTGCCATCTTTGCTTTTTTATCTAAAGGCATCTGTGCGGTCATCCGTTCCGTTGCTTCTTCTTCAGAAAACCCATTGCGATTCATCAACCGCCGACGTTGTGTTTCTTCATCTACATAAACAACCAGTACTTTATCAACAAAATGAGTAAGGCTGCTTTCATATAGTAATGGGATATCCAACACGACAGCCTCTTCCCCTTTGGCTGCAAACGCATCACGTTGTTCCAGCATTTTTTCCCTTACTGCCGGGTGGACGATATCATTAAGTTGTTCTCTTTTCTCTTTGTCTCTGAAGATTAGCTTTCCCAATTTCCCGCGATCTAAATTCCCATCAGAAAGAAGCACTTCTTCTCCGAATACATCCACAATTCGCTCATATGCAGTTTCTCCCTTTTCTACTACCTGCCTGGAAATAATGTCTGCGTCTATAATAGGTATATTCCATTCGGCAAGAAAGCCAGCAATAGTGCTTTTCCCGCTGGCAATGCCTCCAGTAAGTCCGATTACAAGTGCCAAGTCTACCACACCTTCAGGTAATTTTTATGATTCCGATGACGATGAGAATTAAACCGGGAAGAAATGTCAGTCGCTGCAGCCAGCGCCAATAAGAAAATAAATAGCCGCTTTTCAAACCTCCAGCCAAAAAAATTCCTGTTGTTGCACCAATGCCGCCAGCTGCCAGCAATGGAGCGAATCCAAGCATGGCTGCACCAATCCCCGCACCAAAAGAATCGACAGACAACGCCAGACCAAGCAGCAAGGCTTCTATTCCGGTTATATTTCCAGACTTATCAAAGTCAGCCGCCATCGGTTTTTTTAATATTTCGATTACAATACCAAGCGACTTTATTTCAAATTTCAAGACGATCGGCTGCTCCCGCTGGGTATTATCGGTTCGAAAAAACTGATAAACGACCCAAATGCCGATCAATATGAGCACCGTTCCACCGATCATTTCAGCTACTGACGGTTCTAGAAAAGAAGCGATCACCGTGCCGATCAGCATGGAAAGATAAAATACAACAGCCGTTATGAAGGCGATCAGAAGGATAGTCCGGGATCTTATCGCCATTTTCCTCAGTCCATAGGTGAACCCGACCATAAAACTGTCCAGGCTGACAGCAAAAGCAAGCAGCACAAAGGTGGAGACATCAGCCATATCCTTAACTCCTTTATCCGTATACTTTTACGAGTTAGTATATGGATGAGGCATCCCTCTTGTGCTTAACCTATTTTTGGCAGGTTAAGCAAATATGTGTCCCTCTGCCTCCCACCTTGATCTTGGTTATCGGTCCGCCACAGCTTTTGCATGGTTCGTTTTCCTGTCCATAAACAAACAATTCCTGCTGGAACATGCCGATTTGGCCTTGGCTGTTTACGTACGATCGGATAGTAGTACCTCCCTGTTCAATCGCCTGTTCCAGGGTTTCCACAGCCTTTTGATGGATGATGGAAACATCTTGCTTAGACAAACTGGTTCCCTTTCTCTCCGGGTGGATGCCTGCTTTGAACAGCGACTCATCGACGTAAATGTTCCCCAATCCTGCAATCACCGTCTGATCCAGCAAAATGGACTTGATTGTCCGTTCGCTTTTATGGACCTTTTGATAAAAAACATCGAAATCAAACGCTGGGCTGAACGGGTCAGGACCGAGCTGACTTAAAGGTTTTTGCTGGTATGCTGTTCCCTTTTCCACCAAATGCATCGTACCGAATTTCCTTACATCTTTATAACGAAGCTCGCTGCCATCAGTGAAGGTGAAAATAACATGTGTATGGTTCAGTACAGGCTCATCCTGTTGATAGACACCATAATTTCCCTCCATACGCAAATGGGAAATCAATGTATAGTCATCCAGCTCGAAGAGTAAAAATTTCCCACGCCTATCAATATCAAGGATTTTTTGTCCGGTAAGCATTTGTTTAAATACATGAATATCCGTTGGCTGTTTAATTATTTTATTCCAAAATACCTTCACATCGGCAATTTGTTTATTTTGTACAAGCTCCAATAATGTTTTTCTAATTGTTTCCACTTCAGGCAATTCTGGCATTACCTATTCTCTCCCTGCTATTTTGCATCATACCAAGTCTTCCCATAAGCATAGTCCACTTTCAGCGGTACATTCAATTCAATCGCATCTTCCATCGCGGAAGGAACGATGGTTTTCAATTGATCGATTTCACTGCTAGGCGCTTCCAAAATCAACTCATCGTGTACTTGAAGCAACATTCTTGCTTCCACTTGTTCTTCCTTCAATTTTTGATGAAGATTTATCATCGCCAGCTTGATTATATCTGCAGCACTTCCTTGAATCGGTGTATTCATGGCTGTCCGCTCGGCGAAACTCCGTTTATTGAAATTTCGGCTGGTGATGTCAGGAAGGTATCTTCTCCGATTCATCATCGTAGAGACATAGCCTGTTTGCTTCGCCTCCTGAATGATTTCCTCCATATAATCTCTTACACCCAAATACGTATCCAAATAACGGTCGATAAATTTCTTTGCTTCTTTTCTGGTAATCCCAAGACTTTGCGACAAACCATAGTCACTTATTCCATAGACAATACCGAAGTTGACTGCTTTTGCCTGCCTTCGCATGTTCGGGGTTATTTCGTCTTCAGCAACATGAAAAACCTGCATAGCGGTTTGCGTATGAATGTCTTTGTTCTCATTGAAAGCTTCAATCAGTTTTTCATCGTTGGCGATATGTGCTAAGACACGCAGCTCGATTTGCGAATAATCGGCCGCGAATACAATCCAATCCTCTTTGGAGGCTGTGAACGCTTGTCTGATTTTCCTTCCTTCTTCCAGGCGAATCGGGATGTTTTGCAAGTTCGGATCAGTCGAACTCAACCTGCCGGTTTGTGTAAGTGCCTGGTTGAAACGTGTGTGGATTTTTTGGTTGTCTCGATGAACCACCTTTAATAATCCTTCTATATAGGTAGACTGCAGTTTCCCTAACTGTCTGTACAACAACAAATTCGGGATGATATCATGCTGATCCTGTAACTGTTCCAAAATATCCGCTGAAGTGGAATAGCCGGTTTTCGTTTTTTTGATGACAGGCAATCCGAGTTTTTCAAATAAGATCGGCCCCAACTGTTTGGGTGAATTCAAGTTGAATTCCTCGCCAGCGAGCTTAAACACTTCTTCTTCGATTTCCTTTAGACGGCGCTGCAGTTCCGCACCCATTTCTTCCAGTTTGTTTATATCTACCCGCACCCCGGTGTGTTCCATTTCACCCAGGATAATGGCAAGCGGCATTTCTAATTCATCAAACAGTTCGAACTGCTGATTTTGTTTCAGTTGCTCCTCGACTTTGTTTTTCAGCTGATATATGAGTCGTGTTTTTCTTGTTACATGGTCTGCGAGTTGTTCCTGCCCTGGCACCTTCAGTTTCGCGCCTTTCCCATATACTTCCTCGTCATACAAAACCCCTTTTTCTCCCATCCGATGGCAAATTGCAGGGATATCGTGATGATTCTCGGAAGGATTGATTAGATAGGAAGCGAGCAACAAATCAAAATCGATCCCTTTTACATCTATGCCCTTATTCAACAAAGCGACCGTAGTCTTCTTTGCATCGAAAACATACTTTTTCATGGCAGGGTCTTCTGCCCACCGTTTGAAAGCAGGAGACTCCACAGCTGCTTCGGTTGGAATAAAGTAGTTATGTCCGGCATTTACGATGCCGAATCCTTCTATCGGAGCTGAGTGGTAATTGTCCTGCAACATTTCTACCACCAAAGCTTCTTCACCTGTGAACAAATCATCGGTAATGTCTTCGAGGATGGTCACATCCAACTCCGGCAGTTCCTCCTTTGCTTCCGTCTCTTCTCCGTCCTCCCCATCGAGTCTGCTCAATAGGGATTGAAAACCCAATTCCTTGAATATCGCACTTACCTTATGTGCTTGATACCCTGGATATGGAAGATCCTCCAAGCCGATTTTCAACGGAGCGTCACAAGATATCGTCACCAGTTCTTTGCTCATATAAGCATCCTGTTTATGGTTTTCGAGTTTTTCTTTTAACTTTTTCCCGCTCACTTCATCCAAATGGTTAAAAAGGTTATCGACTGTTTCATATTGCTTCAACAGTTTGACAGCCGTTTTTTGACCGATCCCCGGCACCCCGGGAATGTTGTCAGAACTGTCTCCCATCAAGGCTTTCATGTCAATGATTTGGTCTGGTCTCACTTCCATCTTTTCAAGCATGAAGGAAGGAGTATAAGCATCAATATCGCTAAGTCCTTTCTTCGTCAAGCTAACCGTAACGTTATCTGAAACGAGCTGAAGAAGGTCCTTATCCCCGGAAATCACATTTACTTCCCATTCCTTGCCTTCCCCCTGTTTTGCGAGGGTTCCGATGATATCGTCCGCCTCGTATTGGTCCAACTGGTAATGAGGAATACTGAAAGCATCCAGCAAGTCGCGGAGAAGCGGAAACTGTTCGGAAAGCTCAGGCGGCGTTTTTTGTCTGCCACCCTTGTACTCCTTGTATGTCTTATGACGAAAGGTGGTTTTCCCCGCATCAAAAGCGACCAGCATATGGGTCGGTTTTTCTGTCTCCAGTATTTTCAGCAGCATGTTGGTGAATCCATATATAGCGTTGGTATAAACACCTTTGTCATTGTTCAATAGCGGCAAGGCAAAAAAAGCCCGATAGGCGATGCTATTGCCGTCAATAAGGATAAGTTTATTGGTCATCTTTCGTTCTCCTTTTCTTTTAGATAAGATTATGTATTTTCATATTTGCTTAGAGTTGTCCAAGTTTAACACCTTACTGCCATTCGTCCCATCTACCCTTGGCTTCTACTCTATCTTACCATGTTTGAAGAAAAGAAGAAAAAAGGAGGAACGATTGCCATCATTCCTTATCGAGTAACTCACTCTATGACAAGAACGATTTCTATATACAACCAATTTAGTTGAAGAGTCACGCATACAAAATCGGGGAGAGGAACGATACGAAAAAGCTGTCAGCCAGTCATAATCTCGACTAAGCGGACAGCCCGTTCCCCCTTTAAGTATGAAAAGATATAATAAGTTCCCTTTTTAATGCATATGCTTCGGTGTCAAAGGCAATTCAATCGTAAATACCGTTCCTTCATTTACTTTACTTTCCAGAAATATCGAACCTTTGTGCGCTTCGACAATATGCTTTACAATCGCCAAACCAAGCCCCGTACCACCGGTATTCCTGCTCCTAGCCCGGTCGACTCGGTAAAAACGTTCAAAAATCCGGCTTTGGGCCTTTTCTGGTATTCCGATTCCGGTATCTGAAACAGTAATCCTCCACTTGTCGCCATCTCCTGTGATGGCCAAGGTCACTTTTCCTTGTTCCGGGGTATAATTGACTGCATTGTTGAGCAGATTGATAAACACCTGTTTCAAACGTTCTCCATCAACCACAGCTACAAACTGATCGGGAAGATCGACAGTCAACTCAATCTGCTTTTTGTCGGCTTGCTGGCTGACCACAGGCAGTAAGTCATGGACCAATGAGGGTACATCCACCTCACTGTATTCCAATCTCAACTCATCTTTTTCCAATTTGGACAGTTCCAGTAAATCATGAATCAAGGCTTGAAGACGTCCACTTTCTTTCAAAATGATTTCCAAGAATTGCCGGCGGAGCTCTGTATCTTCCATCGCTCCTTCCAACAAGGTTTCAGCGAAACCTCTGATGGAGGTGATTGGTGTTTTTAACTCATGGGATACATTCGCAACAAAATCCTTACGCATTTCTTCCAGTCTCTTTAACTCCGTAATATCATGAAAAACGAGTACTGCACCTTTCAATTCCCGTTTATCATTAAAAAGTGGGGCGCCGACTGCTTCTACCGATTTTCGTTCCAGGCCAGAGGAAATGGAAAAGGAGACCTTCACCTTTTCTTCGTAAAGAAAAGCTTCTTGCACGGCTTTATGTATTTTCTCCTTGTCCAGGACATCATAATACAGAAATCCCAGGTACTCTTTTTCGGTCGAACCAAATATAGATAAAAATTTACGGTTGACCATGTGGACATAGCCTTTTTCGTCTATCAGCATCAACCCGCTTTCCATATTGTCAATCACGGTGCTCATCTGATTTTCCTGCATTCTTTCCTGTAATGTGATCTGCTGCAAGCTTCTTGCCAGTACATTGATGGAATTACTCAGCTTGCCAGCCTCTCCGAAATAGCTGACATAGGTTCTCGCCTTGTAGTTTCCCTGGACTAATTCGTCCGCAACCCTGGCCGCTGACTGAATGGGTTTTATGTATTTTTCAAAAATATTCATGATTAAAACCAAAAAAACGATCAAGCCGCCAAGAAGGCTGCACAAGCCGATTATTCTTTCTGTAAACCCAAGAAGAGGAAGAATGATGATAGCCATTCCTGCAAAAATCAGCACAACCACAAAAAGGTAGCTTAGAAAGGGCCGTATATTAACCGATCCCATTTAAATGATCCTCCATTTTGTACCCCAGTCCCCTGATGGTTTTGATATAGACAGGGTGTTTTGTATCAGGCTCGATTTTCTCCCGCAAATGGCTGACATGAACATCTACAATGCGTGTGTCGCCGACAAAATCATAATTCCATACCGCACTCAGTAATTGATCCCTTGATAATACCTTACCTTTATGCTTGGCCAAATATAGTAAAAGTTCGAATTCTTTTCTTGTAAATAAAAGTGGTTCTCCCTTCATAACTGCTTCGTATTGTTCTGGATAAATCACTAAGTCGGCTATTTTCAGAAAAGATAACTCCGCTTCAGCAGGCTGCTTGTTCGTTCTTCGCAGTATCGCTTTGATCCGGGCGACGACTTCTTTCGGACTGAACGGCTTTGTAAGATAATCATCGGCCCCCAATTCAAGACCGAGGACTTTATCAAATTCATCATCCTTGGCAGTCAACATCAGTATGGGTGTATCGATCTGTTTTTGTCTGAGCAGTTTGCATACTTCCGTTCCATCTAATTCAGGGAGCATGATGTCCAGGACAATCATATCGAAATTCTCCTGGACAGCCTTTTGGACTGCTGTCTGTCCGTCATAAGCTATATCGGTTAGAAACCCTGCTTGTTCTATGTTGTATTTCAACAAAGTCACAATCGATTCCTCGTCATCCACTATTAAAACCCTTCGATTCATCCCAACACCCCATTGTCTCTTTATATAGTATGTCTATTCTCTTTTTTCATCATACAATGAAGGGGATAGTATGTGAATACAAGAAACCTCATAATCGTAAAAGTCGCCTGTAAAGATTTCTTTACAAACTTTACAATCGCCATCCAAAATCGTCTTTCAATAGAAATTTTCCAACGAGGAAGCGATCATCGATTCAGGCTCAAAAGCAGGACAGACGATTAAAGTACCCCGCAGCACCACTTTTTCCGTCGCATCCCTTCCTGTAACGCTTATTCTTATTTGATGCTTTTCATAATCTATAGAAGAAATTTGCAAATGGAAATCAAGCTTGCTTTCATGATAGACGGGTGACGGGTAAGAAAGCTGTTGCTCGATAATATGGCTTCCTGGTCCAGGAAGTTGCATCGAAACGATGGAAGAAACTACTCCGAACAAAACGACTGAAGGGACAATCGGCCGCTTATAAGGAGTTTGCGAGGCGTAATCATGTTGGAGATAAAGCGGATTGGCGTCATTGGTGATTCCCAAATACAACAATAAGTCCTGATCAGACAAATGATAACGATGTTGATAAGAATCACCGACATTCAAGTCGGTAATTTTCTTTCCCAAAGGTCTTTTTTTAGCAAACATAGGAACATCCTCCTTTTATGTATGCGCTTTCTTTCCATTATAACGGAAGTATCCCCCCGTTGGAAAGGACATTGAAGAAATGAAAAGTGCAAGCGATTTATTAAAGAATAGAGGCTGGATTCCCCGTATCCTGTGACAACGCCAAACATGATCCGCAGTGTGCGTGACTCCCTACAGTTTTGAAGCGGAGGTATTTTGCCACGCAGATAATTGGCTTGAGCCCTGGTATGTGGAAGCGAAGGACCAGACATCTCTGGAATAGATACTTTCTTATCTATTAAAAAAGCTTTATGAGGAATAGTATCCCCATAAAGCTTCTTCTATTACTTTAGAACATCTAAAACCTTTTTCACAGATTCTGCCGATTTATCCAGAGCGGCTCTTTCATCATCCAGTAAATCGAGTTCGATGATATCTTCCAAGCCATTGCCCCCGATTATGGAGGGAACGCCCAGAAATAAATCCGAGTAACCGTATTCCCCTTCCAAATAAGCAATCGATGGCAGGACTCGGCGCTGATCTTTCAAAATTGCTTCCGCCATCACTGTCAAGGAAGCAGCTGGCGCATAATAGGCACTACCATTTCCTAAAAGGTTTACGATTTCACCGCCACCCGTCCGGGTCCGAGCAACGATTTCATCTAATCGTTCCTTGGAAATCAGCTTTTCGAGCGGTATCCCGCCGGCATAGGAGTAACGGACCAATGGTACCATGTCATCACCATGTCCGCCGAGAACAAACCCGGTTATATCTTTAACCGACAGATTCAGTTCTTCAGCTATAAAGGTGCGAAAACGCGCACTATCAAGTACTCCGGATTGACCAATGACCCGGTTTTTCGGAAATCCTGATTCTTTATATACCGTGTATGTCATCGCGTCCACGGGATTCGTCAACACAATGATGCAAGTATCCGGCGAATACTGGACGATTTCCTTTGTAACACTTTTCATGATCTTCGCGTTTGTGTTAACCAGGTCATCCCTGCTCATTCCCGGTTTTCTGGCAATGCCCGCTGTGATGATGACAAGATCGGACCCTTCCGTATCTTTATAATCAGCCGTACCAGTGATTTTCGCATCGAATCCTTGTACAGGGCCTGCTTCCAACATATCAAGCGCTTTTCCTTTTGTAGGATCTTCCATATCCGGTATATCG
Organism: Sediminibacillus sp. JSM 1682029; assembly: GCF_041366435.1. Taxonomy (NCBI): domain Bacteria; kingdom Bacillati; phylum Bacillota; class Bacilli; order Caryophanales; family Bacillaceae; genus Sediminibacillus; species Sediminibacillus sp. JSM 1682029. The sequence goes on from NZ_JBEWYY010000002.1 coordinate 406,734, forward strand.
ACCAAAACGACATCAGACAGTTCTTTTTGTGCAATCATAAGGGCTGTAGTGGCTCCAGTGAAGCCACCGCCTATTACAGATACTTTTTTTCTTTTAATGCCCATGCCACAAAACCCCTTTTCTGAAAGGTTAATCCATATTTTTGATCAATGCATCCCCAAATCCGGAAGTTTTGACTTCTTTTGCACCGTCCATCATTCTGGCGAAGTCATAAGTTACTTCCTTGGAAGCTATGGTCTTATCCATGGACTTCGTAATCAATTCTGCTGCTTCCCTCCACTCTAAGTGTTCAAGCATCAGGACGCCAGACAGAATGACTGATGACGGGTTCACCTTATCAAGTCCTGCATACTTTGGAGCTGTACCATGTGTTGCCTCGAATATAGCATGACCAGTTTCATAGTTGATATTGGCTCCAGGCGCAATGCCGATTCCGCCCACTTGTGCTGCCAAGGCATCAGAAACATAGTCACCGTTCAAGTTCATGGTTGCCACTACATCAAATTCACGCGGACGGGTAAGAATCTGTTGCAGGAAAATATCTGCAATGGCGTCTTTGACAATGATTTTGCCAGCTTTTTCTGCATCTTCCTGTGCTTTGTTTGCCGCCTCTTTACCTTGTTCTTCCACAATGCGATCGTATTCCCACCAGGTGAATACCTTATCGCCAAATTCTTCTTGTGCTACCTCATAGCCCCACGCTTTAAAAGCACCTTCTGTAAACTTCATGATGTTACCTTTGTGGACAAGCGTCACACTTTTACGGCCTTCATTGATTGCATACTCAATTGCCGCACGTACCAATCGCTTCGTCCCTTCTTCGGATACCGGCTTAATTCCGATGCCGGATGTTTCAGGGAAGCGGATGTTATGTACTCCCATTTCATTTCTCAAGAAATCAATGACTTTCTTGACTTCATCCGATCCTTTTTGCCATTCAATTCCAGCATAAATATCTTCGGTGTTTTCCCGGAAGATAACCATATCCGTATCTTCAGGACGTTTAACCGGTGAAGGTACTCCTTCGAAATAACGGACAGGACGCAAACAAGTGAATAAGTCCAGTTCTTGTCGCAAAGCTACATTAAGAGAACGGATGCCTCCTCCAACAGGGGTCGTCAATGGCCCTTTGATTGCAATTTTGTATTCACGAATGGTGTCAAGTGTATCTTTTGGAAGCCACTCGCCGAAACGGTCATAAGCTTTCTGACCAGCGAAAACTTCCTTCCACTCAATCGATTTTTTTCCATTATATGCTTTTTCTACTGCTGCTTCGATGACCCTTTTCGCTGCAGCCCAAATGTCAGGGCCAGTTCCATCCCCTTCAATGAAAGGAATAACCGGGCGATCCGGTACATTCAATACCCCGTCATTTACTGTGATTTTTCCGCTTTGTGCCATAAGATGACCTCCTCTTAATTAATCAATCAGATAAATAGTATCATAAATCATAAACTTTTTTTATTTATTGCAAGCTATTTGGTCTAGTTTGGTTGAATCCTTCAAATTTCTTGATTAGCGCTCTTCAACCGGTTTATACGTTTGATGTTTTGGTCCAACGTATTCCGCACGCGGACGGATAAGCCGATTGTTTTCATACTGCTCGAGTATATGAGCGAGCCAACCAGATACCCTGCTCACTGCAAAAATCGGAGTGAATAAATCGTGTTCAATTCCCAGGCTGTGGTAAACCGAAGCCGAATAAAAATCGACGTTGGCCGGCAACCCTTTGTTTTCTTTGATGTAATCTTCGATTTTCACTGACATCTCATACCATTTTGACTGACCTGTCAACTCTGTCAATTCGCGAGACATCTTTTTCAAATGCTTTGCTCTTGGATCACCGGTACGATATACACGGTGTCCCATTCCCATGACTTTTTCTTTATTATCCAGCATTTTTTTAATATAAGGAATAGCGTTGTCGACTTCCCCTATTTCTGTAAGCATTTTCATTACGCGTTCATTGGCACCGCCATGTAGGGGGCCTTTCAACGCACTGATTGCGGAAGTGACTCCGGAATATACATCCGACAATGTCGCCACACATACTCGGGCAGTAAATGTCGATGCGTTCAATTCATGATCCGCATGGAGAACCAATGCCTTGTTCACCGCTTCGACTTCTAAATCTTTCGGTTCTTCTCCGTTAAGCATGTAAAGAAAATTAGCTGCGTAGCTCAGCCCTTGCTTCGGCGCAACAGGATCCTTTCCCTGACGGATTCTCGCAAACGCTGCCACAACAGACGAGATTTTCGCCTGCAAGCTGACCGCTTTCCGCTTATTTGCTTCTTCATTCATCTCATCTGCTTCCGGATCGAAAAGACCAAGCATCGAAACAGCAGTCCTTAAAGCTGCCATTGGATGAACAGTGCTAAGATCATAAGATTTTAAATGCTGGATGATTTCTCCAGGCAGTTCCATATTAGAAAATAAATCTTTTGTTAAACGTTCCAATTCGTCTTTTGAAGGAAGTTTCTTATTCCAAAGCAAGAAAATGACTTCCTCAAAACTAGAATTTTCAGCTAAATCATCAATTTTGTATCCCGCGTAGGTCAACTGGTCATCAATAATGGAACTGATTGATGATTCTGTAGCTACAATTCCTTCCAACCCTTTCGTTGTTGACATTGCATCTCTCTCCTTTACCTGTATTTTCCATATGCAGCACCTGACCGACTATCATCGCTTTTTCGAAAATATCAGACATCAGACATAAACCTAATCAGATATCAAGCAAAGTAACCCGGCATACCGAGCTGTCAGGCGCAGCAATCCAGCATTGCTGTATAAGGTCAGAAAGCGACAAAACTTTCCAAGCTTTGATTGATAGAAAATGCTTTCTATTCATCCCCATGTTCAATTATAAACAATAAAGATAACAAAGTGAAACGTTTTCTTTTCTAAATAAGAAGAAAGTGACCTTCGGGTTTGAGCTCCCTTGCATTGCTTCCTCAAACTATTAGAAGTCCTGTTGTTTTTCCGAATTGACCAGAAATTCGTCGAAACAGTGGTTCTGCAGGATAACTCCTTTGGTCGAATGGAACAAATTTTGCTATGTATTTTTATCTATACAACCCGATAAATATAGACTAACTGCAATTGGTCCATTTTTCAAATAATTCACCTGTTTGGCTGCCGTCAATCCCAGTTTCATTGTTTATTTTTCAACTTATTTGTACTTTTAACCAGTTGCGGACGCGGCTGATGATAAACCCGGCTCCTGAATCGGTTATACGCCGCCCAGGAGCCGGGAGTAAAAAGTAGTTTCCAGGTAGCATCCGGGTTATATACAATCCGGCTGCTGGCATAATTGATGCCTTCCCTCAATAAAATGTACAAGCAGGAAGATACAGGGCTCTGAAGCATTCATCCAAGTTTCAGCAAAAAGTCTACCAATTTCATCACCATGTAAGCAATTCCCGCTCCTATTAACGGACCGACTGCCACTCCATGAAAAAATACGACAGCTAAAATGGTCCCCATCACCAATGCAGTCGTCAGATGCGGATCATTTGCCAATAAATCCAAACCGTTCTTGGCAATCAAAGCGACAAATATACCTGCCGCCAAGGCAATCCATGCATAATAGGATTTTACGCTGGCCAGCAAATCCTGGAAGCCGATATCACCAGTGGCAATCGGAACTAGCACTGCGATTGTAATGACTGTCACGCCCAAGCTGATTCCTTTGTCTGCAAGATAAGGAAAAACCTTGTCATCCAACTTGAAAAGCTGTAAGCCCAATAAAACATAAACAGCTATCATGATCGATTGGTTTTTCCCAAGATATCCTAATAAAAACAAAATGAGTAAAAATATGGTCGATTGATTAAACATGCCGTTACCTCCACTCTGCATTTCCAAACCATTGTCAATCCTATCATATCAGGGGCTGGTGCAAAAGTTACATGGCTCCTATCCACTTGATTACAATCGGCCAAGAATCAACCTGTGATTGAAAGAATCCCCGGGAGGTGTAAACTTGAGCACTACGTTACTATATAGATGGCTTCGTTTTATTCTGGTGATCGCCTGTGCATTGGCCGGTGCCATTATCCTGTATTATGTCGCCAAGTATACCTATCCTTTTATAATAGCGGTTATCATAGCAATCATGCTTAATCCAGTCATTTCTTTTATAGAACGCCTGACAAGGCTTCCGCGCACTGCTTCGGTCATGCTGGTGCTGGCAGGTTTTCTTGTCCTGGCTTCTGGACTGGTGGCCATTTTAATTGTGGAACTGATAAACGGTACAAGCTTTCTGGCAGCCAGGATTCCCGGACAATTCGTAGAGCTCATTCATTTTCTGGAGGAATTTGCTTCCTATTATTTGCATCCGGTTTATGAAAAAATGAATAATCTTGTCGATATGCTTGAACCTTCACAGCGGGATGTGGTAACAGGACAGTTAAAGCAACTCGGGGAGGATGTCGCTGCTGCCGGCGCTCTTGTTATACAGCACTTGTTACAGGCCATATCCCAGTCAATGATCAAATTGCCAGGTTATTTTTCTATTTGGTTGTTTTCCTTATTGGGCACCTTTTTTATTTGCAAAGACTGGTACAAACTAAAGACTGCCTTCTTTCGCTTTTTACCTGCCCCCTTCACCACAAGTACCAAAACATTGTATCTTGGCTTGAGACAGGCGTTTATAGGTTATTTAAAGGCACAGCTGCTATTGATTTTCATTACGTTTTTATTAGTTTGGACGGGACTCCTGCTTTTAAATATCGACCATGCCCTGACCATTGCTTTGATTACAGCCTTTATCGATTTATTACCTTATGTGGGCACGGGACTTATCTTTGTTCCATGGATTGTGTATGTTTTTTTTACAGGGAATTACAGTCTGACCATCGGGTTGGCTGTACTATATGGCATTATACTAATACAGCGCCAAGTCAGCGAGCCGAAAATCTTGTCTGCCAACATCGGGGTCGACCCTTTGGCTATGCTTGTTTGCTTGTTTGTTGGATTTCAACTTTTCGGATTGTGGGGACTCATGGCAGGGCCAGTCGCCCTCGTGATAGTGACGACTTTTATAAAAAGCGGCTTATTAAAACAGTTATGGGAATTTATTAAGGGGTAATATTAGGGAGGAGTCTATAAATGAAAAAAGCAAACTATCCTTCCTTTTTGCCTGTAACATAGTCTCTACCACTAATCATTGTAAAGTGACAGTCAAACAGTCGTTTATAAAGGAAAAGCCGAGCGGCGTTTCGAATATGGAGTTTTCGAACCAGCGTTCGGCTATAATTTTTGGTCGCTATGCTTTTGTTCCTGCCACTTGTATATTGTTCTACCTGCGAAAAATGGTAATGGTTCCTCGGTCCATCATTCGGCGCAGCATAGTCAACATCCAGCGTTTAATTGGTTTCCTGGTAACAGGTAACAATAAAAGGAAACCAATTGCATCGGTGATAAATCCGGGTGTGAGCAACACGGCGGCACCAAGCAGGATACATATGCCGTCCATGATTTCTTCTCTGGGCGCCTGGCCGTATGACATGGCTTGTCTTGCTCTGGCCAATGTCTCCAATCCCTGCCGCTTTGCGAGCCATGCACCAATAACGCCGGTAAGAATGATCAGGAAAACTACCCACCAGGGACCGATCCTGTTACCAGACCATACCAGTACGCCAATTTCCAAAGCAGGAACAATTAATACAAACAACAATATCCAGCGAAACATTTATTATCCCCTTCCTCCTTTTATTCCCCTGTTCACTATCTTCTTCAACTAAAAGAAAGAAGAGGCCGAACAGAACCTCTTCTTTATCTTTCCTCTACAGGACACTGGCGTGTCCCTTGTATATATCGCCTTTGCTGGCATCTATGGTTATATCTTTTCCATCTTCCACTAACTCAGTAGCCTTGTCGACACCGACGATGACCGGGATTCCCAGACTAAGGCCGACTACTGCTGCATGAGAAGTAAGGCCGCCTTCCTGCGTGATCAATCCGCTTGCTTTTTCAATAGCAGGCATCATGTCTTTATCTGTTCCATACGTTATCAGAATGTCATCTTCTTTAACTTTTTCCAAGGCTTCAGCAGCATTTTTGGCTACAATTGCTCTTCCATACGTGCTGCCCTTACCGACGCCCTGTCCTTTTGCAAGAACGTCTCCGATAACGTGAACTTTCATCAAGTTCGTGGTGCCACTTTCACCTACTGGAACACCGGCGGTGATGATGACACGATTGCCACGCTGCAGCATACCCGAATTGATTCCACGGTCGATAGCTACATCCAGTACATCATCGGTGGAATGTGCCAGTTGTCCGACGATTGTCTGCACACCCCAAACCAGCGCAAGCCTGCGTTCAATCCGTTCATCGAAAGTCACGGCGATAATCGGTGCTTTCGGCCGATATTTCGAAATCATCCTGGCAGTATGTCCACTGACTGTAGGCGTCAAAATGGCATCCACTTCCAAATTCATCGCTGAATGGTTAACTGACTGGCTGATCGCGTCAGTAATGGTCATATCACTATTTTTCGAACGCAAATCAAGGATTGCCTTGTGGTCAATTGCCGTCTCTGCCTTCATCGCAATATTGCTCATTGTCTGGACAGCTTCCGCAGGGTAATCACCCGCTGCAGTTTCTCCAGACAGCATGATTGCATCGGAACCGTCGAAGATCGCGTTAGCTACATCAGAAGCTTCTGCCCGCGTAGGCCGCGGGTTACGCTGCATGGAATCCAGCATCTGAGTTGCCGTGATAACCGGTTTTCCAGCAGTATTACATTTGCGGATCATGTCCTTTTGTACCAGCGGCACTTCTTCAGGAGGAATTTCAACCCCTAAATCTCCGCGAGCGACCATCAACCCATCACTGACCTGGAGAATATGGTCCAAATTGTCTACGCCTTCCTGGTTTTCAATCTTAGGAATGATTTGAATATGGCCGGCATCATGTTTTTCCAGCAAGTCACGAATTTCGAGAACATCCGTTGCCCGTCTCACAAAAGATGCAGCAATGAAGTCTACTCCCTGTTCAATGCCGAACTCGATATCGTTGGCATCCTTTTCAGTCATTCCCGGAAGATTCACGCTTACGTTTGGTACGTTGACACCTTTTTTGTTTTTAAGCAAACCCGAGTTAAGCGCTTTTGTCTTGAGCTCATTTTTTTCTTTGAGAATTTCTTGTACTTCCAGTTCAATCAAACCGTCGTCCAACAATAATTTAGAACCGACATGTACGTCATTGATTAAATCAGGATATGTTACAGAAATACGCTCCGCAGAACCTTCGATGTCTTCCATTGAAACATAAACAGTATCACCCTTGGTTAACTGGGCTTCGCCGCCTTTCAATGTGCCTGTTCTGATTTCAGGTCCTTTTGTGTCCAAAAGGATGGCGACCGTTTTTCCTGTTTTCTCGGCGGCCTCTCTAATGTTTTTGATACGTTGTCCATGTTCTTCGAAATCTCCATGAGAAAAGTTCAACCGGGCAACATTCATACCCGCCTCCATCAATTTGGTCAGCATCTCTACCGACTCGGAAGCAGGCCCGATCGTACTTACTATTTTTGTTTTTCTCATTTGATTTCCTCCTTTCAATTCCTCTTCTGTCATTTCTTTCTTAGATGGAAAGTTGCTTGGAAAGCTCGTACATGTTGAAATCTACTTTATGCTCTTCATCCAATATTTCCAGAATGTCATGGTCCACCAGCTTGTTGTCCTGGATGCCGACTACTCTTCCGGCTTTCCCCTCAAGCAGTAAATCAACCGCTTTGGCGCCAAGTCGGCTGGCAAGGACACGATCTGACGCCGTGGGAGATCCACCGCGCTGTGTATGGCCGAGTACGGTTACCCTTGTTTCTAGATTGGTTGCATCCTTGATGCGCTGCCCGAAGTCCATTCCAGAACCGACTCCTTCGGCAAGAACAATGATACTATGCTTCTTACCTCTGTCTTTTCCCCTTTTCAGGCGTTCAATAACATCATCAAAGTCATCTGCATGTTCCGGAATCAAAATGCTTTCCGCGCCGTCGGCAAGTCCTGCCCATAATGCTAAATCGCCGGCATGACGGCCCATCACTTCTACCACATATGTACGTTCATGCGATGTCGCTGTATCCCTGATTTTATCAATCGCCTCGATCACAGTGTTCAATGCCGTATCAAAACCAATCGTAAAGTCGGTCCCCGGGATGTCATTATCAATCGTACCAGGCACGCCGATACAAGGATATCCTTTTTGTGTCAGCTTTTCCGCCCCGCGGAAGGAGCCATCCCCTCCAATGACGATCAGTCCCTCGATTCCGAACTTATTCAGTTGAGCGATCGCTTTCTCTCTTCCCTCCTCGGAACGAAATTCATCACTCCGGGCAGTATAAAGGATAGTCCCGCCTCGCTGGATGATATCTCCGACTGAACCGATTTCCATTTTTTTAATATTGCCATCTATTAAACCTTGGTAACCGTTATAGATACCATATACTTCCATGTCATGGAAAATCGCTTTCCGGACTACCGCCCGAATAGCAGCGTTCATTCCTGGAGAGTCGCCGCCGCTTGTCAGCACTCCAATTTTCTTCATTGGTTATCACCTCTTATTATGATTATTCCTATTAATTCCTCTCCCCATTCCAAGATAATCCTAAACACTGATATTAGCAAATAAAATTATACATGAAAAGGGCGATGCGCGCACCAAACTTCCATCGACGAATGAATGACGGCATAGAAACAGCTGTCCTGACTGGCGCCGGGACAGCAAGTTCATTGAAACTATTCGGAATCTAATTCTGCATAATCTCCAATTTGTTTATACTTTTCCCATCGTTTTTCCAACAAGTCTTCCTTAGACAGATCTCCCAACTCATTTAAGGAATCTGTCAACACTTTTCCGATATACCCGGCCTGTTGTTTGACATCACGGTGAGCCCCGCCACGTACTTCCTGAATGATCTCATCAATGATATTCAATTCCTTCAAGTCATACGATGTGATTTTCATCGTCTCGGCAGCTCGTTGAGCCTGACCGGAGTCCTTCCATAGCAATGCAGCTGCACCCTCAGGCGAAATGACGGAATAAGTGGAATTTTCGAGCATGTGGATCTTATCGCCGACTCCCAGTGCGAGTGCACCACCGCTTCCGCCTTCTCCAATCACGACACATATGATCGGTACTTGCAAACCTGCCATTTCCATCAAGTTTCTGGCAATCGCTTCACTTTGTCCTCTCTCTTCAGCTGCTTTTCCTGGATATGCCCCTTTCGTGTCGATAAAACAAATGATCGGACGGTGAAACTTCTCAGCCTGTTTCATGTGGCGAAGTGCTTTTCTGTATCCTTCAGGATGAGGCATACCGAAATTCCGCCGGATATTTTCTTTCGTTTCTTTTCCTCGCTGGTGACCGATCACCGTGACAGGCTTGCCATCGAATTTCGCGATTCCGGCGACCATCGCTTCGTCGTCGCCATACAACCTGTCCCCATGAAATTCCAAAAAATCGGTGAAGAGCAACTCGATATAATCCAGGGTCGTGGGTCTTTCCGAATGACGGGCAATCTGCACCCTGTCCCACGGTTTCAGATTTTCATAAATATCGTTCTCCAAATTTTCCAGGCGTTTTTCCATTGTAGAAATTTCATCTGTTAAATCGATTTCGCTATCCTCGGTATATGTCTTCAATTCGGCGATTTTTTCACGTAACTCCACCACTGGTTTTTCAAACTCCAAAACCTGCTTCATGACCTTTCCTCCCTTGCCTGATGGATATCAAGCAAAGTTGACAATGTTTGCTTGATGTCGTGTCTAGCAATCACCTTATCCAACTGGCCATGCTTCAATTGGAACTCTGCCGTCTGGAAATCGTCCGGAAGTTTCTCGCGGATTGTCTGTTCGATCACTCGTCTTCCTGCAAAACCGATCAGTGCCCCCGGCTCGGCAAAGTTATAATCCCCCAACGAAGCAAAGCTGGCCGAAACCCCTCCTGTGGTAGGGTTGGTCATAATAGAAACCATCAAACCGCCACCTGCACTGAAACGCTGGATTGCTACAGAGGTTTTGCTCATTTGCATGAGGCTGAGTACACCTTCCTGCATTCTCGCTCCACCCGAAGCTGTAAATATGATGAACGGAAGCGAATGCTCTCCCGCTTTCTCGATGGCTCTCGCTATTTTTTCTCCTACGACGGAACCCATACTTCCCATCCGGAACCTTGAATCCATGACTGCCACAGACGCTTTTTTTCCGTCAATTTCTCCTGCTCCTGTCACGACCGCCTCGTTCAATTCTGTTTTCTGGCGGTCTTTCTCCAGCTTATCTTCATAATCGGGAAAACGAAGAGGGTTAGCTGATGTCAACTCTTTGTCCCATTCCTCGAACGTTCCTTCATCAAATAAAGAAGCTATCCTGTCATAAGCAGGCATTTGGTGATGATAACCGCAATTAGGGCAGACATTCAAGTTTTTTATCAATTCTTTTCGGTAAAATATTTTTTGACAGTTTTTACATTTCTGCATTAAGCCTTGAGGAATATCTTGCTTCGCTTCCTCTCTCGGTATAGATGCATACTTTCTTTTCTTGCTAAAAAAGTCTTTAAGCAAGGATGATCCCTCCTTTTAACTCTCGTTTGAAACCTTCTCCACACGTTTCATTCGGCTTTTGATATTGCCTCCCGCTGCAAACTGCTGAAAAGTGTTTCAATATCTTCATATTTACCATCCATATATATATGTACAAGCAGATGATAAAATTGCTTGTCATAGGAAACATTCTCCGCTGCATAAGAAAAATCATTCAATAAGTGCCATATTTTTTGCAGCAGAAAGTTTTCCCCGCTATTGAAAATGATCAAGAAAAACTGATAATGAGCCTGCTCTGCAGTTAATTGCTCCCTTTCCAGGACATGCTGCAGCTCTTTCGTTTCTTCTTCGGATAGGTGGCTGTACGCCAGTTTGGCTGCTTCCTTTTCAATAATCCGCTTTGACAAAACGATATCCTGTTTTGTGTTAGAATCCCGTAAAATGAACGACGACAACAGCTCTACTGTATGATACGGTTGGTACATTTTCAAAAAGGTTCCCTCTCCTCTTCTCGTTTCAATTAACCCTAGCAATTCAATAGCACGGAGTGCCTCTCTGACGGACGATCTGCCAGCACCTAAATGCTCTGTCAACTCTCTTTCAGAAGGCAGCTTGTCCCCCGGCGACAAATCATTTCCCTCAATGTAATCGCGGATTTCATTGAGCACTTCTTCATAAACCTTCATTTTCTCCGGCTTCGAAACGATAAGAACCCCCCTTCCAAAAAACAAACTCCCTGTTCAAAGCTTCCGGACCGTGCAGCTCGTATAAGGTCAACAAGGAGAGCCTTGGTGTTTGACGCCAAGGCTTTCCTTTCACATGGAGCTTCGCTCATCGCAGCGCAGGCTGCAGCATGCTTTTATTTACTTTTCGTCGATCATTGTAAGTCTGCGGGTTTTTTCAGCAACCTGCTCCGGATCCACTTGAATCCTTGCCACACCGGACTCCATAGCAGCCTTTGCTACACTAGCCGCCACTGCGGGAGCTACGCGAGAATCGAAAGGAGCAGGGATGACATAATCAGCGTTCAACTCATCTTCAGTAATCAAAGCTGCAATAGCTTCTGCAGCTGCAATTTTCATTTTTTCATTGATTCGAGTCGCCCGCACATCGAGGGCTCCTCTGAATATTCCAGGAAACGCCAGCACATTGTTCACCTGATTCGGAAAGTCTGACCGGCCTGTACCAATGACCCTTGCTCCTGCAGCTTTGGCATCTTCCGGCATGATTTCGGGATCTGGATTAGCCATTGCAAAGATGATCGGATCATCATTCATACTTTCCACCATCTCTTTGGAAAGCAATCCACCGACAGAAACACCGATGAACACGTCTGCTCCCGCCATGACTTCTTCCAGCTTTCCTTCCTCGCGTTCCTTATTGGTGATTTTCGCTACTTCATCTTTGACGCCATTCATCCCATAGTTTCTTCCTTCAAAGATGGCCCCTTTGGAATCACACATAATAATATCTCTGACACCGAGATTATGCAAGAGCTTGATAATTGCGATACCGGCAGCTCCGGCCCCATTGGCCACCACTTTTATATCAGAAAACTTCTTATCTACCAATTTTAAAGCATTCAATAGACCGGCAACCGTCACAATCGCTGTGCCATGCTGATCATCATGAAAAATCGGGATGTTCGTTTCTTTTTTCAATCTTTCTTCGATAATGAAACAATTGGGTGCCGCAATATCCTCCAGGTTCACTCCACCAAAGGTCGGTTCCATCAGTTTCACTGTTTGAATAATTTCTTCCACATCATGGGTATCAAGACAAATCGGAAAGGAATCTACACCGGCAAAGCTTTTAAACAGGACCGATTTCCCTTCCATAACCGGAAGTGCAGCTTCCGGGCCTATATTCCCGAGTCCAAGGACTGCTGAACCATCGCTGACAACGGCTACCATATTGCCTTTCATTGTGTATTCGTAAACCGCTTCTTTCCGATCATAAATCTCTTTGCAAGGTTCCGCCACTCCCGGCGAATAAGCTAAACTGAGATCTTTGGCATTTCTCACCGGAATTTTTGTCTGCGTTGTCAACTTCCCTTGATTTTCCCGATGGATATGTAATGCCTCATCCCTTAAATTAGACATCTCCGATCCGCTCCTTTTATCGTTCCGGCCGTTTTTCAACTGATTCAAATTGGTCTGACCACTTAACTACTCTATTATAACAAAAGCTATATCGGTGTAAAGGTTGACTTTATTACACCGTGAAACTCCGCCGATTCCCTTTCCTTACTTCCGGACCACTACGTTTTCTTTACCGAGCAATTGATAAAGGTTATCCAGGCTTTTCTTGTTGATCTGCATGCAGTAGCTGCTTGACAACTGATACGTTTTTTTGCGTCCCGCATGATAAATGATGACCGGACTGCTTCCCGGAAATATGTCGGCTACTTTTCGTATTTGCGATAAAACTTGTTCTTCATTGTGCTCCTCCACTTTCAAAAACAATCTCCTTTGGCCGCTTACTTCCAATTGTTCTTCGTCGAACGGAAGGATTTCGGACAAGAGCCACTGCCAACGATCATTTCGTAGTTCAACTTTTCCTTTGACGAGGATTATAGACTCTTCCTCCAGCCAGGGGCTGACCTGACGATACAGTTCTGGAAAAATGACGGCTTCCATCTGCGCCTTTTCATCCCCCATCGTCATAAAGGCCATCGGATCGCCTCGCTTGGTTCTGATTTTTTTCAGTTCCTGGACGACCGCCCCTGCTTTAAGATTGTTTTTCCCCGCGAAATCCACCGAGTCTTCGAGAAGCATATACCCTGCACTCCTCAGTTTTTCCCTGTACTTTGCCAAAGGATGACTCGATATATAGATCCCGAGCACTTCCTTCTCAAAGGTTAGTTTTTGCATATCAGAGAAGTCTTCTGTTTCCTTGTAGGTGACATCCAATTCCAGACTGTTCTGAAAGAGTGAAGGCTGGTCACCGAACTCACCGAACAATTCCGCCTGCTCCATCGCCTGGTCGACTGTCCCGAGCAGGCTTGCCCGGTTGGCATTGCTTTCATCGAAGGCTCCTGCCAAGATAAGAGATTCTATGACAGAACGATTCACGGTTTTCAAAGAGACACGCATGCAAAAATCAAAAAGATTTTTGTAGGGGCCGTTGTTTTTTCTTCCTTGCACTATTTCCCTTACTGCTTGACCGCCTACCCCTTTTATCGACAACATTCCCATACGAATATGGCTGTTCTCGACATGGAATCTGCCGAAACTTCTATTGATCGAAGGTGGCAACACTTTGATTCCCAACTGCTTGGCTTCATTTATATATAGTTGGATTTTTTCCTGATGTCCTGCAGCCGCACCCATGATTTCCGCCATGAAATGAGCAGGAAAGTGGGCCTTCAAATAAGCAAGCTGGTAAGAAATCATACTATATGCCACCGCATGGCTCCGGTTGAAGCCGTAATTGGAAAAGCGGACGATCCAGTCAAAAATCTGGCGTGCAGCTTTTTGATCATAACCATTGGCCAGACACCCTTTGAGGAAAGCTTGCTCTTGTTCCTGCATGATACCATGCTGTTTTTTACTTACAGCTCTCCGCAAAATGTCTGCCTGTCCCAACGAAAATCCAGCCATTTTATTGGCAATCTGCATAATTTGTTCTTGATAAACAAGCACTCCGTATGTTTTTTCCAAAATCGGCTTCAAATCAGGATGGGGGTATTCTATGCTTTCGCGGTTATGTTTGCGGTTGACATATACCGATATATATTGCATGGGACCCGGTCTGTACAATGCGTTAACTGCCACAACATCCTCAAACGATGTCGGTTGCAGGTCCAGCAGCACACTTTGCATTCCTTTCGACTCCAATTGGAATATCCCATTGGTTTGTCCCCGGCGTAGCAATTGAAACGCTGCTTCATCATCCAGAGGGATATCTTTCAAGTCGATTTCCAGCTTTTCCTTCCGCTCGATTGATTCGGTTATTCGTTCGAGCAGCGACAAGTTCCGCAAACCTAAAAAGTCCATTTTCAGCAAACCAATTGCCTCTAACTCCTTCATCGCAAATTGTGTCAATGCCACTCCGTTATGACCAGCTATTAACGGGACATGTCGGACCAACGGTTCTTCACTGATCACTATCCCCGCAGCATGAGTCGAAATATGGCGAGGCAGGCCTTCCAGCCGTGATGCAACCTTGAACAGCACCTGCAGTTTCGGCGACTGTTTGGCATAATTCACTATCGGTTCGCTGGCCTTGACGATGTCACTGATCGATTGTGAAGTATGTTGCGGAATCTCCTTTAATATAAAGGCCGCATCCTGTTGATCAATTTGCAATGTTTTGATCAGCTCCCTGATCAGAGAACGTGCCGCAAATGTTCCATAGGTGATGATTTGCGCAACATGATCAGGCCCATACTTGTTTTTTACATATTGGATAACTTCTTCTCTTCTGGTATCGGAAAAATCGATATCGATATCGGGCATCGATACGCGTTCCGGATTCAAAAAACGTTCAAACAGCAAGTCGTATTTGACTGGATCCACTTCCGTTATCCCCAACACATATGCAACAAGTGAACCTGCAGCAGATCCACGGCCAGGCCCGACCATGATTCCATTTTGTTTGGCAAAGCGGATGAAGTCCCAAACGATTAGGAAGTAATCGCTGAATTGCATCGAATTGATCACTTCTAACTCGTAGTCCAGGCGTTGTTTAACCTGCTCAGACACATGTCCGTATTTATCAAAAATAAAATCATAGCACAATTTAGTTAAATATTCATCTGCCGAGCCTTCTCCGGGAACCGGATAAGACGGCAGCATCCTCCCGTCAAGCTGAAGCTCGACATTGCATTCAGCCGCTATTTCACCGGTTTTCTCCAGTGCCTCCGGCCAGAATTGAAACGCATTCCGCAATTCTTGTTTTGATTTCAGAAAATCGGCTGTATCGTCGTGTTTTGTTTCAGGTGCCCATTTCTCGCCATTTCTCATTGATAGAAGAACGTCATACGCATGGCGGTCGCCTTCACGTAAATAACGTACATTACTAACAGCTACCGCCGGAATGGTGGTAGTTTTGCTGAACATTTTCCAATCTTCCAAGTGAGCAGATTCCCCGATGCTGCAATCGATTCCCAAATAAAAGGCGTCCTGACTGAACAATTGTTGACACTGTTTGAATAAACCTGCCAATCGTTCGAAAGGAAAGCTTTCCAGACAGTTTTTCGTTATAGGAATGATCCCTGTCACATCTTCAACAAAGCCATCCAATTGTTCCATCGTTGTCGACTGTGTCTCTTCCAACTGAAGCGCCGTGCTCAGCTTCAACAATTGTTGATAGCCCTGATTATTCTGAGCCAGCAGGATGCAGGGCAACCGCTCGTCTTCCAGTTCCACCGCCATACCCAAAATGGGCTTGATTCCCTTGGCAACACAAGCCTGGTAAAATGGCACAGCCCCATGAAACACTGCATCATCTGTCAATGCGAGAGACTCATAACCCAATTCTCCCGCTTTTTCCACCAACTGACTTATATGTATGGTGCTTTTCATTAAACTGTAGCCGCTTCGCACTTGTAAATGTGAGAAATCCATATATAATACCTTCCTTTACCTTACTATCCTATTATAGCCGATAGGTTTGCCAGATTAAATGATAACCGCTTATCATAACTTGTCTTTTCTCCTCATAAACTGAAAAGAGAACCCGCACACCGATTGTCATTCGGATGTTAAAAGGTTGAGAGGGGAGGAAAGGAGTATGGAGGAAAGGTTTGTGTTCTCCCTGATCCACTGCTATTTCATCGCTTTAGGGGTGATCATGGGGGGATCGATCATAGGCAGTATCGGTTATTTGGCCACGGGTGATCCGCCTTTGACATCGGTCACAACTGTCGCAAGAAAATTGAGGATATGGGCTATCGTAGCTGCTATCGGGGGGACGTTCGATGCCATTTCCAATTTTGAAAAGGGGATTTTTCAAGGTTCCACCCTGGACATCGTAAAGCAAGTATTGCTCATTGTGACAGCCATGGGAGGCGTGCAAACTTCCATCCTCGTCATCGAGTGGTTCACGCAGGAGGATATAGAATAAATGCACATACCTCCCTATTATAAAAAAGAAAGTTGGCAGCGATTTTTTGCAGGAGGATTTTTTGGCGCCATTGTTGCCTTTATCATTTACTTATATATGTACGGTCAATATTATGAAAAATGGCTGGAAGATAATATGAATTTACGATCACAAATAGCAGAACTGGAGAAACAAAATGAAGCACTGTTGGAAAACGAAAAGGAATTGGATGAAAAAACAAAGGAAAAAGTGGTAGTGAAGTCGATTGTGGTCGAAATCGACAACGCCGAGCAACTAAAACTCGACAGGCTAATTGTCCACCAGTTGCAGGATGCTATAAAAGAAGAGATTGCCAGCGTGGTCGGCCAGGACATCGCAAGTTTGTCCGAAAATGATCAATTACTGATTTCCACGCTCGAAAACACCGTCTATCGTGTCGAGGATATCGACTATACAGCGAGCATCAACCAACTCGTTATCGCTCCAACCCTGAAATTACACCTTTCTCTTGATTTCTCCACATAAATAAAATCAGGACTCATCGCTGCCTTCATGGCAAGAGTAGTCCTGATTTCAGATGTTCGGCCCATTAATCGACTTTATAGCTCGCGCACACATTCTCCATATCACTTATAACGTTTTCTGTTTCTTCCCAGTTTGTTACGGTAGCACCTGCAGCCATCGGATGGCCTCCGCCATTGTATTTCGCAGCAATTTCATTCACTACCGGTCCTTTCGAACGAAGTCGGACACGAATAATATCCTCCTCTTCCACGAAGAAAGCCCATGCTTTGATTCCTTCCATGTCTCCAAGGATTCCCACGAACTGGCTCGTTTCAAGAGAGGTGACTCCAAATTCCTCCAAAGTTTTCCGAGGGATTTTTACATTGCAAAAACCGGCCTCGCTGATTTTAAAGTGCTGGAGGATATACCCTTTCAGCCTTGCTACATTTGGTTTGGTATTATAAAGAGCATCGTAAAGCTTTGGCCGGTCAAACTCATACGTGACCAGTTCAGAGGCATATTGAAAGGTCTTCTTGGTAGCGCTCGGGAATAAGAACCTTCCAGTATCCCCTACTATTCCTGCATAAATTAACCGAGCCGCCTTATCATTGAAAGCAAACCCCATATCTCTTCCTTCTAAATACAACTCATATATCATTTCACTGGTAGAGCTGGCCTTTGTTTCCACCCAGGCATAGTCGCCATACGGGTCCACATCAGGATGATGGTCGATCTTGATCAGCTCTTTGCCTTTCTTGTAACGTTGATCTGCGATCCGTGCCTGGTTGGCGGTATCACATACTATGACTAGTGATGCTTCATATAATTCATCTGTCACTGTATCCATTTTTGCCAAAAAACTGAGAGAAGGGTCCTCATCACCTACGAGATAGACAGCTTTTTCGGGAAAAGAATGCTTGATCAACTCGCCCAATCCGGCTTGGGAACCGAAGGCATCCGGGTCGGGCCTCACGTGCCTATGAATAATGATTGTCTGGTATTGCTTGATTTTTTCTAGTATTTCCTTGTTTTTCATCGAAACACTCCCTTTGGAATAATCTTATTTTAGTCCTAGCAATACGAGTGAAAAAAAGCTACAATGGAGACGTTGTAAAATAAGGTTAGGAGTAGATTTTTCATGGTAATTTTCCCTATCATCATTATGGTTTCCTTAATTTTGTACGTCTATTATAAGGTAGCAATTCTCAGAAGTAACGATACATTGAATCAATTGTATATGAATGCCAAAGGAAAAATCTGCTTAGGCATCTTTGTTGTGTTCTTCGGTGTAAACCAATACCTGTATTACCAGACACAGCTCGCCCTATACATCGGGATTGTCTTTTTCCTGCTGGGTGCCATGCAATTGGTGGATGGTTATAAACGTGCACGCCATTACCGGAAAGAACAAAAAAGGCTTTCAAGATAATATATGTATATGAAGAAGCAGGAGCAGCCTGCTTGGAGCCGGCCCTCTGCGGCCGGCGTCTCACTCTATCTGTCGATCAGTTGGGCAAGCAACAAGGCCTTTCCGACTAACACTTTCTCGTTGAAAACTTCGATGTCCACCTTTGCGAATTTTCTTCCGGCCTCAAGCAGCCTAGGCCGAATCTCCAGCATACTTTCCAATTGCACCGGCTTGATAAAGTAAATCGATAGATTTTCCACTACTAAATCGCCTTTTTTATACTGTCGCAGAAGCCTGCTCGAAGCTTCGGTGACAAAGGAAGTGAACACACCGTAGGATAATGTGCCAAGCTGGTTTGTCATTTGTGGAGTGACCACCGAGCGGTAAATGGCCGGGCTGTCCCCATCCTCCACAACGTCCAGCCTGCTTGTAACTAGATCGTCGATTGTCTCTCCCACATGAGGTTGTCGCTGTATGTGCTGTAACGCTTTTAGCACATCCTGTCTGGAAACAAGCCCCTCCAACTTTTGAGAGGGTCCGACAACAGGCATGATTTCGATTCCTTCCCATACCATCATATGGGCAGCATAAGTCAACGATGTTTCCTTTTGTACAGTCATCGGGTTCCTGGTCATCACTTTTTCTACAGAAATAGACTTGTCTTTTCCTATTATATCCTTGGATGTCACCATGCCGATGACACGATTGTTTTCATCGACAACCGGATAGCGACTGTGTGTTGTTTGTTCATTCAATTGATACCATTTTGCCAGTTTGTCCTTCGCTGTCATTAAAACGACCTCGTTTTTCGAAGTATAGATATCTCCGACAAGGACAATTTCTTTTTTTATCAACTGGTCATAAATCGCTCTGTTGATCATGGCTGCAACGGTAAAGGTATCATAACTGGTCGATATAATCGGGAGTTTTTTTTCATCTGCCAGCCGTTTTACATGTTCATCTGTATCAAAACCACCGGTTATCAGTACGGCAGCCCCCTCCTGGATTGCCAGTTCATGGGCACCCACCCTGTTGCCGACGATCAACAAAGAGTCTCTTTCAGTGTACCGCATCATGGCATCCAGTTTCATGGCACCGATCACAAACTTATTCAACGTTTTGTGAAGCCCTTCTCTCCCGCCTAATACTTGGCCGTCGACAATACTGATTATTTCTGCAAACGTTAAATGCTCAAAATTCTCTTTTTTCTTCGTTTCTATTCTAATCGTGCCGACACGTTCGATCGTGCTGACCATCCCCTGGTTTTCCGCTTCTTTGATAGCACGGTAAGCTGTTCCTTCACTGACGTTCAACTCTTTTGCGATCTGTCTTACGGAAATTTTGTGTCCGACTGTCAGTGAATCAATGAACGCGAGGATTTGTTCATGTTTGGTAGCCAAGCCATTCACCATTCTTTCATCTGTACTAATAATTTTTATCTACTTGTTATTATACAGATGTTCGGCGCTGCCTTCAATTTTTACCAGTTGCCACCCGTCGCTCATTTCCTTGTTCCATGACCGGAGGCTTGGTCATTTGTAAAAGTGTAGCCAGATTTGCCCCTGCGACAAGAAGGAAAAACGCGAGCCAGCCCGCCCAGAAGTATCCCGCAGCCGGGCCTGCCTGTCTCCCGATTTCCGGCCAAGCCACGTATAAAAAGAAACAAGCCAACAATATTCTCAACAATGCATACTGTTTCACCTATTCACCCCCATCTGTTTGGTTGTACTATTGTATGCGTCGTCCAGAAGGTACATGCTCTTCAAAAGCAAAACCCGCAGTCGCTCACTGTTTTCACCGATGCTTCTCCTGTTTGCTCCGACGTTCTCCAAGCGTATTTGGTTCACTTTCGCATGTGGCGGTGTGATTTTCACTCGTGACCAAATAAAAACCGAACGATTCGTCAGTGGCCACTGAAAAAAGTCCTTTCTAATCTAGAAGAGATTTTAAAGTTTGCTGTTGATTCTCACGAATCGTTTATCGGTCGATGCTTGCCGCGGGCACGGCCTCAGCCAACTTGGTCAAGAAGATCGCTTGACCAAGTGGATCTTCGGCTCGCGCCCATTCCTCCGGAGTCTGCGCTCCTCGCCTCCATTGGATGGAATAAAACCGCTTAGGTACACGATGAGCACTTGGAGTTTGATTTGGTTTTTGCTTTAATGGCCATGCTTAAGTTGTCCCTGCCTCTTAAGACCTCGAAGGGGGAGGCGCAGGAGCTTTACGAGGCTGTTCCTGCCGTCGATTAACCACGAGCAATGAAATTGATGATTTTCAATAAAAAAAGAACCCCCGCCGTATCAGGCAGAAGCTCTTATCATATCTGTTAAAGATCAATCGATTGACCCGGTTTAAGTGCTATGCCCTTTCCAGGTTTCACTTTCTCTGCAAATGCGTCCCCGTCCTGCTCAATCAATGGAAATGTATTATAGTGAATAGGCACAACCTGCTTCGCATTGACCCATTCCGCAGCGACCAACGCATCTTCCGGTCCCATGGTGAAATTATCACCTATCGGCAGGAATGCAAGGTCTATTTCATTCCTCTCACCGATTAATTTCAAATCGGAAAACAGACCTGTGTCACCTGCGTGATAAATCGTTTTCCCCTCTACCGTCAACAGAATTCCAGCCGGCATCCCGGTGTAAATGCTCTCGCCATTTTCATCCGTGAAAGCAGAACCATGAAATGCCTGCGTGAGTTTGACCTTCCCAAAATCGAACTGATGAGCACCGCCGATATGCATTGGATGGGTATTCAACCCCCGTGATGACAAGTAGTTTGCCAATTCGTTCGGTGCCACTACCAGAGAATCATTCCGTTTAGCGATATCGAGGGTATCACCAACATGATCGTTGTGACCATGCGTCAGCAAAATGACATCCGCTTCGACCTTGCTTGCATCAAGGTCGGATGCTCCATTTCCTGTGATGAATGGATCAATAAAAATCGTATGTTTTTCCGTCACTACCTTCACAGCTGATTGACCGTGGAAAGACACTTTCATTTCTCTCACTCCTCATAGTTTATCGTTAATTTCATCCTAGCAAGACAAAATGCTCTATTCAAACGTTATACCCTTTTTCATCATTTTTAATAGTTTTCCCAAGCTCTTTCGTACTTTTGAATAAGATTCGGATCAATCAACGTATTCGGCTGTAGTTCGGAAGTATCGCCTCCTCCTTCCATCGCTTCCATTGGATTGCCTTCATCCTTACCGAACTCAGTTAAACCAGGGAGCATGTCGGTAGTGAGGAATCGAACAGGCACATTTATTCCCAAATCGTTCACATGAATTTCCTGCCGGCTTCCCATCACGAATCCCCAATTCCCGAAACTGGGGACATCGACATGGAAATTTTCTATATTCAATCCGGTCGCTGCAATCGTTTCGGATATGGTCCAGTATACGTCTCTCGCAAATACCGGACTGGTCGCCTGCACCATTAAAGATCCTTCAGGGCGTAAATGATTCCGGACAAGCGAATAAAACTCTTTTGTGTACAATTTATTTAAACTCTCGTCATTCGGATCGGGAAGATCAACAAGAATCACATCAAACCAGCGATCTGTATTTTCCAGAAACTGAAAGGCATCCTGATGGATGATGTCTACCTTTTCATTTTGCAACGATCCCTGGTTCAATTCCAACAAATGCGGCTCCTGTTCTGCAAGTTCGACGACTGCTGGGTCTAAATCCACCAGTGTTATGTTTTCCACATCCTGATATTTCAGTACCTCCTTGGCAGCAATCCCATCACCGCCACCTAAAATCAATACACTCTGATGCTTGTCGGCTTGTGCCATGGCGGGATGGACAAGCACCTCATGATAGCGGTATTCATCGATAGAGCTAAGCTGCAGTCCCCCGTTCAAATACAAACGGGTGTCATTGCCGTCTTTCGTCAAAATGATTTTTTGATACTGACTTTCTTCCATATGAATGATAGGATCTTGATAAAGTTTTTGTTCAAAGGTAAACGCCATCTCCTCCCCAAACAAGAAGCCCAGCAGAAGTGCCACCAGAATGACGCCGCCAACTAAAAAGTGAACGGTTATGCGACTGATCTCCTTCCGGAAAAGCCATAATACAACAAGTGCGACCAAAAGATTGATACAGCCAACAAAAAATGCACTTTTCACCATTCCCAAAGCCGGGCGAAGAAAAAACACGAACAGAAGTCCCCCTATCAAGCCTCCTGCATAATCAGAAAACAATACCCGGGCGGTACTACGATTCAAGGTGACACCGATTTCGTTAGCCTTCCTGATTAAAATCGGCAATTCCAGACCTGTCAGCCCTCCGACAGTCAATGTGATGATATACAAAAACAATGCGTCGGATCCATCAGGAGAAAAAGCTGTAATTCCGAACATGGCAAAACTGGAAAACCCGCCGATCAACGCGACAAGAAATTCAATATAGACAAAAGCAATCAATAAATGCTTCATCACTTTTTCACTTATGCTTGCCCCGATTCCCATTCCAGTCAAGAAAAAAGAGATGACCAATGTGTACTGCTTGACGCCATCTCCAAGGATATAAGATCCAAGTGCACCAAACAGCACTTCGAATACGATTCCACAAATCGACACAATTCCTGAAGCCCAGTAGATAAAATTACTTTGCCTGACAGCTTGTTGTTCCAATTAGATTCACTCCGTCTTTCCATAGTCTGTAGCAAAAATAAAGTTGGGCCTGACTTCTTGTTACGTAAAGTCAGACCCATGCGACACAATTGGTATTTATGTAATGGATGCCCCGATTACAAAAGCTAATCCGATCGAAACAGCCAGAGATACAATGCCGACTGCAGTGTTATTTTCTTTTAACTTTACTTCGACCGAAAATTTTCTTGTCAGCACTTCAAACAATAAATAAGCGATAACCTGCAATACCACTCCGTAAACGCCCCAAATCACCGTTTCCCAAATGGTGACGCTATGATAGATGGCAAAAGCGAGCACAATACAAATACCGATTACTTTTCCAGAGACGGACAGTGCAACAGCAGCGTTTCCATTCTCGATTTCTTCCCAATCACGGTACTTTCTTGTCAAGGTTTCGAACACAGCCAATCCGGCCAGCACAACCAATATAGCAATAATGAAATAAATAAAAGTCGATACAAACGGACCCATTTCCATTTCTTTCCCTCCTCTAATTTTTATTTACCAGCACTCGCTCCACCACCACGGTAGGAAGACATTCCTCTTTTCGTGTTCAATCCTCCGCGGTCACCCGTCGTATAGCCTCCATAACAGCCGCCGTTCCGGCACTGTTCCATTCGTGTTTTCTCCCAGTTGGAAGTTCCTAGCATTCTGTTCAACAGTAGAAAAGTAAAAAATCCATTTAAGTGGTTCGGTGAGTAATTGCTTCGCACGAATTGGTCAGAAGCCACTTCGATCAGCAACACATCCTGGTCTTCCTCACTAGGCTTGAAGGTGACAAAATAATCTGGGTAAATCAATATTTGTTCCCCATCTTTCACCTCACTTGTTTCATCAGGCTGCTTTATACTGGAAACAAGTGATACCAGCTGTTCCCTCGTGAATTGTCTGGTGGCATATACATTCGCTTCCGCGTCATCACCTGAAATGACATCCAGCAAATAAAAATTGTTGGCAAAAACTGCTTCGATGTCCTGATTGGAAGAAGCTTTCAACTGCTCCTCTATTTCCTGCCTATCCGGTTCTTCCGGTATTTCTTCTACGGACACCGATGGTTCTTCCTCGGTGCCAGAAAGCCGGGAAAGATCAGATCCACATGCAGTCAGCAATAAAACAAGCGACAGCAAACAAACCCCAAATAGTTTGTGCATGATGGAAGCCGTACCTCCTTTCTAATGGGAAGAATACCTGCAAAAACCCTTGCAGCCTGTGGCAGGTACAAGGGTTTTACTGGTGACTTCTTCACCTGTCTATTCCATCCCCTGATCGTAACGGCAACTATTATTCCTTGCCGAGTTTCTTTTTCAAGGCGGCTAATTCATCATCTACACCGCTCTTTTCCAAACTTTCAAATTCATCATCAAGCGACTTACTTGAAGCAGACAAGTCATCAGAAGTATCTGCCTCCGCTTCAAATTGCAGGACTTTTTCCTCCATGCGTTCGAATCCCCGTTTCGACTCGTCACTTCCGATTGAAGACATCGTCCGGTTCATCTTGGTCCGGGTTTTTGCAGATTCGGCCCGGGCTTTCAGAGAATCTTTTTTCAATTTCATTTGCTGGTACTCTTTTTTCATTTCATCCAGCTTATCACGAAGCACTTTGGAATCATTTTGAGCCCTGTCCCACGATTCTTTTAATGTATCTGCCTGTTCCTGCTGATCTTTTTTATCTTCCAGCGCACGGCGGGCCAAATCTTCGTTTCCTGCTTCAATCGCTTTCTCAGCCTGACCTTGCCTTTTATCAACCAATGCCTGGGCATCGTCGTATTTCCGCTTCAACATTTTTTCATTGGCGATTTGTTTGGCAACCGAGCTTTCCACTTCGCGAATATCGGATTCCATGTCGCGCATGAACTGCTCCAGCATTTTCACTGGATCTTCTGCTTTATCCAACATGGCATTGAGTTCCGAGCTTACAATAGTACTGACACGTTTAAACATTTTGAACATAGGTGAGTCCTCCTTTATTATATGGAACCTGCAATGATTTTAATTTCATAAGGTTCAATTTCATACCCATAACTTGCTTCTATTTCGCCGCCCCAGTCCTCCAGGCTAAGATAATGCTCTTCGTCTTCATCATAATATTCCGCATAGTGTATCTGTCTGCCGTTTATGTTTCTGCTCCTGCCTTCACCTACCACCCTTGCTTCTCCCTGCTCATCAAGATAGTAAACGGCATCCTGATAAGTCAATTGTTTCGGAAAAGGTTTCGAGACGGGAAGATTTACCGATTGATAAATACCAAGCTCCAACTGTTCATCCATTTCAGCAGAAAGCCATATGGTGTTTTTCCCCTCCAGAAGCTGGTAGCCGAACCATTCATAACTGTCCTCACGATAGGTGATTTTTCCGACCACCTCGTAATCGACGAGATCATAGGTTACAATATCACCGACCTCGATCGATAAGGCGGACCGTTCTTTTATTTCTGGTTTTTTTGATTCTTTTTTAAACAGTTTCGAAAATATTCCCACTGGTTCACCTCATCTTTCCAAGAAAAATCCTTGTATATTCCTGTTTACGGATGAAATATCCCTCAGGTTTCAAATTCTTATTAAATTTTCTTTTCCTTGTTACTTATGGTAACAAAGTTCCTGCCAAAAAGATATTTCAGCCTTTCATTCCCCGCTAATATTGTCATTATACCGGGCTAGTTTGTTATACTAATATAAGATAAAGAAAGGTGGCAGAAATTCATGGAACGATTACAAACGTTGATAGAAAAACTCAAACAGCAAAACTTCGACAGCGCCCTGGTTACCTCCAAGGCAAATGTCTATTATCTAAGCGGTCATTATACCGATCCACACGAACGACTGGTGGCAGTCTACATAAGTAGTGATGAAGAGCCATTGTTCATACTCCCGGAAATGGAAAAAGAAGACGCCATCGCTTCCGGCTGGAAAGGCGATTTCCTCACATACAAAGATCAGGATAACCCCTGGAAATTATTCAAGGACTATTTAACGAAGCGAAATAAAACTCCCGACACAATCGCCATTGAAAAGGAAGATTTTTCGGTATCCCGGTTCGAGCACCTACAACAAACAGTCTCAGGCTGCGAAATTGTGGATGGGACAGAGATATTGGCTGGTTTACGCGTTATCAAGGACAAAAAAGAATATACGATTCTCAAACAAGCTGCCGATTTAGCGGACTTCGGTATCAAAACAGGTGTGGAGGCAATCCAGGAAGGGGTTTCCGAAATGGAAATCCTGGCTAAAATCGAATATGAATTGAAAAAACAAGGTGTGAGGGAGATGTCTTTCTCCACCATGGTACTATCCGGCAAAAAAACTGCCTCTCCACACGGAACACCTGGGCAGGATAAAGTTGAATCAGGTGACTTGGTGCTGTTTGATCTTGGTGTCGTATTTGGCGGGTATTGCTCCGACATCACCCGAACAGTTGCATATAAACAGATAGATCCAGAGCAGGAAAAAATCTATCAAACCGTGTTGAAGGCACAGGAAAAAGCGATTGATGCTGCAGTAATCGGAAATGCAGCCGGCAAAATGGATCAAGTGGCCAGAGAGCATATTGCAAGCCAAGGTTATGGTGAATACTTCACCCATCGGATCGGTCACGGGATCGGTGTCGACGTCCATGAATACCCATCGTTAACTTCCGAAAACGATTTAACCCTGAAAGAAGGAATGAGCTTTACCCTGGAACCAGGTATATATGTACCCGGAGTGGGGGGGGTCAGGATTGAAGACGAAGTGTTCCTGACTAAAAAAGGGCCGGAATTGCTAACAAGCTATCCAAAAACATTGCAAATAATCGAATAGAGGAAAATCACCGATAAAACAATCACCGAAGTTAAAAAGGCCGGGATAAAAACATGGCCACCAAAGCAAAAACGGAACGGATTCTAATTCAACGAATCCGTTCCGTTTTTTGGCTATATACTGAATAAGGACGATTGATGCGTTCTTCCTACCACTACGGCAAGATTCTACACTTTCGACGGGCATGCTTAAGTATTTTGTTGATGATTCATATTCATATGGTAAACGACATAATCAGTAGAGATACCCTTATATCCTGACTGTCTCAACATGGCAGTAATGTTTCCTCTATGATATGTGGCATGATTGATAAGATGGCCAACTAAGTGAAAAATGGAAATTTCCATTTCCCCGAATGTGGGATGCTGAATTGATAGTTCAAGCATAGGATCAGAGGTTGCCTTCAAAAAAGATCGGAAGTCCGCTTCAAGCCGCTGGTAATCAGATTCTATATCTTCAAGACTCTTTTCTGCATAACTGCTTGTCAACAACTGGCGGTCAACATATTCTTCGATCGTGTCAAATGCCTTGCCCTGCATCACTTTCAACCATATCGTTTCCGTGAAATAAACATGGACAAGCACCGTAGCCAGTGTGGGGAAGACACTTTCCACCTCCCTGTGAATAACTTCTTCGGGAAGACTTCTTAAGTGGTCAAACAGACGTTTATTCGACCACGTATGATAGTTATATTGATCAATCAGATGACTCAATGGATCCAACTTATTCCGGGTCCCCATTTTTTCTCCCCCTGTCCTTTTGTAAGTAGTATAACGAAGAACGAGGGAGGGAATTCAGCCATCCTCCCTCCATCATCCATTATTAAAAGCCTAAATCATCAGCGATCCAGGCTTTTAATCGAAAGAAACATCCTAGTCCCGGTTTTCTCTGATAGATGTTCTCGTCCAATGAAGATAAAAAACAACAAAGTCTTTGCGAAAAAACTTCATTACATCTATCAACTGTGTTGTAATATGCTTTCGGCTTCAGCATACTCCAATTTATGTGCCTCTGCCACCGCCTTGTAGGTAACAAAACCATTTAATGTATTGATCCCTTTCAGGAGTGCTTTGTTATCTGCACAGGCCTTCCGATAGCCTTTGTTAGCCAATTGTAGCGCATAAGGTACGGTAACGTTCGTCAGACCTATTGTCGAAGTGCGCGGCACCGCTCCGGGCATGTTGGCAACCGCATAATGCAGCACTCCGTGCCTGGTATAAGTAGGATTATCATGAGTCGTAATTCGATCAGTTGTTTCAAAAATGCCTCCCTGATCGATTGCGACATCCACGATTACGGAGCCTTCCCGCATAGATTTGATCATTTCCTCGCTAACAAGCTTCGGAGCTTTGGCACCAGGGATCAGCACAGCCCCAATGACCAAATCCGATTCTTGTAAAGCTTCCGCGATATTCAGTGGGTTGGACATGAATGTATTGATGTTCGATCCAAAGATATCATCAAGCTGGCGGAGCCGCTCAGGATTCAAGTCAATGATAGTGACGTCAGCACCAAGACCGGCTGCAATTTTGGCAGCATTAGTTCCTACCACACCCCCGCCTATGATGGTCACTTTTCCTCTTCTCACACCTGGAATTCCCGAAAGCAGCACTCCTCGGCCACCCTTCGGTTTTTCAAGAAATTGAGCCCCTATTTGCGAAGCCATGCGTCCCGCCACCTCGCTCATTGGAGTCAAGAGTGGCAGCGACCCATTATCAAGCTGGACTGTCTCGTAAGCAATGGATACCACTTTATTGTCAATCAACGCCTTGGTCAATTCCGGTTCCGGAGCCAGATGCAAATACGTGAACAGGATTAGTCCATCATAGAAAAATCCATATTCTTCTGGAAGCGGTTCCTTTACTTTCATGACCATCTCCTGCTCCCACGCTTCAGCGGCGGAAGGAACGATTTCGGCACCGGCAGCAATGTACTGTTCATCGGTAAATCCCGAGCCAAGCCCGGCTCCGGTTTCCACGATCACTCGATGGCCGGCACTTTCCAGTGTAACAACCCCTGCTGGAGTCATCGCCACTCGATTTTCATTGTTTTTAATCTCTCTAGGTACCCCGATATTCATTTGTCATCCCTCCAAATAGTCTGCATTTCTTGCAGGAATCTTTGTTATGTATAGTAAGAACACCATTCACCGGTACCGGTGAATGACATCCAAACCACCTGTGACTTCAAAAACAGAACCTGTGATCATGTCGGAGTCTTTCTCGCAAAGAAATAAAATGGACCTGGCGATATCTTCTCCCGTTCCCGACCTGCCTATCGGCGTCTTTTCATCGGGTATTTTGCGACTTGCCTCTATACCGGCCTCTTTCATGTCACCTGTAATATTCCCGGGGCATACCATGTTAGAAGTAATTCCGTATTCCGCTTCTTCATATGCAATCGATTTGGTCAAAGATACTAAACCAACTTTTGCTGCTGCAAAAGCAGAACGGTATAGCCATCCAGCTGCGGTGTTGGCTCCCTGAAACCCGTAATTGATCACCCTGCCGAAACTCTGCTCACGCATCCCCGGAATGGTAAGTTGCAATAGATGAAAAACAGAATCAAGATTCCCTTTCATCATAGCATCCCATTCCTCCTGTGAATAGTCCATTAATTTCTTTCTTTCAAATATGTAAGGTCCAGCATTGTTGATCAAGTAATCGATAGTTCCGTATTTAGTCATCGCTTGCTTTACTAGTCCTTGCAAGTCCTTTTTGCTGGTTACATCCGCTTGAACAATATGTAAAGGATCTTCTTCATGCAACTCGGCTAATGCTTCCGCTTTCTCTTTATCTTTCCAATAAGTGGCGGTGACTTGATGACCAGCCTGCAAGAAAGCTTCTGTCACTTTTCTGCCCAATCCTTTCGTTCCAGCAGTTATAAGTGCATGTCCCATAAATTGCACCTCCATTGTCAATGAAACTTTTGGCCAATTCATCTTTATCCTAACTTAACCTAAACAAAAATTCTATCTTCACGTATTTAGTCCGTCTATCTGAGATGTTCCGGCCATGGTATAATAGAATAAAGAGGTAGAAAGGAGTCTTTTCTATGGAGTTTGAATACAAACATATTGTAGCGGCTGTCGACGGTTCAAAAGCTGCGGAACTCGCCTTTAACAAAGCGGTTGATATCGCCAAGCGCAACCACGCCCAGCTGATCCTGGCCCATGTCATTGACCATCGCACATTCGCAACTGCTGAAGCTTATGACCGCTCGTTGGCTGAAAGGGCAGAAACTTACGCGAACGAACTGTTAAACGGTTACCGGGAAAAAGCTGAAAGAAATGGTGTGACCAATATTGTTACCGACATAGAATACGGATCTCCTAAAATCAAAATCGCTAAAGATATCGCCAGAAAACACAAGGCAGACCTGATTATCTGCGGTGCAACCGGAATGAACGCTGTGGAAAGATTTCTAATTGGCAGTGTTTCCGAAAGTGTCACTAGATATGCTTCCTGCGATGTGTTAGTAGTAAGAAGCGAATAAAAAACAAAAGCCTATCCCTAAGGTTTATCGGGATAGGCTTTAACAGTTATACAATACACCTTTTTTGATAATATCGAAGGGAAAACTCGCCGACACGTCTTGCCAGTCGGTAATTCCAGGCAGCCCCCGCAGCTATTCCAAGCAGCGGGACTCCTTGAACGACTTTTCTTCTAGCTGTTAAAATAAGCAGCGACTTCACCACTTGCTTTATCGGCTGCTGCAGCCAATTTTCGTCTACCAACTCATCATTCCCCTGATACATGTAATCGGCTGCAGACTTGGTTTCGGAAAGCAGGTTTTGCCATGCTTCCCACTGCATTCTTTTTGGCAGGATGGCGGCTTGAAAAACTTTTAGTGACAGCATCATTTCAGTCGGCCGACGAATTTCTCGTCCAAATCCCATTGCAATCAACTGGACTAGCCGCAAATTCATAAGCACTTGCAAGGGGAAATCCGTTCCAAGTAACAGCACGCCTCCTGTACCCGCGACACCTCCTTGCGCCAAGGCATACAATCGTCCCTTCGCCATTTCCTGCACGGAAATAAAAGAAGATTGTTCAATGGTCAATCTTTGCATATCCTCAATCGAATTTATCGACGGAAGAAAAATCCTTCCCTGAGCTATTAATCTTTCCCTTGCTTCCTTTTGCAGTGCCGAGCCTTGTAAATAGGCGTGTGAATGAAACAATAAATCATCCAAAATACGGAACCATTCGGATTTTGGATTTTCGTTCAATCGATTAACCGTATGGTATTGCAAAGCATCATAAAGTCGTTGAAAATCATTGGCCGATTGCGATTCAAGCTTTGTTTCCCAACGGGAGACTTCCTGATTAATCGGACTTGCTGCCACACGATCCCCCTCTTCCCTGCTTTTTTTCTATCGTAACACAGGGACAAGACTATGCGCGTGGCATAATTAGAACTTTATGAAACTGCTACATTTGAGTACCTGAGCAGCTTTTATTCATTCTCATGCTGACAGTTCATACAAATATCAAGACTAGGACATGCCTTCACATTCTTCTGGAACCGAATGAACTTGGCGCAAAGGGATGTACTATTTGCGCACTTTATGCCCCCTCGCGACAGGAGACGCCACAATAAGTACAGAGCCTGTATTCCATGTGATTCACAGATATGTTAACCATAAAAAACCGAACGAGTACGAATTCAAGGATTCGAATCACCGTTCGGTTTTTTTAGCGTGGATATTTTCGGTCCAGCCGCTTATTTTTGATTACGCAAGTCTGACAGTGTCGCGCGCAATCATGACTTCTTCATTCGTCGGAATGACGATTACTTTAACTGGTGAATGCGGATAGTTGATAAACGCTTCTTTTCCTCTGATATTGTTTAGAGATGGATCCCAGTAAACGCCCATGAATTCAAGGCCTTTCAAGACACGTTCACGAATCTCCGTACTGTTTTCTCCAACACCTGCAGTGAAGATGATCGCATCCACTCCATGCATTCTTGCAGCATAAGAACCCAGGTATTTATGAATCCTTTCAGCGAACACTTCAAGGGCGAGTTCGGCACGCTCATCCTTATCGTCGGCCCGTTCCGTAATGTCTCTTAAGTCACTGGAGAAGCCGGATAATGCAAGCATACCACTTTCTTTATTCAGAACTGTCATCACTTCATTGGCAGTCTTCCCTGTTTTATCCATGATATAAGGAATCAAAGCTGGGTCAATGTTTCCGGATCTTGTACCCATTGTCACACCTGCTAAAGGAGTGAAGCCCATCGAGGTATCGATTGATTTCCCATTCTCAATGGCAGCGATACTTGCCCCATTACCCAAGTGGCAGGAAATTAGCCGCAACTGCTCGAGCGGTAAACCAAGCAGTTCAGCTGCACGTTGAGACACATACTTGTGAGATGTACCATGGAATCCGTACTTTCGGATGCCGTATTTTTCATAGTACTCATATGGCAGGCTATATAAATAAGATTGTTCCGGCATTGTCTGGTGAAAAGCTGTATCGAAAACAGCAACTGCCGGAACTTCAGGAAGAATTTCACGGAATGCCCGGATACCGGTAAGGTTTGCCGGGTTGTGCAACGGCGCCAGGTCTGACACCTCTTCGATTTCTCTGATTACCTCGTCGGTGATTTTCACGGAATCACTGAAACGCTCGCCACCGTGCACCACCCGGTGACCAACACCCTCGATTTCATCTAGAGATTGGATCACCCCGGATGCCGTCAGCTTGTCCAACAGCATTTTTACTGCCTGCTCATGGTCGGGGATATCTGTAGTAGTCTCGTCCTTCTCTCCTGCAGCCTCTAATGTAAAAACAGAGTTTTCGATGCCGATCCGTTCGACAAGGCCTTTTGCAATCACTGTTTCTTCTGGCATCTCGATCAATTGGAACTTCAGAGAAGAGCTACCTGCATTTATCGCTAATATTTTGCTCACTATCCTTCAATCCTTTCATTCAAGCGTCCTTACATACTCCCTTACCCATTTAAACACCGCTTTATCAAGTTTGCAATATCAAGGTTTCAATGATAACGCTTGCCTTCCAAAATTCTTTATTTTCAAACTATTCGCCGATATTTTTTCAAGAAATTCCTTCTTGCTTGAACCACTGGTTTATTTTGACCAGAATGTCATTCATTGCCTGGACATTTTTAAAAGATGGCAGTTTGGCCATTAATGCTTCTTTTGGAGCTTTGGTGTCTTGTCCTTTTTTTTGCAGCAAAAAGATGCTCTTTGCATTTTGTTCTGATTTAAAAATATTCTCCGGCAATTGCACAATTCCGAAAATATGGGCGTTTTTCTGCAAGAAGGCATTTAATTGCGATGCCTGGTCACTGTCAAACAAAAAGTTCGGGATGACCAGCACCAGGTAACCGCCTTCCTTTGTATATTTGATGCTTTGTTCAATCAATAAGTGATGGGCATAAGAATGTCCTTCTTCTGCTTTAAGCTCGAAATCAGCGGCAATGATATCATCCGGATAATAGCCTACCGGTAAATCGGAGACAATCAAATCTGCTGGTTCCATTAAGAATGGCCGGAGACTGTCCTGATGAAACAATTCCATGTCGATTTGTTGGAAATTGGCACTCATCAATGCAATCCGGATTAGGGTGGCATCGACCTCACTGCCAAAAGGCACTGTTTGTTGTTCCAGTTGATTATGAACTGCAGTCAACAAGTTTCCTGTACCACAAGCAGGATCAAATAAACGTATTTGTTCTCGGCCTTTCATCAGTTTATTCGCCAAATATCCCGCAAACATCGCCACAGTATCGGGAGTGATAAGATGCTGCTGCTGCGTTGCACCTTGCATCCCTTTCAAGGCAGCCAACTGAATCGATTTTCTGATTTCCTCCCGGTCGAAAGAACTGATTTCCACTTCGCCGGCTTTTTTACGCAAGTGCTGCAGCGCAAATTCACTGAGCTCTTCTGCCGTTTCACCGGTAAAAAAGTACTCCAGCACCAGGGCAAGACTGTCCAAATATGGTTGTTCCATCTGATGACCAATTTGTTCTGTGATTTCGTCCAGAAAATTATATAGTCTTTCCACATTATTGTGTTCCACTTCTTTTCCCCCATTCGTTTACCCTCATCAGCCTTTTATTTTAACAAAATCCATCCGTTCCGAGAAAACATATGGCTATGTATTGGTTTTACATTCCTGATCAGGCACAAAAAGCCCCGAATGCCGGATCCGCCGATGTATAACAAAGAACAAAGCTCCTCGTAAATACAAACCGGCCGGACAAGTCACTCGGGGCAAGTCCTCACTCATTCAACAAATAAAATTAATTTGTTTCTTTTACTGCAGCAAGGGCTTTTTCATAATCAGGATGGTTGGTACCTTCGCTTACATATTCAGTGTATGCCACCTTGCCGTCCGAATCGATGACAAAAACAGAACGGGCCAGTAGGCGCAGTTCCTCCATCAACACCCCATAATTCAGGGCAAAATCAGCATCTATATGGTCGGAAAAAATGTCGATGTGCTGAATATCATTAGCTTGTTTCCAACGCTTCTGCGCAAACGGCAAGTCCATGCTGACAGTCAACACTTTGACATTGTCCAGCTTTTCCGCTGCATCATTAAAACGTTGTGTTTGTTCTGCACAAACTCCGGTGTCTACAGAGGGAACGACACTGATCAGTCGTACTTGGCCGCTGTAATCAGATAAACGGACTTCATTCAAATCATTATCAAGTACTTTAAAATCAGGTGCTGTATCGCCAACTTTCACTTCGTTCCCCCCAAGAGTCATCGGGGTGCCTTTAAAGGTTACATTCGCCATTCTATCAGCCTCCATCATTTATTCTCGTGTTCCATTATGAAGGCATTGAAATGGAATGTCTAACATAAAGACCGATCCCATCACTCGTCATCACTTTCTTCGGAATCCTCGTCGTCACTTTCTTCTTTGTTTTTCTTATCTTTTCCTTTTTTATCTTTTTTATCTTTTCCTGCTTTCTCTCCCTTTTCTTTATCTTCTTTTCCGCTTCCTTTTTCCAACTTACCCAAGGTCCCTTTCAGCATTTCCTGGATTTTATCCATCGCTTGCGGGGCGAAATCCAACAATTTCTCATAAAGGTGGGTACTTTGATCCAGATGTATCATTTGTACGCCTTTTTCATTTACGATCAAAAATGCTATCGGTGTGATGGATACTCCCCCACCACTTCCTCCGCCAAACGGCATCCCACTGCCTTCCCCGGAATCGGAGTTGTCTCCCCCGCCCGATGACTGTCCTTTGAATTCAGAGCCGCCTGCCGCAAAGCCGAACCCCACCCGGGAAACGGTTATGATCATACTGCCATCCGGAGATTCTACTGGATCTCCAATAATCGTATTGACATCGACCATATCTTTCAGATTTTCCATTGCAGTAGTCATCAAACCCTCAATTGGATGTTCACTCATTTATTATTAACCTCCTTAAGTATTTACCGGTTCATTCACAGACTTCATTGTTTTACCTGAGACCTGCTTCATAATATGTCGAATGATGCGTATAGCTTTACCTAAACGAAAGGAAAAGATACACTGCGCTTCTGTAGAAAGAAACTCATGTTGGAACAACGGCTGGATATCAATCTCTTCCACCGGCATCTGTTTGACATGAGAACGAAGCCAAGCAATCAAGCTATATTTAATCCCCCATCCAGCACCAGCTGCTAAACCCGTAGTTTTTGCATCTGCCAGGCCCAGCTTCGTTCTCCAGGAGAATTGATGAATTGAAATTTTAGATATGAATTCGAGAAATTGTGGCAGGATAGAACGATAAACTTGGAAGTGATGCTTCAGGTCGCGCCATTTTCGTTTTAACGACTTGACCGGTTCGCTTTCTGGATTTGCCATTTCATTTGACTTTGACAGCCCTTTCTTTTCTGACAAAGGGTAAAGTTCTTTATGAAAAACACGGAATCCCAATATCTCCAGCTGGATTTGAAGATAATCGGAGCCGTTTTCGTATTGATAATCTATCGTCATGTAAACCCGCACACATAAGAGAAGGATAAGGGACAACAAGACAAGAAACAGGATGATACCTGCGGACAGCAGCCAACCCATACAAACACCTCCATCGTCTCCAGTATTTTCAAAATGACTATGGATTAAACAAGGATTGTTGATTATGTTCCTGCTGGGATTATGAAAAAAAGAATGATAACATAAATATAAAGCGTTTACTCACAGGTGCAAGGCTCTGTGAGATGGAGAACAACAAAGGATAACTATACAGTCAGACAGGAGGAAGCAATATGGACAATCGTCGCAACCTTTATTTTTACTACCCAAAAGAAGAGGAACTCGAAAAAAATCTCCAACCATTATTCAAACTTGCAAAAGAGAATGGGTTCAATATTGTAGACAAGTCAGAGGATGCCAATATCATCATCAGTGTAGGAGGAGACGGGGCCTTTTTACAGGCAGTCAGAAAAACTGGTTTTCGCCAGGATTGCTTGTACACAGGCATCGCCAGATCCAATGAAGCTGGTTTGTATTGTGATTTCAACCTCGATAATTATGATGAGATGGTCAATTCTATCCTTCATGAGGAGTTGGAGGTTCGCCGCTTTCCGGTCATCGATGTTCAGGTCAACCACCAGGCCCACTTTCTATGTTTGAATGAAGCAAGTATCCGATCAACATTGATTAAAACGATCGTGATGGATGTCTATATCGACGACCAGCATTTTGAAACATTCCGAGGAGATGGCTTGATTGTGGCTACTCCTACCGGCAGTACGGGGTACAATAAATCTACCAACGGAGCAGTCGTCGATCCGAAAACACCTTGTTTTCAAGTGACCGAACTGGCATCCTTGAACAATAACCGGTACCGGACGCTTGGGTCTTCCTTTGTTTTGGACAAGTCGAGAAAGTTGACGTTGAAGGTGATTCAGGATGGAAACGATTATCCGATAATCGGGTTCGACAATGAGGCCTACTCTGTACGGAATATACAAGATTTGTCGGTGACCCTGAGTGATAAAATAGTGAAAACGGTAAAATTAAAAAACAACTCATACTGGGACAGAGTGAAAAGAACCTTTTTATAACTCTCGTACTCTGATGGAGAAGCTAAGGTGATGACTTAAAAAAGGGTCTGTATGGAATTGGATGACCATACGGACCGCTTTTCCGTCTAATTTGAAGAAATTGCTGTCCTCTATTCCTCCGGACTTCAAGCGTGACTTCCGGACATCTCAGAACAGCTGCGCAATACTTCATGAGAAGAAAAAAAGAGTGATTTCCATGATGGATCAAGGAAATCACTCTTTTTCGGTTGGCCACTGTTTGACTGTGAATGTTACCGCAGGCGACACCACCATTTACTCATCGCGCAATCAACAACGAACGCGGACAGCGCAAGTGGTTTGGCACAACGTTTCCCTCTGGAATTCACAAATGAGAAAACTACTTAATACGTTTCTTGCTGCCAGTGATTTTTTTGATAAACGACTGTCTCATCCACTACAGTATTTTGGACCTGTAATGTGGTAATTTGCTCGGGACTGATTTTAAAAGGATCCCGATCAAAGATAGTAAAATCAGCATTATATCCTGGAGCTATTTTCCCCTGGCCCTGCTCATGGCAAGATGCATAAGCACTGCCATTTGTATATAAAGAAATTGCCTCGTACATGGTCAACCGCTCATCTTCTTGATAGCTGGCACCGTCCACACTCGATTTTCTCAAAACAGCCGCTTCTATCCCCAGCAACGGATTGATACTCTCAATCGGAGCATCAGAACCAGCAGCACAAGAAATACCCCTCTCAAGAAAGGTTTTCCAAGCATATGCATGCGACAAGCGACGTTCCCCTATCCTCTCGATAATCCACGGGAAATCCGATGCGACAAAGGTGGGTTGAATATCCAGCACGACATCAAGCTCTGTCAGTAAGTCCAGCAGACGGTCGTTAACAATCTGGGCATGGATAATCCGGTCACGTCTTCCATTCTCCAGAGGATACTTTCTCAGCGTTTCTGCAACAGTTTCGACTGCCTTGTCCCCAATAGCATGAACAGCAACAGGCATGCCGTAGCCTCTCGCTTTTTGGACCAGTGTTTCCAGACTTTCTACGGTATGAATATTGATACCTTCATTTTCCCGGTCATCTTCATAAGGTTCTGTAAGCCAAGCTGTCCTGCCGCCAAGCGCACCGTCGGAAAAAATTTTCATCGCACCCATTTCAATGAATTCAGTACCTTTATGGTAATCAAGACCTGTCGAAACCATATCGTCGATTACCTCATGATGAACAAGTAAGTGAGCGCGGAATTTTCGTTTATCCCCATCCACTCCGTTCGTAAAGGCATGGTATGTTTTTAGAAAACCACCGTAGTAATTTAAATCTTCTGTATGGCCGCCAACCAGCCCGTTTCGATGTAAATCATCAATTGCGGTTTGTACGATAGCAGTCAAATGTTCCTCAGACATTTCCGGAATGACATTTTTAATGAATTCCTGTGCAGTATCAAGGAAATAACCTGTTGTTTCTCCAGAAGCATCCCTTACAATGACACCTCCCTGAGGATTCTCCGTTTCTTTTGTGATGCCAGCCCGTTCCATAGCTAGCGAGTTAGCTAGCAAAGCGTGCCGGCAAATGCGGGTCAACATCATTGGATTTTCCGGACTTATTTCATCCAGCTCCCCCCTTTGAAGTATGACGGGATGTTCCCAGTGATTTTCGTTCCATCCCTCCCCGATCAACCATTCACCAGGTTCGAGCTGGGAAACACGGCTGCGGAGGGCAGCTTTTACCTCCTCGGCAGATTTCATCTCCGATAAATCCAAATGGATCAATTTTTCCCCATGGCCGATAATATGTAAGTGACTGTCAATAAAGCCGGGGAACATGGTATTCCCTTGTAAGTCTTGAACCTTATCGATCCTTCCCTCGTAAACTCTTTGTAAATCGGAAACGGTCCCGACATCGATTATCTTTCCTTCTTCTGTAAAAACAGCTTCAACTGTATCCATTTCTGATTTCATTGTATAAATCGTTCCGCCTTGCCAGATAATTCCCATAATACGTTTCCCCTTTTTCTGTGATTCCTTTGTTGTTCAACTAAAACATTCCCTGCCGACCAGGGAAAATTGTCGGAGTATGATGAATTGTAAATCATTTTAACCGTTTTAGAACTAAATGAAAAGGGTAGTGCTCGCACACTACCCTTTTTGCCATATTCTCTATTTGATTATCCACGGAATTGCTGTTGTGCCATCGATACCAAACGCTTGGTGATTTCTCCACCAACGGAACCGTTAGCACGGGAAGTTGTGTCGGCGCCAAGTTGTACACCGAATTCTTGAGCAATCTCAGTTTTCATTTGGTTCAACGCTTGTTCAACTCCAGGTACAAGAAGCTGGTTGCTGTTGTTGCTGTTAGCCATGTCTTCTCACCTCCTTCCCTGTAACCATAGCATGCTCGGGCGGGAAGGGGTCCATACAGTGAGATAACTGGGAGATATGCCAGCTTTAACCAACTATTCACGGCCAATTAAAGATAGAAACTGCGGCATAGTTTGAATGCTTCTTCCTAACTTTCCTATATTCGTTCATATAGTACCAAGTGAATCAAGAGAACATGCCTAGTGCTCTAGTTTATAAACAGGAATGCAATACCCAGCGGAGGAAAGGCCTCGGTGAGATCCCGCAGAGCGCAAGCTCGAGGAAGCTCACCAGCCGCCCGCGGAAAGCGCAAGGTATTTCCGCAGCCGAACACCTACTGACGTCTCATCAATAGACATAGCCGGGAAAATAGGCAGAAAATCCTAGTGGTACCCGAACAGTTTTTTATGAAGAGAAGTACAAGTTTCCTGACAAGTAATTTTAAGATGTCTTGTTGGGTCTCAAAGAAAAAGTCTCTAGGGCTTACAATAATCAGCATGCTTCTTAGCGCAGCTAGCATACGCAGACTCCAGCGGAACAGCGCAAGCTGAAGATCCACTTGGTAAAGTGATTTTCTTTTCCACGTTAGCTGAAGCCGTGCCCGCGGAAAGCTAAATAAAGCTAAATATGCTACCGAAGCGGGGGTTCACACTCTTTTTGAATAGGCAACGGAACTTCCTATTACATTTACTGCGCAGTTAATACTAACCATGACGGTTAAAGGTTAAAATGAATAGGAAAGAGATTTATAACAGAGCATCGAATTCTTCTTCTTTTGCCTGGGAGTCGATTGTTACTACTTCGATGTTTTCCAATGTTTCAGTTAACAAGTCGCTGAAATCTTCCGCCTGTTCGAACTGATTCACTTTTTCTTTCCGCGGCATAGTTTTTGGTGCATCCGGCACAAAAACGGTACAGCAATCTTCATAAGGGCGGATCGATATATCGTACGTATCGATTTGTTGAGATATATCGATTATATCCTCTTTGTCCATCGTGATAAGTGGACGCAGAACCGGATAATTCGTCACTTCATTAATGGCATGCATGCTTTCCATTGTTTGGCTGGCGACCTGTCCAAGACTCTCCCCGGTCGTCAAGGAAAGAATACCTTCCCTAGAGGCAATTTGTTCACTGATCCGCATCATCATCCGGCGCATGACCGTCATGGAATAACCATGTGGTATCACTTGGTGCACCTTTTGCTGCAACTTGGTAAACGGTACAACATGTATGCGGATAGAATGACCGTATTTCGTCAATTGTCGTGCCAAATCAAACACTTTTTGTTTTGCACGTTCACTCGTGAAAGGCGGAGAATGAAAATGAACAGCCTCTACTTGAACTCCTCGTTTCATCGTTAAATAACCTGCGACAGGACTGTCGATCCCGCCAGATAGCAGGAGCAGCGTTTTCCCTGATGACCCGACCGGCAGGCCACCTGCGGCAAGTATCTTTTGCGAAGTGATATACGTACCGTCTTGCCGGATTTCGACTCTGAGTTCCATATCGGGCTGATGAACATCCACTGTATATCCTTCTGTGTTCTTAAGCAAATAACCGCCTAGTACTTGATTGAATTGCTGCGAACGCACAGGAAAGTTTTTGTCGGTCCTCTTTGTCGTCACTTTAAACGTGTTGACACCTTGTGCCTCTTGAAGGGCAAACAAAGCAGCCTTTTTAATCTGTTCTTCTTCGTTATCTACCTTTATAGCCTTGCTTAAACTGTGGATGCCGAATATGGTTTTACAACGATTGATAATCGGCTCCGGATCCTGGCCATTTAGTAAAATGTACATTCGGTCACGCTGACGCTTTACTTTAATATCAGGTATATCTTTTAATTCACTTTGTACGTTTTCTTGTAATTTCTGCGTGAAAATTTTCCGGTTTTTGCCCTTTAAGGCAATTTCACCATACCGGATCAAAATATATTCATAATGCATAGTATCTACCCCATTACTTCGCTAAATTGATGCAGTGTCTCGCCAAGCGCTTTACAAAACCCTTCGATTTCCCGCTGCTGGTTATGATAAGAAAGACTGATACGCAATGCAGAGCTGCTTTTCGATTCCGGCATTCCGCAAGCAGCCAATACAGCACTGACATCTTCATTTTTTGATGAACACGCTGATTTAGTCGAGATATAATATCCCTTTTCGCTTAAGGCATGAATCAGGACCTCTGGTTTAAAACCAGGAACAGATATATTGATGATATGCGGTGCATGGCCTGCGGGAGAATTGATTGAAACCTGCTTTGTCTTATCCAGGCAAGACCACAGCCTCTCTTTCATATCCAGAAGGTGTTGTTTTCCCTTTTGTTGTTCTTCCAGAATGAGACGTAAAGCCTTTACCAGGGAAACAGTCCCGGCCAGATTTTCTGTTCCAGAACGTATCGATTGTTCCTGTCCCCCTCCATGCATCAAGGGAAATAGATGGGTCCCCTTTTTTGCATATAGTAGTCCTGTTCCTTTAAGGCCATGTATTTTATGGCCTGAAATAGTGCATAAATCAATGCCGCTGTTCGTTAGTGGCAAAGGCACTTTGCCAAAACCTTGCACATGATCCACATGAAAATGCAATTTTGGATATTGCTTGGCAATTTTTCCGATTTCTTCAACCGGTTGTATGGTGCCCAGTTCATTATTGACATGCATAATGCTGATCAAAATTGTTTCTTCGGTTATCGCCGCTTCCACAGCTGCAGGATCGACAAGGCCTTGATGGTTTACTGGAAGATAGGTCACGGAAAAACCAAGACCCTCCAACCCTCTGCATGCTTCAAGCACGGATGGATGCTCGATACAGGAAGTGATAATGTGCCTGCCCCTTTTTTGATGGGCAAGTGCGATTCCTTTTATAGCTGTATTGTTCCCTTCTGTACCGCCAGAAGTGAAAACAATTTCTTCCTCTTTGACATCAAGCAATTCTGCTGCCTGCTGCCTGGCCCTCCATAAAAGCCTTTCAGCTGCAGCGCCAGTTCGATGAATCGATGAGGGATTTCCATAATACTTTTCCGACACTTGGGTAAAACTATCGATAACTTCTTGATAAGGTTTTGTTGTGGCACTATTGTCCAAATAAATCACGGAAACGTCCCTCCCCTTTTGTTATTTATGCAATCATTTATAATACCACAAATAATCCCTTGCTACAATCTTGTCAGCAAGGGATTATTTGTGGTGAATATGCAGATCGGAAAGTAATTCATCGACTGAAATGACAGGTGTTTCGACATTCGTTTCACTTGGCTTAATTTCAATCGCACCGTTTCGATATCTAATCGTACCTGCTCCAACAAACTTTCTGTCCATCCGTTTCGCCATCGAATGGTCGACTGCAAGCTTGCTGACATTTTCATGGTGAAAATCTTCCCAGAGCAACAAGGCTGCAGCAGCCCATAACAGCAGGGCGGTTCCAGTCAGTATCCCAATGAGCCAGTTTATTTTCATTGGTTCAATCAGCTCGGTACCTTACTATATGCTTCGAGTCTCTTTAACGCACCCGGCTCGACTTCCTCCAAGGCCTGAACCGCTTCTTCCAGTGCAGACTCATATTCAAACTGGCGGAATCTGTGCTCGGCTTCGGAAAGTCTTGCTGCCAACAAAGGATACTTACTCCGGTATCGATTGGCATACTGGATGACAAGTTCGACCAGCCTCGCCTGTTCCAACAGCATTTCAGTCTGCTCTGTCATGGAGGATACGGCCTTGTCAGCTTCTGTCAGCGAATGCTGGACTTCTCCCATATCGAGGGGCAGTTGTTCCAACTTCCCTGCAACATCTTCCACCCGATCTGCCGCCTCTTCGAACAGCTCCCAAATGAACACCGGGACCCCTGGTATATTACTTTTCGTCAATGTCCGGTGTGTATCTTGAAGTGCTTTCCGCATTTCAAGAATCAGTTCTTTCGCTTCCAATTCATCTTTTCTCAAAGATTGAATCTGACTTCTGAACGCTTCGTGACGCGCTTTGAGTTTTTCCAATTCATTGGCCGCTGCCTCCACTTTTTCCCGGAGTTCAATATGTGTAGCTGTATGTTCATCAAGTCCACGGTCAATACTTTCAAGATCTTCTTTCAATTGTTTGACCAATTTGTCCAGGTTTAAGTGATTCTCCAAGTCAGTATCCTCTAAATAGTAGGACTCCTGAAGACTTTCCACTTCCTGTCTCGTATCCTCGAAAGACTTCACTTCCATTTCCAAATCCCGACGGAAGGAAGGCATCTGTTTTTCTATGAAATTTTTTGCAATAGCTTCTTTCTCGAGCAAT
Source organism: Sediminibacillus sp. JSM 1682029 (assembly GCF_041366435.1). Classification (NCBI taxonomy): domain Bacteria; kingdom Bacillati; phylum Bacillota; class Bacilli; order Caryophanales; family Bacillaceae; genus Sediminibacillus; species Sediminibacillus sp. JSM 1682029. The sequence continues at coordinate 450,356 of NZ_JBEWYY010000002.1, forward strand.
TGATACATTTCCTTCATTCGTTCATCGACATGCTCCAGAAAAGGCACGATTTCCTCCAACACACCCTTATCAAGCTGTTCTGCAAAATCCTGCAGCTTAGTCTTATACTGGTGAATCTCTTTTTCAAATCCCAGATGCGAGATATGGTATCCATCCTTTTTCATGCCAGCAATGCCGCTTTGCAGTTCATCTAACTGATTGGGAAGTGTATGGCGGCATTTTTTGTAAATACCCGGAAACTCCTCCATTTTTGTTTCTAACTCCGACAAGTGTTCGCGTAAACCTTCGACAAGGTTCTGCGCCTCAAAATAGTTGCCTTCTTCTGTAAGCTGGTGATAATTTTCGATCGTCCGATTGATTTCGTCCAATTCGCCTTCAAAACGAGCCTCTGATTTACCAAAATGATGGCGGTTATGCAGAAGTGATTTTCTGAGCTCTTTCACCCTCGGGTTCAACTCTTCGATTGCTTTCCGGCTGTTCTCTTCCGAGTCAAGCAATTGTTCCAGCTCTACATACATTTGTTCAATGTCCGACTCAATTGCTTTCAGGGCGTCCTCTACTCGAAGCAGATTTTGCTTCGAGGCAGAAAAACGGTACTTGTCTGCGGCTTCTTCAGCATCAAACAAGTATTCTTCCATATCGGGAAGTTCCCTGGTAAGAATCGAATCCCAACGACTCTTCCATTTTTCAAAATTTTCCTGGGTTTCCCCCGATAGATTCAGTGCTTTCACCCTGGATAATTCTGCACTTACATTCCTGTTCATAATATCCATCTTCCATCCTTCCAGACGGTCGACTTCATCATAAATTCTTTTGCGCCAAATAAGTCCAAAAATGATCAAAGCGATTAAAATAAGGATACCGCCTATTATGTATGCCATAAAAAACCTCCTGACTAATCCAATAAACTATGATTATATTAAAACGAGAGGAAAAAACTTCCGTTATAAAGGCAATTTCCTTCTCTGTTTCAAGCTCCGCAGCATTCAGTTGCTTTTTGGTTTGTTGCAACATCCTGATGATGATGATTACTATTATGATACCATGTTAACAGCTATTTTTGTTTATTAATTTTCAAATTTATTCACACAACGACAAATTTTTCAAACAAGGTGGCAACAGTTGTCGGATGACGTGTTTTCTTGAAGTTTTGCAGGTGGTATGGAAGCAAGAAAAAAAGCAGGTGTCGAGTTCACCCGCTTTAACGAGACAGTATGCTAGGCTTGCTTTTTTCATCCATCCCAGTGCCTTCCGACAAATAATCGATCCAACGACAGATCAACTGGACATATTTCTTCGCAAAAAAATCTTGAGACTGATTCCAATTCACCAGAGTTTTCCACTCGTTCGCGGACGAATACGGACTGTTCAGCAAGCCCTTCAACTGCACATATAAAAACTGCAAATCTAATTTTGTATTGCCGGAATCACGCAAAGCTTCTTGAAAAACGCTGTTGATCAGATAATTTTCCTTTGCCAAATAAGTGACCATCATCTCTCTGACGAACACGGAATCAAGGGATAATTCCCGATGAATGAAACAAGTGAATTGATGCTGTTCTTGCTTATAATGTATAATAGTTGCAATCATTTGCTTCAGCCGATCGATTTTCGGCTGCGCTTCGGTATTTGTCATTGTTTCCTCAAGCATATTCATGTATTGTTCATAATAGCTGGTGACAATCGATTCCAATAACCCCTGTTTGCTATTAAAATAATAGTTGATCAACGAAACATTGACCGAAGCTGAATGAGCGATATCACGTACAGACGTGCCATGGTAGCCCTTTGCATAAAATAACCTGCAAGCAGCTTCCATCACCTTTTGTTTCGTTTGATTGTTCGTCATTGGTACCACCTCCTCTTGTCTTTTACGACATAACCGGGGAGAGTCCTGCAACAGTCGCTCGTCAAATACCGCATCCATCTTGTCGAGATGCTGTTGATAATCGCGAACTGTCGCAGTGCATCAAATTAATTGTCTAAAAATGCAAAGAAAAAGGCGGGGATACAATGTTTGAAACGAAAAATTACTCCGGATCCAGAGAAAAGGATTATAAATTGCTGTTAAAGCAGTTGGAGGCTTTACTAGAAGATGAGCCAGATGTCATAGCAAACCTTGCTAATGCCTCTGCTTTACTCAATCAATTTTTGACAGATGTCAATTGGGTCGGTTTTTACATTTGGCGGGAAAATGAACTGGTATTAGGACCGTTCCAAGGTTTGCCTGCTTGTGTTCGAATCAAATCCGGCAACGGAGTATGCGGTACAGCTGTACAGGAAGGAAAAACCCAGCTTGTTGACGATGTAAATCAATTCCCTGGCCATATAGCCTGTGATGCTGCAAGCCAATCCGAAATCGTCGTCCCGCTTCATAAAGAAGATGCCATTTTTGGCGTACTGGACATCGACAGTCCAAGCAAAAACAGATTCGATAAAGAAGATCAATTTTATTTGGAACAATTCGGCAAGATTTTGGAAAAACATATTTGACAAACAGAAGTCCGACCGGGACAAATACATGTCCACCAAAGCAAAAACCGAGCGAATTCAAGATATCAATCAAATTCGCTCGGTTTTTATATGTATATTCAACAAACTTCCTTTTATCCTGCTGTTTGATGCGTGCTTCGTTATGTTAGCTGAAGCCGTGCCCGCGGAAAGCGAAGTACCTTGCCGGAGTGGAGCACGATTCATAAGACAAGGGTAAGAATGGCTTGCTTTTTTCTGACAAAAACCTAACGAAGTATCATTCGATTTTTATTTTGGTCACTCTGCTTTTGTCCGCATTACTTTAACTCCCCGATGCATTTGGCTTTGACGACGCAATTTTTCCCAAGTTCCTTTGCTTGATAAAGAGCTTCGTCCGCCCTGTCAAAAACGTTTCCCGAACGCTGATCCTGCCCTTTGTTCCAATAGGACACACCTACTGATATCGTGACCGTAGGTTCTGTAAAGGCCTCGACTTGCTGGACTAACTGGTGAGCCGTGTCCATGCCGTCATCTATGGAAGCGTTCGGAAGATAAACGGCAAGCTCTTCGCCTCCCCATCTGGCAGCGAAATCGTCTATACCTAAGTGTCCTTTTATAATAGAGGCTACTTGAATGATCAGTTCATCTCCCAGCTCGTGCCCATAGGTGTCGTTGAATTTTTTAAAGTCATCGATATCGATTAGCAAAAAAGCACCTTGTTCATCCTCGGCCAAGTGTTCCTGAAGCCGTTCATCCAAATATTTTCTTGAATATAGACTGGTGAGATAATCGGTAATGACCAAGTGTTCCAATTGTTCTCGGAGCATTGAATTGACAAAGGCAAGTGTAGAATGATGAACAAGTGATTGAATAAGCTTAAATGCTTCAAAAGAGAAATAATATGCATCTGAATGGAGTACGAAAATAGCGCCTTTGATTTGTTTCGACTGTATCATCGGTATAGCCATAACAGAATGATAGGGCAAAAATATGTCTGGATACTTGATGGAAAAATCACCAATGAACACAGCATCATGTTGTTTTTTAAGCAGTTCAAGTGTATTGCCCAGGAACTGTTTTGCTTTACTCGACAAAAAGTAATCCGTACTTCCGTCCAGGACTTCGTATTCCTCCTCGCTGTCTTCCTTGAAGAGAATGAAGCCGATCTCTTCCGCACCGAATTTATCCTTGATTTGCCGATTCACAAAAGTAGTCGTTTCAATTAACCGCAAGTTCGAATTCAAGGTATGGGACGTTTCGTTAATCAATTGCAGGTCTTCAATCAATTGTTTAGACTGTTGATAAAGACGGGCATTTTCCATTGCATTTCCAGCTTCGTTTGCCAACAAGGTGATAAAATCCACTTCTTCTGCCGGGAAAGCAGTCACAGTGGAAGCATAGATTTGCAACACGCCATATACCCCTTGCTTGCCTTTGAGCGGAATATATAAGTTCGATTCGCAGGTTTCCTTTATTTGTTCGTATTGGACTTCTCCGGTAAGGAAAGCATGGACACTAAACCGGTTAGTAACATTATCATTATAAATCAACTCTTTAGTAGGCAGGTCATCCGCCCCCGGAAACTCCTGGGACAGGTATAAATAATAATCAAATCCTGGATAAACGTTCTGCAATGTAGAGATAATCTCTTCCAATACATCTTTCGTATGAATGGATGCATGAAAGGATGACGTAACCCGGTATAAAATCCGGTGATTGTAGTTGTTTTTCGCAGTATGTATGTAATTGGATATAATACGCAGTTGACCGGAGATTTCTTCTGCTATCGTCCTGCATTCCTTCCGACACCAATCCGTAATTACATCTGTGGCTATAAAAAGAAATCCAAGCTTTTTTTCTTCATCCCTTAATGGAAGCAACAAAGACTGAAGAGAAGACGGACAAACGAACACCTCATCACCTGCTTCCACAGAATCATCCTTCGAAGCTATAGAATCCGGGAGGGTCCCCACTGTCAATTTTTCCAGCTCAGAATCATCGGTTTTCAAGCTATAACCATTTTTCCACGGATCGTAATAAAAAATGGCCGCAAATCGCACAGGTATGAATTGCTTGATTTTCTGACAAATTTTCGCAATCACTTCATCAATGGCAGGGGCACTTTCTTGCATGAAAGCATCGAGCATGCGGTACCAGCATTCACACCTCGATAATCTATTGTTGGTATCCATAAATTCTCACCTATCATTAGTAGGGCTGCTTACCACTGATGGGGAAGCGCCTGGAATGTTATGTTCTCTTCTATCTGTTAACGAAAATAATTATAAATATGATATAATCATGTCTTCCACGTATTAAGCGGAGATAGGAGATATATCCTAATTATATATGATTAAACCTTCTTTTCCTACTTATTTCCTAGAATAATTCCGAATATTTGTATTCAAGCAAACGGCCCTTGACTTCTCTATCCAAAAAAACTATAATGGACTTTGTGTAAAAAAGGTAGCCTACGTGAACCTCCGACTGTTTCATTTTGTTCCTTATAGATTGTAAGGTGTATCGTGTAACTCTCTGCTGCTGGAGCGATGGTACATGAAAACAAAATGGGCAGCGATCGGGAACACACTGTCTTATTTTATGCAAATCTTATATATAAAGGAGAAGATGTACAATGGCTCGCTATACAGGTCCTGTATGGAAAAAGTCTCGTCGTCTCGGAATTTCTTTAACTGGTACTGGCAAGGAACTAGATAAACGTCCTTACGCCCCAGGTCAACATGGTGCCAACCAGCGCCGCAAATTATCTGAATATGGTCTTCAATTGCAAGAGAAGCAAAAGCTTCGCTTCATGTACGGAATTAACGAACGTCAATTCCGTCGCTTGTTCGACCAGGCTGGAAAAATGAAAGGTATCCATGGTGAAAACTTCATGATCCTTCTCGAATCCCGTTTGGATAACCTGGTTTACCGTCTGGGTCTTGCCCGCACTCGCAGACAAGCACGCCAGCTTGTAAGCCACGGTCATGTTACCGTCGATGGCGGACGCGTGGACATTGCTTCCTACCGAGTGAAGCCAGGACAAGTGATTGGTCTTCGTGAAAAGTCACAAAGTCTTAATATCGTTAAAGAAGCTGTGGAAACAAACAACTTTGTTCCTGAATACCTATCTTTCAATGAAGATGCTTTGGAAGGAACTTACACTCGTTTCCCTGAACGTTCTGAACTTCCAGCAGAAATCAACGAAGCGCTTATCGTTGAATTCTACTCTCGTTAATAACTTGCTTGATAAAAATCTCCCCGCCTTTCATAGGCGGGGAGATTTTTTGTTCATGGGCGAAACATAAGAATATTCGGCTCATACTGAATGTGGTGGCGTCCCCTATCGTGATGTGTTTTCCTGCAGTGTGCAGAAAAACACACTCATTCCCTCTCTCTTTGTTACCCTAAAGGTTGAAGACACCAAAGGAAAAAGAGAGGGATATGAGTGAAAGGTCATTTTATCATAGAACTATTTGGGATTGGATGAAGTTCGCCGGGAAGTTCCAGCAGAGGTAGATAAAGAAGACACGTATTCGTTTTAAAACGAGATTCTTTTGGCATCAAAGACTTTAAACGATTAATTTGAACGATTAAAGCATAAAATTTTATAGCAGCAAGCAGTTAATAAGGCTCTATAGAGCGAAATGGCGTAGCAGAGAAAATAAGCGAGACTCCTGCGGAAAAACGGGCGGCCGAGACCCCGCAGCGAGCTGTGCGAGGAGGCTCGGGCGTTCATCCGTGGAAATCGAATTTATTTCCTCTGCAGCCTGAGTAAAATGGAAGAAAAATCACACCACCACATTTGACAGAGAACCGAATATTCCTGGTTTCCATGCAGCATAGCTTTCTACCAATGACGGCAATAGGAAACACGGAAATCACATCAGAAGAGTAGCTATCTCCATCCAACGAAGTCAAAGTGCGTTGACTCCAGCGGGATGAGTGCGAAATGAGTAGTTTTCCTTGCCAAGTTAGCTGAAGCCGCGCGCGCACAAAGTGAAGTACCTTGCCGGCGTGGAGAGTTGCACGATTCATAAGAAAAGGATAGAACGGTTTGCTTTTCCAATCAAAAACCGAACGAAATCGTTCGGTTTTTGATTTGGTCACTATCCCTTTTTTCAGTTTATGGAAAATCAATCATTGAAAGCGAATCAAAAAATACTTTTTCTTCCCTCTTCTTATAATGGTAAATCTGTCATCAATGCGTTCTTCAGCCCCGATGGTCTTGCCTAAATCCTGCTCCCTGTCGCCATTGATGTAAATGGCTCCGTTTTTGACATCCTCCCTGGCCTGCCTTTTAGAAGAAGAAATGCCTGCTTCTACCAATAGTTCGACAATATTAGCATCTTCTTTTGTTCTTTTGTAAGAAGGTACATCCTTGAAGCCCTGTTCGATTTCATCAGCGTTCAATGACTTGATATCTCCGCTGAACAAGGCACCGGAAATCCGTTTTGCTTGCTCAAGGGCCTCTCTGCCATGAACCATTTCTGTCATTTCTTCCGCCAACCTTGTGTGGGCTGTACGTTTTTCCGGAGCAGCCTCATGTTCTTTTTCAAGTGACCGTAACTCCTCTTGATCCATGAATGTGAAGTACTTGATGAATTTCATTACATCACGGTCGTCTGTATTGATCCAAAACTGGTAAAATTCGTACGGAGACGTTTTTTCCGGATCAAGCCATACTGCTCCTCCAGCTGTTTTGCCGAATTTGGTACCGTCCGCTTTGGTGATCAATGGCACCGTCAAACCGAAAACCTTTGCCTCTGTTCCCTGATCCTCACGCGTTCTGCGGATCAATTCCATCCCGGCAGTGATATTTCCCCATTGATCACTTCCGCCGATTTGCAGTGTACAGTTTTCTTTTTCGTAAAGGTTTTGAAAATCAAGTGATTGTAAAATCATGTAACTGAATTCAGTAAATGATATTCCATTCTGGATGCGTGATTCTACTGATTCCTTGGCAAGCATGTAATTGATGCCGAAATGCTTTCCGGTATCCCTTAAGAAATCAATGATCGTCATTTGAGAAAGCCACTCATAATTATTGCGTGCTACTGCTGCATTGTTCCCTTCTTCAAAATTAAGCAGTTTTGCAAGTTGTTGCTTGATTTTTTCGCTGAATCCTTTTACTACGTCTGCTTCGTTTAATGTTCTTTCTGTGGAACGACCACTCGGATCCCCGATCATTCCTGTTCCGCCGCCTATTAGCGCGATTGGTCGATGGCCGGAACGCTGAAATCTCTTCAATATGGTAATCGGAAGCAAATGTCCAATATGAAGGCTATCCGCCGTGGGATCGAAGCCGCAGTATAACGTCACGACATTTTCCTTTAAATGTTTTTTCAACCCCTCTTCATCAGTGGTCTGTTGCACGAGACCTCGCATTTGCAAATCTTCCAAAACATCCATGCTCAACACTCCTTTTCCGATTATTTTGTCTGGGAAATGCCAAACCATAAACAAACAAAAAAACCTCCTCCCCAAATAAAGGGACGAAGCTGTTCGCGGTACCACCCTTGTTGCATTCCAAAGAATGCCACTTGATTCAATAACGGCCAGGCAAGCCGTCCCCTGGTTTCGCAGGAGAAACTCCAGAACGTAATTCGCGGAATGGTTTTGTACTGCCTTTCAGCATCCGGCAGCTCTCTGAGTCACAGGGAACCATCCACTACTTCATTCCTTCTTCGCTTTTATTTTTCAGAAGTTCTGAAAATATTACATTTTATTTACTAATGATACATTAATACCATATCTTTTGGGTAAATGCAATATTATATAGAGGAAAACCTGCGTGCAAGTTGACTGCTGTGCTATAATATAGATTGATATTTAGGAGGTTTTGCTGTGAATCTAAAAAATTTTGCGGTCAAATATAAAGATAAGGTGAAGGAATGGTGGCAGGCAGGTAAGATTCAGAAAAACTTTCGAATTACTTACGATGTTGTTTGGAATATCATTCTTTTCTTCATTATCATCGGATGTATCGGATTGTTTTTTGCAGGTGGAACAGGGGCTGGGTACTTTGCCTCACTTGTCAAGGATGAACCGGTAAGGTCAGCAGAAAACATGAAAGAAGACATATATAACTATGAAGAAACATCGGAATTATATTTTGCTGATGACAAATACTTAGGAAACATCCGCTCTGACTTGTACCGGGAGGAAACCACTCTCGATAAAGTATCGGATTATGTGAAAGATGCCATCATCGCTACGGAGGATTCCGAATTTGAAACACATAACGGGGTCGTTCCAAAAGCGATTCTGCGTGCAATATATCAAGAAGCGACAAATTCAGCGGTGAAAACCGGCGGGAGTACACTGACCCAGCAATTAATCAAAAACCAGATTCTAACCAACGAAGTGTCTTTTGAAAGAAAAGCGAAAGAAATACTTCTGGCCATGCGCTTGGAAAAGTCACTTAGCAAAGATGAAATTCTGGAAGCCTATCTTAACATTGTCCCCTTTGGCAGAAACGCATCCGGAGACAATATTGCAGGGATTGAGACAGCAGCACAAGGAATTTTCGGTGTAGGAGCAAGTGAAATCAACCTTGCGCAGGCAGCCTTTATCGCCGGGCTTCCGCAAAGTCCGTCTTACTACACACCTTTTACCAATACAGGAGAAATAAAAGATGAAGATGCACTTCAGCCAGGCTTGAACCGGATGCAGACCGTCCTGAACAGAATGCTGGAAGCTGAATACATCACCGAGGATGAATACAAGAAAGCTTCCGACTACGATATCACGGCTGACTTTACAGAACCCACGCCTACTCCATTGGACAAGTATCCTTACTTGACCAATGAAGTGGAAGAACGTGCCAAGGATATCATCATGAAACAGCTTGCCGAGCAAGATGGATACACGGAAGAAGACATTGCAAGCAACGACTCGCTGCAGGAGGAATATAGTATTCTAGCAGACCGCAATCTACGGCGGAAAGGATACAAGATTCATACTACCATCGATAAAAAAATCTATGATGCGTTCCAAAAAATTGGCGAGGAATACGATAATTACGGCCCTGATAAGCCGCAGACAGTTATCGACCCGGAAACCGGTGAAGAAACAACCATCATGGAACCGGTCCAGGCTGCAGGGATGCTGATTGAGAACAGCAGTGGAAAAATCATCAGTTTCCTCGGCGGCCGTGGTTATGATACGTCAGAAGTAAACCATGCCACGGACACATTGCGAAACAACGGAAGTACCATGAAGCCTTTATTGGTCTATGGACCAGCTATGGAAGCAGGTGTGATCCAGCCGGGCTCCATTGTTCTTGACCATCATTTGAATGCAAGGTATCCACAACTTCCAAAAGATTGGCCAAAAAACTACACAGGCACTACACACGGACTTGTCACAGCAAGAGAAGCACTGAAAAAATCTTACAATATTCCGGCCGCCACGACGTATCAGGAAATCGTCTCCAGCGACCCGGCAACAAACTATTTGGAAAAAATGGGCTTCTCCTCCCTTACGGAAGAAGACCATACTAATGCTTCCCTGGCGATTGGTTCCTTGGGTGAAGGGGTCACCGTTGAAGAAAACGTGAATGCCTTCTCCACTTTCGGAAACAACGGCAAATTTGTCGATGCCTATATGATCGATAAAATAGAAACAAAAGACGGCGACGTCCTTTACGAGCATGAAAGCAAACCGGTGGACGTTTTCACACCGCAAACCAGTTATCTGACGGTAGACATGATGCGGGATGTACTAACCAGCGGGACAGCTACCTATACGCAGTCCATGTTGTCAAACCGAAGCGTCGACTGGGCCGGCAAGACAGGTACATCTGTTGATTGGTGGGATGCATGGTTTGTAGCCACCAACCCGAATGTGACGATGGGAACCTGGATCGGCTATGATACACCGAAAGAATTGACTTGTAATGCTCAATATCCATGTAGTACAGGATACAGCAATCGTAACATCGGGTTATGGTCCGAACTGGTCAACGCAGCCACCGAGATCGATCCGAGCCTGATGGCTCCCGACAACAAGTTCGACAGGCCGGACAATATTGTAGAGCGTTCTTTCTGTCGCACTTCCGGAATGTCCCCTTCCGATTTATGTAAAGATATCGGACTGGTAGGCTCTGATATATTCAACAGCAAATTCGCACCGGACGAAGAAGATAACAGTCTTGTTAGCGGTGATTTTGTTAAAGTTGACGGCAAGTCCGTGAAGGCCGGGGACAAATCACCTTCTGAATTCACAGACGGTGACGGTGTGTCCTTGAATCCGGACTGGCTCGAAGTGAACATGTATGATACGTTAAGTGACTTATCTGTATTGAAGCCAAGAAATGCTGGGGGAGCCTGGGATAAAGTGTCTTTCTCGGCAGGGAGCAGTGCTTCTTCCGATATTTCTGATGACGGAAAGGCCCCTTCGCCGCCTTCTTCCTTGTCCAATAGCGGGACAAAACTGAAGTGGAAAAAGTCATCAAGCAAAGATGTAGTCGGTTATCGAATATTCCGTGCAGAAAGTAAAGATGGTTCGTTCAGTTTAATCGGAAACACCACCGATTCAACCTATACTGTTCCTAGTAAAGGAGCAGTGTATCAGGTGAAAGCAGTGGACTATTTCGGACGGGAATCCTCTGCTTCCAAAACGATTCAAATCGGGAAATTGAAGGATGAATCGAAGGACAAAGAAGCTGATAAGAAAAAAGACAAGAAAAAAAAGAAAGAGGAAGACAACAAGGATAAGCAGGACGATTCTTCTTCAGATGATGGAGAACAGCAGTCAGATAACAACGAACAAGAAAACGATGAGCAGACCGAAAATCAAAACAATCAGCAGGATGATCAAGAAGACAAAAACGAAGACGGCTTAGCGGAACAAGAAGAATAGACTAAATGAGGCGGCCATCGATTTCAAAAAGCCCCCAGCATGATATCACCATGCTGGGGGCTTTTCCTTTTAAGACTGGAATTTTTCAATGGAAAGTTTGGCACTATCCTGAAAGTTTAGTTCCTCTGCGGCCAAAGGAAAATAGCCATTTCTTTGGAGTGAGCCTTTCGATAAAGAGAGGGTGGAGTGAAAAAGCATACCACCACATTTAACAGAGGCATCTTTCTCCTAGCCCTTGTCTATCATTCCTGTTTTTAAACAAGTGCAGTTCCTGTATAATGAGAATATAAAGTGTATTTACAGGTGGTGAAACGGTGAAGCATAAAAAAAACTGTCATTCCCTGCAAGTGGCAACAAGTCAGGGAAATATAATTGTAGAAGGCCCACTCCCTTCTTCTGATTTAAGAGCTTACCATTTCCATGAAGGACTTCATGCTTTCCGTCCTGCTCACAAGCAGTTTGACGCACTGCAGGATATCGCTGATTTTCCGGAAGGCCGTATTATTATTGCAAGGACGGCCGATACAATCATTGGATATGTTACCTATTTATATCCCGACCCACTTGAACGCTGGTCGGAGTTCCAAATGGAGGATTTGATCGAGCTAGGTGCCATAGAAATTGCAGCAGACTACCGCGGAAACAAAATCGGGTCCCATCTTTTAAGCGTCTCCATGCTCGATGAAGAAATGGAGAATTTCATCATTATTTCAACAGAATATTACTGGCACTGGGATTTAAAAGGAACAAAATTAAGCGTCTGGAACTATCGAAAAGTAATGGAGAAAATGATGTTTGCGGGGGGACTGACACCTGCTCCGACAGATGACCCGGAAATTGTTTCCCACCCTGCAAATTGCTTGATGGTGAGAATCGGCAAAAACGTACCGGAAAAATCGATTGAACAGTTTGACAAGCTGCGTTTTTTACAGCGGGAAAAGTACCGTTCTCTGAGGGGAGGAATCTAACATGCTTGTAGAAGAAATCATGAAAACGGAAGTGGTCACGTTGACTCCCGGGGCTACCATAGCGGAAGCATTGAAAATATTGAACGAGCGCCCCATCCGGCATATTCCGATAGTAGATTTAGAGAACCATGTAGTCGGTATAGTCTCGGATCGCGATGTCCGTGATGCCAGTCCATCCATTTTTCGGAAAGATAACATTTCGGAGGAATTGAATAATCCGATCCACACCATCATGAGCTCTCCTGTAATGACGGTTCATCCGCTTGATTTCGTAGAAGAGATAGCAGCTATCTTCTATGAACAGGAATTTGCATGCGTACCCGTGGTCCGTGAGAGCAAGCTTGTCGGGATCGTTACGGAAAAAGACATGCTGTACACGCTCATTCAGTTGACCGGTACGCATGTACAAAGTTCTCAATTAGAAGTGAAAGTACCGGACAGAGCAGGGATCCTACCCGAAGTGGCTAACATTTTCGGAAAACGAAAAGTGAATATTACTTCGGTTCTGATATATCCTTACAAAAATGATCGCCAATATAAGATTTTGGTTTTTCGCTTTCAAACCATGAACCCGCTGCCGATCAAAGCTGACTTAAAAGCAGCTGGTTATCAAGTGCTGGGACCTGATGCAGAGGATCCTGCCTTATGATCCGAGAACCTTTATTCATATATTCCAACGCATATACGGACTATCATTTCAATGCCGAACACCCATTCAACCAACAAAGAGTCGTCATGACAAAAGAACTCTTAGAAGCGGAAGGCAGGCTGTTTGATCATCACATAGTGCCACCAAGACTGGCTACTGAGGATGAGTTGGCACTGGTTCACGACCGTCAGTACATCGAGGCCGTCAAACGAGCAGGAAATGGACAATTGCAACAAGAGGAAGCATGGCAGTTTGGTTTAGGTACCGAGGATACGCCCATGTTCTCCGGCATGCATGAGGCTGCTTCACTATTGGTAGGCGGCACGCTGACAGCCATAGACAGTGTATTGAATAATCAGGCTCCTCAAGCACTGAATTTAGGCGGAGGACTACATCATGGATTTAAACGGAAGGCATCCGGTTTTTGTATATATAATGATGCTGCTGTTGCTATCAAATACATCCGTGAACATTACGGATTGCGGGTTTTATATGTAGATACGGACGCCCACCATGGAGATGGAGTGCAATCCTTCTTTTATCATGACCCGGATGTGTGTACGCTATCCATCCATGAAACAGGCAGATACTTGTTTCCTGGTACGGGAAGCACAAGTGAACGAGGGGTTAAAAACGGCTATGGATATACGTTCAATCTCCCTATTGATGCCTTTACAGAAGATGAATCTTTTATATCTATATATGAATCCGCTTTCAAAGAAGTGGCCGAGTACTTTCAGCCGGAAATCATCATCACGCAAAATGGGGCTGACGCCCACTGCTATGACCCGCTCACCCACCTATGTTCCACAACGAAAACGTTTGAAGCCATTCCAAGCTTGGCAAAAGAAGTTGCCGAGCAATATTGTAATGGTAAATGGGTCGGCCTGGGGGGCGGCGGTTACGATATTTGGAGGGTTGTCCCCCGAGCATGGGGACAACTATGGAGTGTCATGCTGACAGGGGACACTTTGACTGGACCACTGCCTGCCGATTGGAAAGTAAAGTGGGAAAGGTTGTCACCTGTTTCACTTCCTGATGATTGGCAAGACGGAAAGGGGTTGTACAAACCGATTCCTCGTAAACAAGAAATAACAGAAAAAAATCGTTTGACCCTTAATCAGTGTCTGCAATATTGCAGAAATAAGCGGCAGTATAACAATAACTGAAACGCTTCAAAACGGTGCATTTTAAAACAATCATACTCTAGAGAGGCTTTCACAATAAATATAAACTGCGACATAGTCTGAATGCGTCTATTTGACTTCCTATTTTTGTTGAGTTGGAGTTCGACGCTGCGAAAATACCCTGCGCTTTCCGCGGGCGGCTGGTGAGCTTCCTCGAGCTTGCGCTCTGCGGAATCTCACCGAGGCCTTTCCTCCCGTAGGAGTCTACAGGTATTTTCTTCGCTAGGAACAGCATTTCTGTTTAGAAACGCCTCGAAATTTTTTTATTCATAAGTACTCCATGCACCGTATCTTCAAAAGACATTGCCAGGAAAACAAGCAGAAAGTCCAAGAACAGGAGAAAAGGTGGGAATTACAACTGTCTTTTATGAAAAGAAGTACACATTTCCTGACAAACGTTTTTAAGATGGCTTGTTGGTTCTCAAGGAAAAAGTCTACGCTTCCCGTTAATCAGCCTGCTTTTTAGCGCAGGTAGCATGCGCAGACTCCTGCGGGAACAGCACGAGCTGAAGATCCACTTGGTAAAGCGGTTTTCTTTACCAAGTTAGCTGAGGCCGTGCCCGCGGAAAGCGAAGTATGCTACCGAAGCGGTGGGTAACACCCTTTTTGAATAGGTAATGGAATTTTCCGTTATAGTTAGTTCGCAGTTTATATCAAAAGGGCGATTGTTGAATTCATGGGACTTCTGGGCATAGTAAAACCCGAGCCTGGTATATCGGGCTCGGGTTTCCGTAAATAACAAAGCATTCCAACTCGACTTATTCTTCCGCTTCCTGGAGCAACACAATTTCCACGCGGCGATTTTTGGCCCAGTTTGCTGAAGAATCATTGGGCACAAGCGGACGAGTATCACCATAACCGGCAGCACTGAAACGGTCTTTTTCCACATCGCCGTTATCGATTAAATAACGTACCACCCGGCTCGCCCTTGCAGATGATAGTTCCCAGTTGGACGGGAATCGATAATTCGATATTGGGCGGTTGTCAGTGTGCCCTTCTATCCTGACGTCATTGGAAATAGTGTTCAACAAAATGTTTACCTTGTCCAATAACACTTCCCCATCCTCGATAATATCTGCTTCCCCTGAATCGAACAGGACTTTTTCTTGTAGAGTAAGGACAACCCCTTCTTCGGTCTGACTAGCTGTAACCACGTTGTTTAGATCATTTTTGTCGAGAAAAGCTGTCACTTGGCGCAATAAATCCTCGGCTGAATCTTTATCCTGTTCGGAAGTGTCTTGCTCCTCCTCTTTTTCATCCGATTCATCCATTTGTAAGCCTGATTGCTTGGCATCGGTATTTTCTGCAGGGTTTTCCATCGGGATCGGTGACGGTGATTGTTCAAAAATCTTACTGCTGCGGAACGATTCTGCCAACGCCTCAAATTTCTCCAAATCGATTTGAGACATAGAAAATAACAAGATAAAGAAAACGAGGATCAACGTCACCATATCTGCATATGTAACCATCCATTTCGGTGCTCCCCTATCCTTCCGCCTTCTTTTTCTAAGCTTCATGAATGGAATCTCCCAAAAGTGCACCTTCCGCCTTTTCATCTGTCTTGTATTTCATATCATTGGACAAAAAAGCGGCCAGTTTCTCTTCCAATATTCTCGGATTTTGTCCGGATTGCACTCCGATGACACCTTCAATAATGATTTGTTTAAGAAAGACTTCTTCCTCCGTCTTGTTCTCAAGCTTTCCGGCCATCGGGATGAATACCAAGTTGGCCAGCACGGTTCCATAGAAAGTCGTCAACAAAGCGACAGCCATATTCGGTCCCAGTGTAGCGGGATCTTGAAGATTATTGAGCATGAGTACAAGTCCAATCAGAGTTCCGATCATTCCCCATGCCGGTGCATATTCTCCAGCCTTTTCTATAATAAGCCGTCCTTTGTGATGGCGTTCTTCCAAAGCAACGATTTCCGCATGCATGATATCGTGGATTACTTCAGGTTCTATTCCATCCACTGCAAGAAGGATACCTTTTTTCAAAAAAGGATCTTCCACTTCTTCCAGCTCATTTTCCAAAGCAAGCAGGCCATCTCTTCTCGCTCTCTCCGACAAGTGAACGAAAAGGCGGATCATTTCTGGCAGGCTCGTATCACTTTTCGTAAAAGCTTCTTTCATTACATGCCTGGTAAGTTTAATCTGGTCCAAATTGAAGTTAATCAATATAGCTGCAGCCAATCCGCCGATGACAATTAAAATCGACGAAATTTGAAGGAAGGAAAGAACTCCCCCGCTTCCACCGCTTGCTAAAATTCCAAACATAAGCATGACAAAACCCAACGTGATACCGACTGGAGTCAGGATGTCTCTTTTTTTCATACTCTCTCTCCCCGATTAATTGATGCACCATACATACTTTTTGACAAGATAACGAAGGCAGTTACACGGCTACTGAATCTTCTATATATACCACCGGAGAAGTCATTACTGGGACTTGGTCGAATTCCGTTCAATGATTCGATGCGGTAAAATGATATTCTGTTCGGTGACTTCCTCTTTATTCATATATTTTGTCAATAAACGCATTGCCACAGCACCGATATCATACATCGGTTGAACAATTGTCGACAGAGTCGGACGGACCATCGTTGCTAAACGGGTGTTGTCGAACCCGAAGACTTCCAAATCCTCCGGTACTTTCAAACCTCTGTCCTGTGCACCGTGGATCACGCCAAGAGCCATTTCGTCTGAAGCGACAAAAATACTTGTTGGTTTTTTGTCCAGGGCCATCAGCTGTTCCAGGGCTTCCATACCGGAATCATACGTATAATCCCCTTTGATAACATACTCTTCATTCAAGGTTACATTTTTTTCTTCCAAGGCACGCTTATAGCCATTGAATTTTTGAGTATTGATTTCCGTTTCTTCCTGTGCGGACACGAAAGCCGGATGCTCGTTTCCATGCTCCAACAACAAAGAAGCCGCCTCATATGCAGCTTGTTCATAATCAATATTGACAGAAGGAGTGGACTCTGTCTCATCAATTGTCGCAGCAAGCGCAACCGGAACAGGGGAAGTCTTGAACTGCTGGACATGTTCTTCCGTGATCTTACCTCCCATAAAGACAATCCCGTCGACTTGTTTCTCAAGCATCGTGTTGATAAGATGGAGTTCCTTGTCTTTGTTTTGGTCGGAATTGCTCAAAATAATATTGTAATTGTACATCGTGGCAATGTCTTCGATTCCGCGGGCAAGTTCGGCAAAAAAGATGCTGGATATATCCGGTATGATTGCGCCCACCGTGGTCGTTTTCTTGCTCGCCAGGCCTCTGGCTACGGCATTCGGACGATATCCGAGACGCTCTATCGTATTTAACACTTTTTTTCTGGTTGCAGGCTTGACATTCGGATTTCCGTTTACAACCCTCGATACAGTAGCCATGGAAACATTCGCCTCACGTGCTACGTCATATATTGTAATATTCATAAGTAAAAACCTCCTATATCTCTTCCTATATCTCGTACTGCTTTTCATTAATAATACGATACTCTACAAGGTTCCGCAATGTTTGCAAACAAAATGCTCACTTCTTTACCAGTTTCCACAAAAACGTATCCGCTTAAACAAAAAATAAAGCCCTCACCATATAATAGCAGGCAAGGGCCATATGACCAAGCGATGAAACTTGATTTTATTATTTTTTCAGTTCCGCCATGAAACGATTGAACGTTTCAATATCCATCTGCTGGGCGGAATCAGAAAGCGCAACTGCCGGATCTGGATGAACTTCTGCCATTACACCGTCCGATCCGATTGCAAGTGCTGCTTTAGCTGCCGGAAGGAGCAAGTCCCGGCGGCCGGTCGAGTGGGTGACGTCTACCATGACAGGCAAGTGCGTTTCCTGTTTAAGAATCGGAACGGCGGTAATATCCAGCGTGTTCCTGGTCGCCCGTTCATAGGTACGGATTCCTCTTTCACATAGAATGATGTCGCCGTTGCCTTTGGAAATAATATATTCCGCAGCATTGATGAACTCTGAAATCGTAGCTGACAACCCACGCTTAAGGAGGACAGGTTTTTTCACCTCGCCCGCAGCTTTTAACAATTCAAAGTTTTGCATGTTCCGGGCACCGATTTGGATGACATCGATGTACTCGACCGCCTGCTCTATATCTGCCGGATTGACGATTTCACTTACAACAGCAAGCCCATATTCATCTGCAACTCTTTTTAAAATTTTCAAACCTTCCAAACCAAGACCCTGGAAATCATATGGGGAGGTACGTGGTTTGAACGCTCCTCCTCTCAATAGCTTCAAGCCTTGCTTTTTGACGGCTTCTGCTACCTGCGCCACCTGTTCATAACTTTCCACTGCACAAGGCCCCATAATGAAATGCCGATTGCCATCTCCGAACTTTTCGCCATTGATATCGATAACCGTGTCTTCAGGCTTCTTCTTTCTGGAAACAAGCAACGCTTTTCGATGATCATCCTCCTGCAACTCCAAGCTTGCTTTAAATATCTCCTTGAATAGAGCTTCCAGTGTGGAGTTCTCAAATGGACCATTGTTATGTTCTGTAATCAAGTCAAGCATTGCACGCTCCCGTACCGGATCAAAACGATAAGCACCTTGTTTTTCCTTTATTTGTCCGATTTCCTGAACCAACTCCGCCCTTTTGTTGATTAATTCAAGAATATCTAGATTCACTTGATCAAGTTTGCTTCGCAATTGATCTAATTGTTCATTACTCACTGTCAAACTCCCCCTTGAATATGTAATAATAGTAGGTAATAGAATAATAATGTACTAATTTTTAATAATTAGGGATTATTATAGCTAAAATATTGCCTGTTGTCATTAGTAAGATTTATAAAATTTCGTATATTTGATTTTTTATTCAACACTTGAAGGGGATACGGACAATGACGGAAAAAATATTCTCCCTGGATATAGGGACAAGAACCGTAATCGGCCTGATTCTAGAGAAAAAAGGGCCAAATTACCAGCTGCTTGATTATTATGTGGAGGAGCATCAGGAACGCGCAATGCTCGATGGACAAATCCATGATGTCGTAGCGGTTGCCGAAACGATTGAAAAAGTGAAGCTTCATTTGGAAGACAGCCACGGTCCATTGAAAAGTGTATGTGTGGCAGCAGCAGGAAGGGCACTGAAAACAAAAAGGACTGATGTGGCCAAAGAGATTGATCAGCAGCCGCTTATGAGCAAGGAAGATATATTGTTTTTAGAACTTTCTGCCGTACAGAAGGCACAGTATGCCCTGGCTAATGAGGACATGGAAGATACCAGCACGGAATATTACTGTGTCGGTTACTCTGTGATCAGGTACCAATTAGATGAACAGACGATCGGATCCTTGATCGATCAACAGGGAAAGACCGCTTCGGTTGAAATCATCGCCACCTTTTTGCCAAAAGTCGTCGTTGAATCTTTGATTTCCTCTCTTACAAGAGCAGGACTGGAAATGCAGGCATTGACGCTTGAGCCGATTGCGGCTATAGACGTATTGATTCCGGCTTCTATGAGAAAGCTCAACGTCGCGCTAGTAGATATCGGTGCCGGAACAAGCGATATTGCTTTAACAGACGACGGAACTGTCTCTGCTTATGGAATGGTACCACAGGCAGGGGATGAAATAACTGAAGCGCTTAGTGAACATTTCCTTTTGGATTTTCCTCAGGCGGAACAAATGAAACGGGAATTGAGCGAACAACAAGAAGTTACTATCACGGACATTCTGGGATTCGAACAAACTATTACTTATGAAGAGGTTGTCACAGCGATTTCTGGAGAAATTGACGCCTTGGCAGAATCGATTCAAGCTGAAATCCTCACTTTGAATAGTCACGCCCCGAAGGCTGTCATGCTGGTGGGCGGCGGGAGTTTGACACCGGAAATCACCAGTAGACTGGCTTCTAAATTGGAACTGCCGGGAAACCGAGTGGCAATAAGAGGAAGCGAGGCAATACCTGCTTTGAACAAAACGGAGAATCTTCCTGGCGGTCCGGCATTTGTAACACCAATCGGCATAGCGATAGCGGCCAAACAAAATCCGGTTCATTACATCAGTGTGACGGTCAACGAAAGAGCTGTACGCTTATTTGATATGAAACAGCTCACTGCTGCCGACTGTCTATTGGCTGCCGGTATCAACGTCGATAAACTATATGGGCTGCCGGGCATGGCTGCCATCGTGTCGGTGAACGGAAAAGAAGTCACGATTCCCGGAAGCTACGGCACCCCTCCTTCTTTATGGCTTAACGACGAGACAGCCCGAATCGATGCTCCCATTAAGCATGGAGATAAATTGGTGGTTGAAAAAGGAAATGATGGGTCCCCGCCAAATATAACTGTAGGCGAACTGCTTGGCGAGATACCGAAAACTAACCTGTCATTAAATGGGATGGAATTAGAAATGGAAACGAAGGTCCTCGTTAACGACATAGAAGCTGGACTGGATACAAAATTGACGGACCGGGATGCCGTAAGGGTGGAAACGGTGAAAACCGTTAGAGATGTGCTTCTATTTGCCGGACGGGAAGAGTGGCTCGAGGGCACAGAAGACTTTACTGTGTTCGTAAATGGAAATCAGCTTTTCCTTGATAACATACCAGCCTATTTGCAGAAAAACAATCGACCGGCACAATTGGAAGACAAAATTAAAAACGGAGACAGTATTACGTACACCAGCAGCCAAAATCCGACTGTCCAGCATATCTTGGAAAAAATGCAATTGAAAATGAAGTACTACCTTCCCATTACATTCAATGGGGAAAAACTGGAATTGGAAAAGCCGGCTATAAAGGTGACCAGGAATAGCAGGGAGTTGACGGAAGAAGACACAATCAATCCGAGAGACCATCTTTCCATCGAAAAAATACCACACACTCCGTTTATCTTTCAGGATATTTTTCGATTCGCCACGGTGAATTTGGCAGAAGCTACCGGAAATTTCCACATATACAAAAATGGAGAACCAGCAGCTTTTTTTGACGAATTAGCGCCTCACGATGAGTTAGTCTTGCAATTCCAATAGTGCCACGAAATCCTCCAATTTGGAGGACGACCGCAGAACTATCTTTTAAAAGAGAAGTAAACTAAAGAGTGGTACCCGCTTTTTCCATCTGTTAAACGCAATAAGTCAGGCTGCAGCATCAATCATTCGCTGCAGCCTGACTTATTATGCTTTGCTTCCTTCTTGTTCTTTTTCGATTTCATCAGCAGCTTCTTCAATTGCCCGTGCTACTTCTTCAGCTGCTTTCTCAGCTTCCTCGTCGGAATTTTTTCTTCGGTTTTTGAAAGAATCGGTTGTGTCTTTCATCATCTTTGTTAAATCCTGCGATTTGACTGTCGCTTTTTCCCGCCACTCAGAGCTTTTTTCATATGCAACGTCTTTCCACTCGTTTGCACGGTCTTTCACGTAACCAGCGTTCTCATTCAATGAGCTGCGGAGTTCGCTGCCAGATTTAGGAGCAAACAGTAGTGCCACAGAAGCACCGACCACACCGCCGATTATAGAACCAATCAGAAAGTCTTTCCCATTTACATTTTGGTTTTGTTCTGGCTGATTCGCCATCATCATTCCTCCCGTTAGACGTTTTTATTGTTTTTTCTTTGTTTCCACAAATTCATGACGACCGTACCCCAATTCATCGCCTGTGCCGTTGTTTCTTTGTTTTGCTCGGCAACTACTGTTACTTTGCTGGATACAGAGCGGATAGTATTGTTGAATTCTTTCACAGATTCCCCAATACCCTTCACTCCGTCGACAAGAGTGTTTAATTTTTGAGACTTATCATTAATATCTTCTGCAAGCTTATTCGTTTTATTTAACAAGGCCGTACTCTCAGTTGTAATACCCTCCATCTGTTTTTCCAGTCCTTCCAACGTGGAAGCAACGTCATTCAACGTACGCTGTGCTGCCTTCAGTACCATCGCTAAATAAACTACTAAAACTGCAAAAGCTATTGCCGCAATCAAAGCCGCAATATAAAGTAAGTTTTCCATGTCAACTTCAACTCCTTTTCCTATGTAATTGGTAAATGCTTGCTGCAATAGGAAAACCCTACTGGATAAGAATCCAACAGAAGTATTCATTTCCTCATATGGGAACAATATACCCTAAAGCGACAAAAGTAAACACCTTAAAGTTTACTATTAGCACCGTCGGAAAGAAAGCAATCAGCATGCTGCATGCTGCAAAAACGGTTGAACATTGCTTCACACCTAGCTGTCTTTTTTGGCGGAACCTTTCAACCAAAATCCTGGCGGCAGTTTGTGCTGCATAAATCAGCCTCGGAGATGGAGCTAAAGCGCCTTGACCAGACAGCCCGCCGCTGCTTATCCTTTCCTATCTTTCAAAAAAATAACAGGGAGAATCTTTTCTCTCCCTGTTATCCATTCGATATCATGTGATAAAAATCCTGTCTCCAAAAAACATATTACTGTTTCGTATGTTTAAGGCCTTCTTCATAGGCTTGCTGGAATTTCTGAATATCTCCTGCCCCCATGAATATCAGGACACTATCCTCATACTCCTTAAGTATATCTGTATGATCCATCTCCAATAAAGACGCATCATCCACCCGTTCAAGAAGATCATTGATCGTCAGGTTGCCATTATCTTCCCGGGCAGATCCGAAAATATCACAAAGAAATACCTTGTCCGCCTGCTTCAAACTATCAGCAAATTCCTGCAGGAACTTTTGCGTACGTGTGTAAGTATGGGGCTGAAAAATACCCACAACTGACTTATTTGGATATTTCTTCCTGGCGGATTCAATTGTCGCCTCAATTTCCTTAGGGTGATGGGCATAGTCGTCCACTAACACTTGGGCACCAATCTGTTTTTCCGTAAACCGGCGTTTGACGCCGCTAAAGGTGCTGATTTTTTTAATATCTTCTGTCTTCATGTCCTCATAGTGGCAAAGTGCAATCACTCCAAGCGCATTCAACACATGATGGTTGCCATAACCCGGGATTGTAAATGTGTCGTAAAATGTGTTGCGGACAAATACATCAAACGAAGTCCCGTTTTCTGTCTCTACAATATTTTGAGCCTGAAAATCATTGGAGTCCGATAGTCCATAATAAAGGACCGGCACTTTCGCCTGCAGTTTTTGTAAGTATTCGTCATCGCCACAGGCGATGATCCCCTTCTTGACTTGGTAAGCCATTTGCTGAAAGGCATCGATGACGTCGTCGATGCTTTGAAAATAATCCGGGTGATCAAAGTCGATATTGGTCATGATTGCATAATCTGGCTCATAAGCAAGAAAATGACGGCGATATTCACAAGCCTCGAAAGCAAAATATTTACTATCTGTATGCCCCATTCCCGATCCATCGCCAATTAAATAAGAAATTGGGTATGTTTCCTTCAGTACGTGTGCCAGAAGACCGGTGGTCGATGTTTTGCCGTGAGCACCTGTGACTGCAATACTAGTGTATTGCTTCAGCCATTCCCCGAGAAATTCATGATAACGATAATACGTAAGACCAAGGCGCTTGGCTTCTTGAATTTCCTCGTGATCCTCTTTGAAGGCATTACCTGCGATGATGGTCAACCCTTCTTTAATATTCTCCTTTGAAAACGGCATGATGGGTATATTTTTTCTTTCAAGGGCTTCCTGGGTAAAGAACCGTTTCTCTATATCAGAACCTTGAACAGCTTCCCCCGAATCGCTCAGGATCTGTGCCAACGCGCTCATTCCCGTCCCCTTAATACCAATGAAATGGTAAGTTGTCATAAAACAGTACCTCCAAAATGAGTCATAATTTTATCTCTTTATGTACGTATTGGTGTACATCTATATACCGTTATCGATTCCGCTCGATAACAAAGATTTCCCCGATAATATAGGTTTCAAACTATCCTACTGGTCCGGACCGACAAAGTCTACTTTTTCGAGGCGCGGATTTGGACGGTAGCGTCTGCCCTCTTTCGCTTGTGGTTTGCCATTCAACAACACATTATCCCCGGTGAATCCAATATTGATTTTCAACAGACTACCACCGATCCCGTACATATCCACCGGCACCTTCAACTCTTCAAATTCTTTTATCCTGCTTTCGGTAAAACCGCCGCTTACCATGATTTTAACATGCTGGAATCCCTCTTCATCCAAAGAACGTCTCAACGCAAAGACCAATTCAGGGTTCACGCCCCTTGGGTCAAAGGTGCCCATCAAATGTTGATTGCGCAGGAAATATTTATCCACGAGTGTCCGTGATGTATCAAGACGGACACCTTTTAATGTTTCGCCGAATTCACGGGCAACTTTTAAAGAATCGGTTATCACGTCGTTATTGTAATCCACAAGTGCCATTAAGTCATCTTCTGGATAGAGCTGGTGATAGGCTTTAGAAGCTTCTACGATATCCCCTTCAAACATTTGGATCAAAGCATGAGGCATTGTGCCCATTCCCTGCTTTCCCCACCATTCATTCATGGCATGGGTCGCCTGGGCTGTAGATCCACCGATAAAGGCAGCATAGCCATCTCCAGCCTGTTGTGTGAAATGATCATCACGGTCTCCCATGAAGACGACAGGCTTTTGCTTGCCGGATGTCCTTGCAGCTTTTACCACATTATATACATTCGTGGCAACTGACGTTCTTCTGGCCAGTATTCCATCAATAATGCCTTCTAAATATCCGAAATATTGATATGGCCCAGTAACCGTCAAAACCGACTCAAACGGGCTTATTTTATCTCCATCTTTCAAGGAGTGGATTTCCAAGTCCTCCGGATGATCAGCAAAGGTGTGCAGCAATGCGATGGCTTCATCTGTACCGCACAAAACAGCATGATCTTTTTGAAAAAATTGCATGGTCACATAGTTGTCAGGCACTTTATTTTTGGCAATTTCCCTCGTTTTTAAAAAGTAGACTGCCGAAAACCAGCCTTCTTTGACTCGTTCATCGAATTTGAATGTTTTATTCGTTAAACGGCTTATTTCGCCGTTTAATTTTTGCGTTATTTCTTTCATGTTCAATTACTCCTTAGAGATTGTCGTTAGCCATGATAATAGTTCATTCTCTATCATATAAGAAGCTGAAGCTCAGGACAAGTTATTTCCTTCCGATTCCTGACTGGCCGGGACAGAATTGACGGTCGGGACAAAAGGGTGGCCATCAAAGCAAAAACCGAACGAATTCTGAACACTAATCGAATCGTTCGGTTATTATTTATATAATCCTTTGATAGACTTCTTTTTATCCAATTAAGTGATCGGTTTTTATTTCGGTCCCGCTGCTTTTGTCCCGGCCCCGTTTCACTTATAAGATTCTTCCAGATAATCCTCGGCTTGAGCACTGGATATCAGGACATCCCGCGGTTTGCTTCCTTTTTGTTCAGAAATGATTCCATGCGATTCCATATAATCGATCAGCCGTGCTGCACGGTTATAGCCGATTTTGAATCGCCGTTGCAGCAAAGAAGCACTTGCACCGTTTTGCTGAAGGACGAATGCCACTGCTTCGTTGAACAATTCATCCTCATCTTCTTCGACGTTCACTTGTTCTAACAGCTGTTCCTGTTCAAACAAGTAGTCAGTCGGTGCCAGTTTTCTTACATAATTCGTCACCCGTTCTATTTCTTCATCCGAGACGAAGGCACCTTGAATTCTGACCGACTGACCCGAACCATTTTCCAAGAAGAGCATATCGCCCCTGCCGAGCAATTTTTCTGCTCCATTGGTATCGATGATCGTACGTGAATCTACTTGCGATGAAACACTGAACGCAATACGTGTCGGAATATTGGCTTTTATCAAGCCAGTTATGACATCGACTGAAGGACGCTGTGTTGCCAGCAATAAGTGCATTCCGCAAGCCCTGGCTTTCTGAGCAATCCGGCAAATCGCATCTTCCACATCTTGCGGGGAAACCATCATCAAATCCGCCAGCTCATCGATGACGATAACCAAGTAGGGGAGATGTTCCTCTTCCCGCTGCTGCTGTTTCATTTTTTGGTTATAGCGTTCAACATCCCGCACACCTTCTTTGACAAACTTCTCGTAACGCTCTTCCATTTCGTTAACAGCCCATTTCAGTGCCGATGTGGCAGCTTTCACATCGGTTATGACAGGAGAAACCAAATGTGGAAGTTCGTTGTAAGGGGCAAGCTCTACCATCTTCGGATCGATTAACAAAAACCTGACATCTTTATGGGAAGCTTTATAAAGAAGACTAATCAAAATGGTATTGATACAGACACTTTTCCCTGATCCAGTTGCACCGGCAATCAGACCATGGGGCATCTTCTGCAGGTCCGTGACAATCGGTTTGCCGGCTATATCAAGACCAAGTGCAACGGAAAGCGGAGAAACTGCGTTCCGGAAAGCTTCTGCTGAAAAGATTTCCTGCAGCCCGACCGCTTGTGCCTGAGGATTAGGCACCTCGATTCCGATGGCGTTTTTACCGGGAATAGGAGCTTCCATCCTGATATCCCTTGCAGCCATATTCAGTTTTATGTCATCGCTGAGATTTTTGATTTTGCTTACCTTTACACCAAGCTCAGGTTGAACCTCAAATCTCGTCACAGCTGGACCGCTCATCGCATTGACAACTTTTGCTTTGACATGGAAATGAGCTAACGTCGTTTCCAGCAGTTCGATTTGTTGATTCACCCACTCACGATTTTCCTGTGATTTTTGGACTGGATCGTTAAGTAAATAATCCGGCGGTCCTTGAGTCTCCTTTTTGACAGGCGCCTCTTCTTTCCGTTCTTGCCGGTAGCGATTACGCTTATCCCTTGGCGTCATGATAACATTGAAGGGTGTCCTTTTAGGCCTCACCGGCGCTTCCACTGCTTCGACATTATGTTCCACTAGTTTCTCTTCGGATACCTCCTGTTCAGCGGGCTGCTCCACTGTTTCGGGATTAGCTCCACCTTGGTCACTGATGTCAGTCGCTTTCGTCTCAGCAGGCTCTTCATGTTTTTCCTCACTCATTATTTCCAAAGCTCCTGCTTGGTTTTTTTCTATTGACGGTTCAACCGTCTTGTTTCTATCTTCGATGACCTTTTCCGGTGCAGCGTCTGTCTCCTCTTTTTCTTTTTCGATTAGCCGCAGTGATTCAGCCTCAGCAATGGTTATATCTTTTTGTTCCAAATGTTTTTCCAGTTCGGCATTTTTTGTATCCCAGCTGTTGTCATCGAAATGCCGCGGCGTGAACTCTGTTGTTTCTGGTCGTCCATGCTCCACACCTGGATCCTGCACATCACTATGGTCGATATCCATACTTGCGTCCGCCCTCATTGCACCTTCCTCTTTTTGCTTTCGTAAAAAAGCAGGTGTATCTGTGTCCTTTTTGGCTTGGCGAAATCCGTAAATCGGGGACGGAACCTCGGTCAGTTTGAACGGTTGTTTCGATTCCAAAGGTTCCACCCTTGATGGCCCCTTGTTTTGCTGTCTTTTAACAAGTGGTCTGTCTACGTCTGAATTCTGTTCCTTCTCACTGACATCATTGGATTTGTACTTTTTCTCTGATTTTCTTCGCTCAAACGCGGGCCTTGTTCCTTCCCCTTTACCTTGCTGATCGGGAATTACCGGGAATTTGAAGGAAGAATTTTTGGGATATTGATAGGATACTCTCGTATGTAAATGATTGGTGCTGCCATTCTCATGACTGTCTGTTTCCTGTGGTATTGATTCTGTTTCTGGCTCATCATCAGCCAGTATCTGTTTGAATTTTCTTTTTAGTTGCTCCCACATAGACTTCACTCTTTCTCATAAATAGTTACTTTACTATTCTATCAGTTTTTCCCGGCAAATTGGATAAATAAAATGAATCAAATTTAAGAATAGCGCAAGCCCTCTTCCTATAAACCATAAAGAAAACTTGCTGATCGGGGTCCGTTGATTCATCACTTCCCATATGCTGAAAACATTCTGGTACCAGTTCATATGTCACAACCCTTGATTTCATTTCCTTACACATAAAAAACCTTCGCCCATATCTGGATGGGCAAAGGCCTTCTTAAAATCAAAATTCAAAAATTTGTCCAACTTGATAATCATCATCCAGGACATAAATCCCTTTTTCCTTGGGGGCATCCGGAAGCCCGAGCTCTTTCTGAGAACAAATCATGCCAAAAGAATCGACACCTCTTAGCTGGGTCGGCTTTATCTCCATACCGCTCGGCATGACGGCGCCTACTTTTGCAACAACCACCTTCTGATTTTGGTCAATATTCGGGGCTCCGCACACGATTTGCAAGGTTTCATCTCCTGTATCCACCTGGCAGACACTTAATTTATCCGCGTTTTCATGAGGCTGTTTTTCTTTCACAAAACCGACGACGAATTTTGGGGTCAAATCCACGTCAAAAGGCTCTTTCAGCCCGTTTTGAGAAAATACATCCTGTATGCCGGCCGCCAACTCCTCTGTCAGCAT
Organism: Sediminibacillus sp. JSM 1682029; assembly: GCF_041366435.1. Taxonomy (NCBI): domain Bacteria; kingdom Bacillati; phylum Bacillota; class Bacilli; order Caryophanales; family Bacillaceae; genus Sediminibacillus; species Sediminibacillus sp. JSM 1682029. Next base: position 478,869 of record NZ_JBEWYY010000002.1, read on the forward strand.
TATTTTCCCGGTTTCTGTCAAAGACAGTTGGGAAGCAGCGTCGAAAATATTGTAACCCAGCAACACTCCGCTTTGTCCATCGGTGATTTTCACGACTTTACCGAATGTTTCCTTATTGATGTGATTGCGGTCTCCTTGTTTTATAGGAACAATCAAGACATCGCCGATTCCATTCGGATTGTAAAATACATCCATTTATTTATTCATCCTCTCCTGAGTTCTTCTGATTTTCCGGTTTGTTTTTTGCAAGGATGAAGACCGGTTCTAAGTGCTTGTCCTCATACATGAAAGGCAGTGAAGTGATCGGCACCCTTCCTTCGGCGAAAAACTTCATCGTCATCTGCGCCAATATATCATACCCCATTTTATTTTGAATGTCGGCAAAAATCAATACATCCTGGTGCGGAACTGCTACCGCCAGCTCTCCTTTACTGTTCGCTTTCATTTCTTCGAGAAGCGACTCATTAAGAATCCTGCTTGCATCATAACCATCCTGACTCGCCATGAAGTAAAAATCGTTGCCGGCCACTTCATCATGTTTACGATCAGTTGAAAGAGAACGCACATTGAAGGCTGCCACTTCTTCGAGCCGTTCCTGTGTCCAGCCCTCCTCCTCCAACATCGTCTGGTCGATCAACTGATAAGATTTTCCCAAATCAAGCGCATAATAAATACGTGTTTCTGCGGTATGCTCTGTCACTACCATTCGTTTTCCGGATTTTGATTTTTTCGGAAAAGAAGTGGCACGGATGACAGGAAAGATGTTTTTTTCTTTTCCGCTCAGCTCATTCGACTGGTTCATAATCCGCAGGGCCTCTTCAATATGATCTGTAAGCTCATCTAAAGCCGCTTCGCCTCGCCGTTCATATTTCGCAATGATATTGGGAATGGTGATGGTTATCCCTTGATGGGAATGTTTCCATTCAATTCGAAATGTATCTTTATCTCTATTAAAGGAAGTATTCCATTCTGGATTTGTCATTCTTTCTTCCAATTTCTTTTTCATTTTGATACTGGTCATTTTCATTCTTGTCTGTTCCTCCTTCCGGAAACAAAACTGCCACTCATTATTTTAGCATTAAAAAGCCCTCCAATAAACTGAAAGCATTCTGCTAATGTTCATAAAAAAAGTCTGCAAACAAACAAGCTGCTTTCCCTGTTTCAACTTAACTGGGAAAGCAGCAAAAAGTCTTTATTGTTTTCCTGGTAACTTTTCGATGAATGCCTCGATTTCTTCTTTCGTTTTTCTATCCTTGCTGACAAAACGGCCAATTTCCTTTCCTTGATCAAAGGCTAGAAAACTCGGAATACCGAAAATGTCCAATTCGGCACATAAGTCGATAAATTCGTCCCGATCTACATAGATAAAAGTATACTCTTCGTATTCTGCTTCTATTTCCGGCAGCAAAGGCTCAATCACCCTGCAATCAGGACACCAGTCCGCTGAAAACATAAAGATGGACTTTTCGTTCTTCCACTGTGAAAAAGCCTGGTTCGATTCTAGTTTTTCCATCAACCGACACCTCCGTCCTTCATGATAGCACGTTTTTATTCATAATCAATTTTCATGTCTCCCGCTTGAATCCAGCCCCGTTTCCTAAGCAGTTCAGCAACAACTAAACTTATAGCAGCCGGGCCTGCAATATGTAAACCAAGAACAATCCAAAAAGTTTCCCAACTGAACCCCATTGACTCGAATGTCATGATTTGTCCTACAAAACCGGCGGTTCCCATACCAGCTCCGGAAGGATTGTTGACTAACGAAAAAACGACTGTCGCAAACGGAGCCAACAGCGCTCCAGCGATAGTAGGCGGCAATAATATAATCGGCTTCCTGATTATATTCCCGACTTGCAGCATGGATGTCCCGATACCCTGTGCCAGCAAACCGCCTAGTCCGTTATCACGATAACTGGCAACTGCAAATCCGACCATTTGCGCAGCACAGCCTACAGTCGCAGCTCCAGCAGCAAGCCCTTCCAGTGACAGCATCAAAGCAATAGCCACACTGGAAATCGGTGCGGTCAGTGCCCACCCCATCAAAACTGCAACGATTATTCCCATAATCAAAGGCTGCTGTTCGGTGGACCAGTTGATAATTTCTCCAAACCATGAAAGCGCCGTCTGTATTGGCGGACCGATAAATTTGGCCGTAAAAAATCCTGTGGCAATGGTTAAAAAAGGTGTAAGCAATATATCCAGCCTTGTTTCCTTATAAATGATTTTTCCTATTTCGGTGGCCAACAATGCAGAAACATAACTCCCGGCCGGTCCACCCAACTCTGCGCCAAAAGCACCACTGAACAGAGAGGCGAAAACAACAAGCGGAGGTGCTTTCAGTCCGTATGCAATCGCAGTGCCGATCGCCCCTCCCCAGATTTTGGTTTCCATCGCGAAGCTTCCCATTTCCTCAAGGGAATGAATATGTAATTGAACACCGATCGTGTTGATGATCGTTCCAATGATGAGAGAGGAAAAAAGCCCTAATGCCATATAACTTAATGCGGTTATGAAGTAATCTTTGACTGAAAGCGTGACTCCTTTTTTACGCAAAAACTCTTTCATTTTCCCGTCTCCTTTGCAAGATTCCTAAATATCATCTTACACAATCTGGCCTGACAAGACAATTCTGTTTATTTTATTGACAATTTTCAAAAGATTAATTGTCTTTCTATTCGAATAACTCTATAATTAGTCATATAGTAGCATTTCTGTCTTACGCAAAATGACCTATTACGACAGATCTTGCAAATCACAGAAATAGACAAAAGGGGGCCTATACGTGGGATCTATCCGAAATCGGGTGCGCTTGATATTGGGGCTATCCGTAATCAGCATTGTTTTTCTCGGCGTATTCGCAGGTTATTTTCTGAACAAACATTCACAATGGGAGGAAGAAAAAGCAGAAGTACAAAATGCACTCATGCATAGTGACGAAATCAGATACGAAATGGCGCTTACTAGGCAAAAGGAACAACAATTCCTTGCGTCACCTGGTCAGGAAAGTGCAGAAGAAATGGAAAAAGCAATCAGCGATGTAGAAAGTTCTGCCAGTAGCTTTGCTGAAGAACACAAAAACTATCAGGCAATCGCAGAAAATTTTACCGCCATTTCTGAAAATGCAGCGAAATACAAAGAACAAATGGACCCTATGGTCAATATGTATCGTATGGTCGGTTTCTCGGAAGAAGAAGGACTTCTCCAAACAATCAATGAAACCTTTGGTGAATTTGAAAAGTTAGTGGATGGTCTAGACAGCCCCGAACTGGCAAGTGCCTTGATGGAAATCAAAGTGCTGGAGAAGGAGTACATAGAACAAGGGAAAGACGGAGAAGCAGAGGGAAAACTCACCGAAGCGACGCGTTCCTTTTCCGATTTGATTGAAGACTCGGAATTAAGTGAAGACCAATCATCCGAAATCAGCAGCGGTTTACTGAAATACCAGCAATCATTAAATACAATCGCCAATACCAAAACACAGTCCGCTGCTATAACCGAGTCTTTCTCCAAAGTAGCTGATGATGTTTCTTCCCAGGTTGAAAAGGTGAAAACGGAAGCAGAAGCGATTAACAGCAAACTTTCGGCTGATCAGGCCAGTGCACGGCAAAACATGACGACACTATTTATCATTCTGGGCGTCCTTGCTTTACTGACGATGAGCATTATTGGCTTGATCCTTATCCGCTCGATTGGCCGTTCCATCAGCTCCCTGAAAGAAGGAGCACAAATTATCGGTGATGGTAATCTGGCCTATCGAGTGCCAATTACTACGAAGGACGAAATGGCCGAGTTGGCAGTAACTTTCAATGCAATGGCTCAAAAAATGGAACAGTCGATGTTAAAAGTGAACAATGCTTCCAAAGTATTAAGTGATTCATCAACCAATCTTGCAGCCATAAGTGAACAGTCATCGGCACAGACGGAAGAAGTAAATGAAGCGATTAATCAGGTTGCTGCTGGTTCGCAAAATCAAGCTTTACGTGTAGAGGAAAGTTCCCAGTTGATAGAAGCAGTATCTGGGGCTATATCCAATACGAACGATGCGGCAGAAGATATTTCACACGCACTGGAATTGGCTGAAAAAGAAGGTAACACTGGTCTTGAAACCATGAAAACCCTGGAAGGGACGTCTACATCTTTTATTGACCTGGCTGGACACCTTTCTTCAGAAGTCAAACAGGCTGCTGATCAATCCAAACAAATTACATCGATTGTATCGGCAATTGAAGAAATAGCCGACAGTACGAATTTGCTGGCCCTGAATGCTGCAATCGAATCAGCGCGTGCTGGAGAAAGTGGAAAAGGTTTTGCTGTAGTCGCTGACGAAGTTCGCAAACTGGCAGAGAGATCAAAGCATGAGGCACAGGAAATTCAGCAGCTGGTCAAAGCAATGCATGGCCAAATGAATAATTTGACTACAGAAGCAGGAAAGTTTGACACGTACCAGCAGGAACAGTCGACGGCAGTCGGTCAGACAAAAGATGCTTTCCACCGGATTGCAAACCATATCTATAATATGAATGATAAAATTAAAGGAGTAAAAGATTCCCTGCAGGATGTAGATAGCGCCAACAATGATTTACGGGAAAAAATGGAGCAAATCAGCGTCATTTCGGAAGAAGCAGTTGCAACAGCAGAAGAAGTTGCTGCTTCAAGTGAAACACAAGCCCAATCCATTGAAGAGGTGAATCAGTCTGCAGTCGATTTACAGGGGCTTTCTCAGGAACTTGCAGCTGAAGTCAGTCAATTCAATTTAGATGAGGATCATTTACATGACGAAGATGAAGATGAAGATAAAGATGAAGCAGAAACAAAAGATAATGATTTCGATGACTCGGATTATTATCTGTCAGATAATCAAGAAGCAGCAGCTGCATTGGATGTAGATGAAAAAGTTGCAGAGGAAGAAGAGGCAGCGTATGTGAGCGAAAATAAAACAGAGCAAAATCCGGATGAACTACCAGATGAACCATCGGTTGATAAACCCGTAGACGAAGAAGCTGACATGGAAGAAGATATCAACAAAGATTCCCTTTGATATAAAACGGAAGCTATACCAATCATACCAAAAAGCGACTGCCCCGGAAGTTTTTATAACTTTTGGGGCAGTCGCTTTCTAATAGGAAACAGACCTTGCCATTTTCATCATCATTTGTGCATCTTTTTCCAGATTGTTTTTGGTTGTCAATGTCGTCACTTTCACGCTGCCTGTTCCAACTTGCAGCTCGTATTCCCTGCCGTCGGGTTCTGAGACTTTAATATAACCGAACCTTTCTTGCTCCTTAAATGATTCTAATAACGCACTATCTTCCGCTTCTTGTGCCTCTTGAAAATTAATCTTGCTGGAAGCAGGTTCAAACCGGTTATAAAATAAAATATAGGTTTGCTCTCCATCTTCCAAAATCAAATTGTTATTCGTATTTTCAGCGATTTTCAAATCATCCGGGATGTATACAGATAAACCTTCCAGCTCATTATTGGCGTCCGGCTTTTCTGTTTTAAAAACCTTGTCGGTTACATCCGCCGCTTCATCAAACGCTTTGCTTTCAGCCTTTAAAGTGCAGCCAGCCAAAAAAACTACTATCAAGGTAGAGGTGACCAGCTGACCAAATTTCCATTTGTTCACGTTCTTTCCTCCCGATCTGGTTGCTTCTTTCCCTCTTACATCATACTATTATTTTTCTGTTTGACAAGCACGGTGACGAATTTTTCCGATAGAAATAACTTCCACTGTCCAAAGAAGGAACAGCAGGCACGTACTAAGCAAAAATTCGCTGCCGATGGTAAAATGAAAATAAATTTAGATGGAAGGATGTTGTGGATGGATTTCACTGTATACTTAGCCGGCCAAATACACGATAACTGGCGATCGGAACTGAAAGAAAAAGCAAAAGAAAAAGGGCTGTCCCTCCGATTCGTCGGCCCTCAGGAAAATCATGAACATTCTGATATGATCGGGGAAAAGATACTGGGGGAGCAGCCTGGAAAGCTTTATCGTGACGACGCGGCTTCGGCAATCAACAATTTTAGAACGGAAGTTTGGATGAATAAAGCTGATTTCGTCATCGCCCTGTTTGGTGAAAACTACAAGCAATGGAATACGGCCATGGATGCAGGTACTGCCATTGCATTGAATAAGCCCACCATCATCATCCGTCCTGCTTCATTGATCCACCCGTTAAAAGAATTATCGAATAAAGCAAACGTCACCGTTGAAACAACGGATCAAGCGCTCGACGTCATTACCTATCTTTTTGAGTAAAGCCTTGTTAAGAGTGTGGGGCGGCCCTATGCAGCGTTCAAGTTTTCTAAGTCAGTCTGTCAAATGGAATGCGCTCTCTTTCACCGACCGCAGCACCGGTAAGCCCGATGACAGATTCATGTTTCCGACCGGTTGTTGGTGGCAACTGTCCAAAACGGTATTTGCCAGGCTTCCCTTTAAAGAAGACGACGGAATATAATATTAATCTACTAAAAAACCGAGCGAATCCGATTATAAGTTGGGATTCGCTCGGTTCTTACTTTGACAGCACTATACTTTTATCGGCTACTTCTTTTTTATTGTTGTTGAAATTGATATTGTCCTTTAAGCAGCTTCATCACGTGGGTGAACATTTCTTCCCTGCTGACTAGTTCATTGGTAAAAATACCGACTGCGCCCTCCTTTTTACGGACGTCTTTCCGCTGGGAATATTCATCCATTACTTCCCCGAGTTCGATGCCCTTTTCGAGCTGGGCAGCCACTTCTTCCGGGAGGGGAATCCTCGCACCGCTGGCAAGAAATGTATGGCCTTTCTCGTTTATCAGCGCTCCCCAATTGCATAAAAATAACTCCCCACTTAGCTCCATGACTCCACCTTCGAGGCCAATCCCGACACTGTCAGGATTTAAGGAGGCGCATTCTCTGGCCCTGTTTACCGCCCCTTCCATTGTTTCCTCATCCGAGAAGGGCTGCAGCGAAACCTTGGAAGCTACATCGATTTCGACCACTTCAGCCTCTGGAAATGCATTTTTGACGGCTTTTATTTTTGCAGGGTTCATAGAACCTATATACATTTTCATTAACGGTCATCCTTTTCCAAATCGCGCAGCGGCTTTATAACCAGCTGTATAGCGACAAACTCAAATTTCAGCCTTGTTTATGAATCTGTTCAACAGCAGCTTTATCCGTTGTTTTTACCAGCTTAACGATTAATTCTTTTGCTGCTGCATAGTCATCCACATGAATGATGGAAGCATGTGTATGGATGTAGCGTGAACAAATCCCCACCACTGCAGAGGGAATTCCCTCATTGGATATATGAACACGGCCGGCATCGGTTCCACCTTGGGAAATGAAATATTGATAAGGAATATCGTTTGACTCAGCAGTATCCAGCACAAAATCCCTCATACCATGATGGGTGATCATGGAGCGGTCGAAAATCCGTAACAGCGCGCCTTTTCCAAGCTGGCCGAATTCCTTCTCATCACCCGACATGTCATTTGCAGGAGAGGCATCAAGCGCATAAAAAACATCGGGCTGAATCATGTTTGCCGCAACTTGAGCACCACGCAAACCTACCTCCTCCTGTACGGTAGCACCAGAAAACAACTGGTTTGGCAATTTTTCGCCTTGCAATTCCTTCAAAAGCTCAATGGACAAACCGCATCCATACCTGTTATCCCATGCTTTTGCCAGGATTTTCTTTTCGTTGGCCATCGGGGTGAAAGGAGTGACCGGAACAACCTGCTGGCCGGGCTTCACACCAATCCGTTTAACATCCTCTTCGTCATCGGCACCGATGTCTATCAGCATGTTTTTCAACTCCATCGGCTTTTTACGCTGTGCTTCCGTTAAATTGTGTGGCGGAATCGAACCGATCACACCGATAACAGGTCCGTTATCCGTCATGATTTGCACTCGCTGGGCTAGCAACACCTGGGACCACCATCCACCGAGCGTTTGAAAACGAATCATCCCGTTTTTGGTGATTTGGGTAACCATAAAACCTACCTCATCCATATGACCAGCCACCATCACTTTAGGGCCTTCTCCATTCCTGACACCGAATACACCGCCCAGGCGATCTTGTATGACTTCATCCGCATATGTTTCTAATTGCTGTTTCATAAATTTTCTTACCAAGTGTTCATTGCCAGGAGCACCTTGCAATTCCGTCAATTCGCGAAACAACTGCTTTGTTTCATTATTCATTATGTATTCCCTCCAACTTTTAGTTCCTACGATTATTGTAGCTGAACTTTTGCATCGTTTCCAGATAAACCCCTTTGCTGACGGAGAGAATCATTTTGACAGGACAATCACTTCATAATATTTTCTATTTTTCACTGTTTCAGGTATACTACAATTAAAATCTTAACCTGAGGTGACTAACTATGAATTGGAAAAGAATCGCAGTCGGAGCTGGAATCGGAGCAGTGGCAGGATATTTTGCTTTACAACAATACGAAAAACAACGCAAGGTTACACCAGAGAAAGCTTTGAAATCCGCTAAAGAAGCGTTTAAACAGCAGGGTCCAATAAGTGGTTCATGGATTTATATGAAGCCTGAGGAAATGGAGAAGAACGGACTTACTTATACCGTATATCGCGGCGGGATTACAAGAACTGTCGATGGAGAAAGTACGCAGTATGAATTTAAAGTAGACGCAGAGACCGGTTCCATTTTGGACGTGTTGCAATCTGCCTAAACCGTTTATATAAAAGGTGCCGGTGATAGTCAATGAACCGAACGATAATTCGAATTCCTACGCATTCGAACTCGTTCGGTTTTTTTGTTATAGCAATCGACGAATTACTTGGCAAAGAATAAAGCCATAGACAAACACTCTATATTTCCCTCGTGTTAGTCCTATACCTAGCAGGTCAATTAAATGAAAGCCCTGGGTAAGGGTATCGTTCCCGCTCGACTTTACCTTGCAGGTTACCATCCTCGTCAAATCTAAGTGCCCGGAAGTAAGCATCGTGATAAAAGGTGTACCATGCGTTATTCGCTATTCCATATTCCATCCATTTTTGTTTCTCATGAACAGAAGTTACCGGATAATCATCATAGGCAAGTGCCCAAAGCTTGTTTTGATGAGCATGGGTAGGCATTAAATCAGCCATATGGATGAATATGTCCTCTCCATCTTCAAATACTAGGATCGAATGGCCGTCACTGTGGCCCCCCGTATGGATCATCTCCAATCCGGGAGCAATGCTTATCTTCTGTTCGAAGCTGACAAACTGGTTTTCTATTGGCTTCCAATTGTCTGTCCAATAAGTATTTACCGAACGGATATTGGGATTTCTCATTTCCTCCCATTCCGTATGATTGACATATATCGGCACGTCAGGAATGACAGCTGTCAACGTGTCTTCCTTCCACTTCGTCAAGCCGCAAGCGTGGTCAAAATGCAAGTGTGTCATTAAAACAGCATCTATATCGGAGACAGACAATCCCAACTCATGAAGCGAAGTTTCCAGCTTGGATTGTTCTGCAACGCCGAAGTTGCGAATTTGTTTGTCTGTCAATTTCCCATTGCCAATACCAGAGTCTATCAAGTAACGCTTGCCATCCAATTCGAGCAATAGTGGATCTGTTCTTAATTCAATTTGATTTTTTTCATTGCAAGGATACTTTTTACTCCATAACGCTTTCGGAACTACACCAAACATAGCTCCGCCATCCAAGTGATTGACTCCTCCGTTCAGCCATGTCAATGTTGCTCTCCCAACTGTCAACGACTCCATTTTTCTCTCACTCCCCTTTTTCACGAAGCAAAATATGCTTTACAGCGATAAATCGGCTGTCCTTTTCCAGAAAACTTTTCCTCGTATTCTGTCTGAACGTTGTCTGGATCATTATAATCATGCAAGTCCAATAAAACTTCATCCAGTATCATGCCGAACTTGGAGAAACTCACCAAAGAGTATTCAAATAATTTGCGGTTGTCCGTCTTTAAAACGATTTCTCCATCAGGTTTCAGAATTCCTTTATATTGTTGTAAAAAAGTGTGGTAAGTAAGCCTTCTTTTTTCATGTTTCGTTTTTGGCCAAGGATCTGAAAAGTTCAAATAAATCTTGTCCACCTCATTTTCCGCAAACAACTCACGTAAATCCTGGGCATTTTCATTCAGTAATTTTGCATTCGCCACTTCCGCCTGCTTCACTTTCTCCACTGCGCTGACAACAATGCTTTTCGCCCTTTCAATTCCGATAAAATTTATGTCTGAATGCTGAGCAGCCATGCCGGCGATAAACTGACCCTTGCCAGTGCCGATTTCGATATGAAGCGGCTGGTCGTCGGGAAAAAGCGAATTCCAATTTCCTTTCTGCTCAAATGGATTATGAACCACAATATCTTCATTTTCTTTTAAATAATCATCTGCCCATGGTTTATGTCTTAAACGCAAAGTCGTAACCCCTCTCTATTTATACCGTATAAACCTTACCATTATTTCAACAAAAACGAAAGATTATCGCAAATTTTGCGTATATGTAAGGAAATCTAACCAATAAAGTCTATATATCATCGTTTAGGAGATAAATTTTACTGACGGACCCAGAGCAGGTTATATCCAACCTTACTCACTAAAACAGATGTTGGATTGGCAACGCTTTCAAGTATATGATATTAGACATGTGAGATTAATCGGACTAACAGGAGTGAATAAAATTGAAATTTTTTACCACGATGATTGAAACGATTGTGCTGGCTGTATTTTCCGTCATGTTTGCCGGATATGCACTATTTATTTACCCTTTCGAAAAATTGAACGAAAAAGCAAACCGGGAAGTAAAAGCCAAGCAAGTGAAATATTCCCCGCAGATGAACAAAGCCTGAACACTCGATTAACGGTTCATTGCTCTTTACCAGGATTGACAGATAAGTGCGGATCGGCGCTATCTTTTTACAATGATTTTCTTAAAAAGGCTTTGGATTATAGCTCTATGCACCATTATCCTTATGCTATTAAAAGGACAAGGCCGGGATAAAAGCTTAGCCATCAATGTAAAAACGGAACGAATTCGATTGGGATCAGAATTCGTTCCGTTTTTTGTATTCCTTGATAAGCTCCTTATGGGCTCTATACTGAATGTGGTGGTATCCCCTGTCGTGATGAGTATTTCTGCATTGTGCAAAAAATACACTCATTGTTTGATCAACAACAGCTAAAAACAAGAAAGCTTCTTCCTCGGACAATAGCTATAGAAGAGGCAAAGGAGATCCAGGAGGAGAAAGGTTCCAAACCAAAGTGGTGGACGATGGACATGGAGGATAAAGAGATTATTGAAAAGTAGACAATTGAAAAGCACTTACGTTCCTGTGATACAGCAAAGTGGAAATCTTCGTAATGGATCTATCGAAATCATTTAAGCAGGCAGTCCGCATGGTACTAGGAGATCCATTAATCATTGTCGACCGATTTCATTTTATGCGGCAGATTTATTGGGGATTGGAAGAAGCTCGCCGGGAAGTTCAACGAGAGGTATATAAGAAGACACGTATTCACATGAAGCGAAGCAAGAAGCTGTTCAAGAGATTTAACAGTCATTCATGTATCCATTTCATAATGGGTATATCGGGTAAAAGTCTTAAAACGGGATTCCTTTAGAATCAAAGACTTTGACCGATAAAATTTTATGGCAGCAAGCAGTTTAAAAGGCTCTATAGAACGAAATAGCGGAGCAGAGGAAACAAGCGAGCCAAAAAAACCGGGTGAATTCAATCAACGTTTGGAATTCGCCCGGTTTTGCTTTCGTTGCCCATGCTTGCGTTATGCATAATATAAAAAATATCGAGAAATAATAGCAGTAAAAGGGGGACTTGCAATGACCAAAAATGTCCAAAATCAGCTGGACTTGCTTTACGATATCTTAAGCGAGCATTCGGAGGAATGTTGCGGAAGTGTAGCCGAATGCCAGCAAATTCAACGTCTGGTGAAATCCATGATAGCAGAAGAGTCTGTGACTGACTCCGCTTTACAAGGACATCTGCCTGCCATTTATGATTACAGCAGACAAGGTGAACTCGTCCAGAATTTAGATGACCATATTGAAAGCAACCGGGAAAATCTGCAGCAATGGGTAAACGCCATCAACCCACCTACTATTGGTTGACACGCTTAAGCAAACGTTCAAGCTCCTGTAGGCGCTGATCGGCCTTTTTAGTTTCCCCTCGATCTTTGTGCCATAAAATGTAACTTACAGACTGTGCAATCAAATACCAGTACATTCGTTCTATCAACTGGTTGTCCCGTGCCGATCCATAACGGGATAACCAATCATCCCAATCATGTTCGGGTATGTACCAGTATAAAATCATCCCTATGTCCATAGCAGGATCCGCCACTTTGGCGTTATCCCAATCGATTAGATAAAGCTGGCCATCTCCAGACAGTAACCAATTATTATGGTTCATGTCGCAATGACAAACCACTTGCTTAAAATGTTGGACACGAGGAAGCATGGTTTCGAGATGTTTCATCGCTTTATGAATCTCGATTTGTGTAGCCGTTTCTTCATGGATCCGAATATTGGATTTGACATCATACAAAATATCTTCCGGCTTGATCGGACGCTTTCCGATCCGCATGAGCATGTCCAGCAATTCTGAAGAGTGATGGATTCTGCTTAATAACTTCGCAACCCGGGGGTGCTGCATTTCTTCAGGGGTCAATTCCCGGCTGTCCAGCCATTGCTGAGCCGTGATAACATCGCCATTTTCCATGCGTTTTGTCCAAACAAGTTTTGGTACGATTCCTTCTGCAGACAAGACTGCTAAAAACGGTGATGAGTTACGCTTCAGAAAGAGCCGTTTTCGTTCACTATGTGCATAATACGCTTCTCCTGAAGAACCGCCAGCAGGAGTTATCGTCCAATCATCGCCTAATATGTTATCCAACCACTTCACCTTCAATTCCTCAAATCCGTCTTGGTTTTTTCCATCCAGAAAGCATTGTTGTATATATGCTGGTTTAATTGATAAAGCATTGTTCCAGCCAAGCATTATTTCCGATGTCATCCTTCCGCCGATTGCGTAAAGAAGCTCGTAAAATGCAAAGCTGAACAACAACCACACTAAATAGCAGACATATTTTAGATTAACTCATTTAATGGGTGAATTTCAAGAAGTTAATTTCGTAAAAGCACCAAATATTTTCCTGGTTTCGGTTTCCTTGCTGATCCGGCAGCTCTTACACTTGCCGACTTGTCCATCTGTCTGGAAATGAATGGGGATTTCTGAATCTATCGTCAAAGAGGATACCTGGAAATGGGAAACTTCCTTTAGTTTTATATGCTTTCCCCAATAGACACTCATAGATAAAAGTAACAGTTTCCATCGTGTGATGTTCTGCACCGTCAGTAAAGATAAGGAATCGGGCTGTATTTTAGCAGTGGGATTGATTTTCATGCCGCCTCCGAAATAAGGATGGTTCGAGACTGTCATCATCCAGACATTGTCCAACTGTTTTCTCTCTCCCTCTAAGTTCAAGGTTATCTGTAACGGTTTAAAATTCTTGATTACCGCAAACAATCCGAGCGGATAGCTCAGTTTTGAGAGTTTTAACAGAGAGAACCATTTCTTTGATTTTATTTGTTCGGCCGCTGCTGAAACTTCGGCTTCCAGACCAAATCCTATATTGTTCATGAAATGGCGGTAATACTTTTGTGTGCGATTATCAGTCAAATATACCCCTGGCCAATAAAGTTTGTGGCGTTTTTTTGAAACAATCGACCGGAAGATGGCTAGTGGATCGCGAACCATCCCCACTCCTCTTCCAAAGTCGTTTCCGCTCCCCGCCGGAATGAAACCAATGGGTATCCAATTAAAATGTTTGAGTCCATTGACCACCTCATGCAAGGTGCCATCCCCTCCGATGACTACCACGCATTCGATTTGTTCTTTATGTATCTCGGCAACCTGCTGAGCCAGCTTTTCTGCGTGTCCCTTGTACTCCGTCCGGAATGTTCTACAATAACTTGACTGAAATAACGGATCTGTTTCCAGCTTCTTAAGTATCTTCAGTCCTCGCCCATTTGCTGATACCGTGTTTACAATAAATATATACATTACCTATCCCCTATTCGGTTTTCTGAAAATCAACGGACCCGTTCTTGTTTTTGTCCGGGTGGATTGATTCTTATAAATGCTCCATTTCAATAGGAACAATGATTCAACTTCTTGGATATTCTACTTCAAAGCTGCATAAATAATCAGTTATTGCATTCGGTGGATTTCAGTTTAAATGAGCAATCGCAATATAACAAAAACTAATCACACTGTCAGCAAACAAGCGGAAAGCAAACTATTCTATCGGAGAACAAACCACAGCCTGCTTATCCACATTATAGTGGCTGGGAGCCATCGTCCTCCTCCCACTCCCTCCGCCTGACTGCTATTGTTTGGCAATGGTTCAACAGCGCATCACAAACTATCAATTGCTTATGCTTCAGCGGAGAAACCTCTTGTCGATGTTGTTGCAGCCATTCATCGTACCGGTGCTTGTCTATAAATCTAGTACGATAAGGTTCTCTTTCAAAAAGCATCGAGTTGGTGCGGGAAAGCACAGTCTTTTGTATGGGAAAATCGATGTGGTGCAAATCCAAAATGCTTTTGATAATCTGTTCGGTCCTTCTCAAAGATAGCATCGGGCTAAGGATTCGTTCTTTGTTTCCTCGAATGGTGATTTCCCACATCCGCTCTTCGTTGACAAATATTGTGTCTGCTGAAGGGTTTTCCACTAGATTGATAATCTCTATGCCCTGAGGTTTTATAAGGACCACGTCGCCCTCCATCGTGCTATTTTTCAACGTGAAAACAGGTTCGTACATGAATAAGTAAGTATCAGGAAAACGCTGCAAGAAAAACTTCAATATGGGATCATGTAAAAAAGTTCTGTCCAAAAATGACATTTGACTTACAGTAGAAGAGGCCCACTTTAATTGAAAAGCGATCAGCCGATCGAGGAATTGGTGTTTCAAATCTTCTTTTGTAGATGGCAGCCCCGGTTTATCATTCTCCACGGGCCAAGCTTCTTCCTGCTTGTTTTTTCTGGTAAACAAAGAACGCCACTTCGGCTTTGAAGTTTTCTCGGTATGCTGGATTCTTTCTACTTCCTGTTCATAAGAAAAACGTTCTTCTTCCCACTGGTTCAACGTTTTGTTCCATTTTTCCTTTTTCATCCTGCTAAACTGTCCCGGATAATGAAAAATATCCTTCTCATAACGTGAAATATAATTCTGTAATTTAACCAGTTGCGCCAATCGCTCACCTCATTTTAAGCTGACCATTTCAATCGCTTCATATTTTGGAGTTTGGGATGGATGAATTCGGTACAGATGAACCTGTTCTACTGTCAGGATTCCAAAATGGATTTCCTCTAATATAGGTTTTTTTACATTATCTGTTCCCGCCCATTTTTTCGCAAGCGTGATATGCGGACGGTATGGTC
The DNA here is from genome assembly GCF_041366435.1 of Sediminibacillus sp. JSM 1682029. Lineage (NCBI taxonomy): Bacteria > Bacillati > Bacillota > Bacilli > Caryophanales > Bacillaceae > Sediminibacillus > Sediminibacillus sp. JSM 1682029. The sequence continues at coordinate 494,313 of NZ_JBEWYY010000002.1, forward strand.
TGTTTTCCATCGACCATCCAAAAGTTTGGCAAAGTTCCTCAACCTGTTTTTGCAAAGCTGCCAGTGGGCTGGTTTTTTCCACACCAGCCCAGACAACTCTTGGCTTTTTAGGATTTCCAAAATGACCGATCCCTTTTACCTCAAGGGAGAAACAGTCGTTTTGTTTGATTTGCTGCAAACTGTCTTTTATTTCTTCAATAGTACTATCGGCTGTGGAGCCGAGAAATTTAAGGGTAATGTGCATGTCATGCGGATTCGTCCAACTTTTATACGCTAAATCTGGATAACTTCTTAGTCTGTCTTGCACAGTCTCCAGTTGTTGTTGTATTTTATCATCCACTGGAATTCCGATAAAATAGTGTGACACAGCCATCAACCTCATCCTCCTACGGTAAGCAGATCCTCGGTTTTGACCAGCCGCTGTATATAGACAAGCAATCCGAGTCCAAATAGTGTAATCAGCGAGAAAAAACCATACATAATGAAGATGGTTCCCGCGTCTATCATTATGCCACCAAGAAATGTAAAAAATGCATTCCCCACCCCATTGCCAACAGCAGAATAAACACCGACAGCGGTGGCCTGCAGGGCAGTCGGGGCAATATCCCTGATAAAAATCAACGCAGCCGGTACATAAAGGCCGACAGAAATACCTTGGACGATAGTCGTACCATAAACGACACTGGTAGGCGGCTCAAAGAAGTACAGTAGCCATCTTGCACTTGAAACACCGCCACTTATCAATAGCACATTCATAATACCCACTTTATTGATCACTGTCTGTGTAAAACGCATAAACGGCGCCTCGCTCCCGGCAGCCAACAAGAAAGCGACTCCTACACCTGCAAGTGTCCCGCCTGCAGTGAGCACAAAGGTACTGAAGTAGAAATTATTGGCTAATACGGGACCGAAGACTAAAAAGTTGGCCAGCAAAAATAAACTGAACTCTTTTTGCTTAAATAAGCTGGTAAGCCCTGTCCGAAAAGAAACTGTCACACCTTGTCCTCGTTTCGGAAAATCAAACAAGGTTAACAGAGCCAACAATATTGCCAACGAAAAGGCATAAAAAATCCAATTGATAGAATCTGTCATATCCGTCAAACGTCCGAGCAAGAACGCTGCTACAGCAAATCCGACAGATCCCATTAACCGGATGTTCCCATAATCTTTATTATGGGTTTGCACGTAATTCAGCGTCAAACTGTCTGATAACGGGATAATCGCACACTGGAATATAGCAATGATGATAATCCCGAAGACTAGCGGGTAATATCCATTCAACCACGGATATCCGAAACCGAGCAGACCTGCTGCAAGTCCCGAAATCAATAGCAATTTTCTTGGGTTTTTCGTGAAGTCACTGATTGCTCCCCAAATAGGCTGGAGAAATACAGTAACCAAAGGTATTGCTGAAACGATAACGCCAATCTGCGTATGATTCAATCCCTTTTCCTCTTCAAGGAAAACGGCGAGTAATGGAAATAAAGCACCATTAGAAAAAAAGGTGAAAAAATAGAATACTTGTAAAAAACGATATGTTTTTTCGTGTTGTACCATTCTATCCCCTCTCTATTATTTATTTTCTATTTAGTGTCTATTCCCAGAATACTTTTGTTGTATTCGTTCATATGTTTCTAAATCGCAGATCACATATAATTCTGCATCTTCAGGTAACTGTTCATCCAGCATCCGGTTGACACTCAAATTGGTATGATCTGCAATCAGAGTTGCTCCATCTTCCAGTAGTTCATTAAAAGCGTCACGAAATGTTTTCCAGTGCTTTTGCTTGGGCACATGGAACAAATCGTCCCCAAACGATCTGCGTAGAAGTTGATTATACACACTCGAAATACCTTTTCGAAACGCAGATCGGACAAACAAGGAAGAAATCGTCTCATGCGAAATGATAAACTCATCTACCTGGATGTGTTCAAAGTTCTTGATATGTGCTTCTTCCATGACTTCTACGATGGTATGCACATTCGGCGCGACAGCCTCAACGGCCGTGGCAATCAAAAGCGTTCTACCGTCACCAAGCTGCTTGTCTTGTACCCGTTCATCTGCAAAAATCAATACTGCCTCTGCCTCCGTTATGTTTGCTTTTTCCAGGACATCGCTTCCTGATACGTTCCCTCTTATGTAATGGATATTTTCCGCCAGCATCGGGGCCTTTTCCAAGTCATCCACGATTACTATTTCTACGTCTTTATTGGTTTCCCGCATTTCTTTAATAGCTGCCTTTGCTTTATGAGACCAGCCAATGATAATATAATGCCCTTTTTCATAAAACATGATATTACCCTCCTCACGGTTTTTTCTGAATTTTCCAAGTCCATCCAATACTTTGCCAATGACAACGCCGATAAGTCCGATGCCCAATATGTATAAAACCAAAGCGATCAACCTGCCGCCAAAAGTTGCAGGGGAGTAGTCCCCATATCCGACAGTGGTTACTGTGGTCATCGTCCACCAGAAACCATCAAATACAGTCGGAAAGGTTTCCGGTTCCACCACCACAATCAAGACAGAAGCAAGCAGAATCAACAACGCACTAGAAACAAACAGCATGGTATTGCTGATGGCAACGACTTTCAAGATTATTTTTCTAAGCAAACAATCGCCCCCTTTGTGAAAATATCGTGAATTATCAGTAAAATGGCCTGAAATTCTAGCGTTTTTACTTAAAAAGGTGTAAAATTATGATAACTTCAAAGGTTCACTTGCACCACAATTCTAATGACTTGAACGTTAAGGAGTGGTTTTTTGAATCAATCAACAACCCGGATGCTGACTCGGGTAAAGGCTGTTTATCTGTATATAAGAGAAAACGGGACAGTCTCCACAACCGAATTAGCTGAAGAATTTGGAATCACCGATCGTACTGTACAACGAGACCTTCATGTACTAGAGCACAATGGCCTGGTAGTGAGCCCAAATCGGGGAAGATGGAAAATCACTAGAAAGAAAGTCAAAATTTCGTGAAACATTGTTGATATATAAACAAATGGCTGACCTTTTATCGTCAGTCAATTTTTTTTAATGTGCTCATTTTGTAAGTAAGCCAATTCTTGATCCGTAAGTTCCCGATATTCTCCTGTCTGCAAATCAGGATCAAGCATCAGGCTCCCCATCGAGAGCCGTTTCAAATAGGTGACCCGTTTTCCAACCGACTCGAACATGCGTTTAACCTGATGGTATTTGCCTTCAGTGATGGTTAGTTCGATTTCGGATAGCTCACCACGGGAGAGAATGTTTAGATTAGCCGGCTGTGTGACATAGTCATCATCCAAAGTCACCCCTTTTTGGAAAGCTTTTATATCCTCTTCTGTGACCCTCCCTTCGATGGTTGCATAATACGTTTTCCCTACATGTTTTTTAGGGGAGAGCAATTGATGGGCGAGCTTGCCGTCATTGGTGATCAGCAAAAGCCCTTCGGTATCTTTATCCAGCCTGCCTACTGGAAAAGGATTCAAAACAGCATCTTCCGGCTCCAATAAATCGACCACTGTCAAATCACGTTGGTCCTCTGTGGCAGATACGTAACCCGGCGGCTTATTCATCATTAAATAAACCACTTCTTTGTATTCCACTATTTCTCCGAATACGCTGATCACACTTTTTTCCGGATCTATATGAGTCTGAGGGGACTTTACCACTTTATCATCACAGCGGACATTCCCTTTTTTCAGTAGATCTTTTACTTCTTTTCTGCTTCCATACCCCATATTGGATAGCAGCTTGTCGATCCTCATCCTGTTTCCTCCTTTATTACTTTCGTTTCAAAAATTTATCAATTACCCGTACTCTGCTCCCTAACACACGTTCCAGTAAAGTGGATTCATAACAAAGCCACAAATAGACCATTGCTCCGGCAATCACACCAAGAATCAGCACCAACACTCCCTCTGCCCGGCCATCCTGATAGGAAATAGAAAATCCCAGTACCCATTTAACCAGCCAGACAGTTGTTCCCATAATGGTTGTAAAGATCGCTATTAGTATGGAACGTTTGATAAATTGCTTAAACGGAAATGCCACTGCTTGTTTTACCCTCCATAGATTGAGAAGGACAGCAGTAACCACTGCCAGCATGGTGGCTATTACGGCGCCTTTTGCACCAAACGTATGGATGAACGGGAGGTTCAAAAAGACTTTGACCATTAATCCAGCAGTAAGACTGATTACGGCAAAGCGTTGTTGGTTGATCCCCTGCAATATCGAAGAACTGACGGTGAAAAAACCAAAAGCGAGCGCTACCGGTGCATACCACCCTAACAATGAACCATTTAAATCGATTTCGAAGGTACCATAAAAAGACTGATATGCTTCATTAGAGAGGATAGACAATCCAACAATCGAAGGGAGGATCAGCAACATGATCGTTTGCAAGGATTGATTGATTTGCTGATACATGCGTTGCCGGTTCTTTTCCGTAAATGACTTCGTTATTGCAGGCAAGGCAGCCAAGGACATACCAGTCGCTAGTGTCACAGGTATAATCACCAGCTTATGCCCGTACAAGTTGATGTTCGACAAGGCGACATCGGCTATATCGCTTTGTCCGATCGCTGCCATCCCACGTTTGAATGTAACCGAATCGACAAATTGATAAAGCGGTGTTGCAATTCCTACCAATACAAATGGACCAGCGTAACGGAACAACTCTTTAAACAAGCTGCTCATCGGCAAATTATAGCTTTCCACTTGTTGTTGAACCTGCCTGTCCAAGTGACGCTTTCTTTTTCTCCAGAACATCCATAAAACAAGACAGGACGCAATCGCCCCTACAAAGGCTGCAAATGTGGCAAAACCAACTGCCAATCTGGTCGTTCCGCCAAACACATCGATTACTAAGTATACGGCCACCAACAAAAATATAATGCGCACGATTTGCTCTACTACTTGGGATACAGCCGTAGGACCCATTGATTCATACCCTTGGAAAAATCCCCTGACAATACTCATTGCCGGGATGACCAACAGGGCGAAACTCACCATCCGGATAACCATTGCCACATCTGCTGCCGCAATCCCTTCTGAATCATCAGGTATATAAATATTAGCCAATATTCCAGCGCCCAGGAACATGATCAAAAAAGCGATGAAACCAGTTATCGCCATTAGGCTGAATCCTGCTTTGAACATTTTCCTTCCAGTTTGATAATCGCCGAGCGAATTGTATTTCGACACGAATTTAGAAACGGCCAAAGGTACACCGACCGTCGATATGCTGATCAGGATGTTATATGGTATGTACGCATACTGGTATAACGCCCCTCCTTCAGCACCTACAATTTCATTAAATGGGATGACATATATCATCCCTAGAAATTTCGATATAAATGTGGCGGCAGTCAGAAGCATTGTGCCGCGTACTATATTATTAACAGCCATGATAATTCACCTGCATCTCCTTTATCTAACCAGTCTATTTTATCATATCGTTCGGTTTCTAACAGAATTTTGCGGTTTTATTTTGCATTCTATTATAATCTAGCGGTTTTCAGAATGAAGCTGCCTCCTTTGCAGTTACTGTTAATCCGGAAAACAGATCTGTCGGAAACCCAGCAACTTTTTGCGTATACTGACGACATGCTATGCTATAGTAGGGAAAGACTATATAAGGAATCCTACCCTATATACCCAGACAGATAACAGGAAGGAATGAAGTGATTTTGACTTACCAAGTAGTCGTGATCGGTGGAGGGCCGTCTGGATTGATGGCTGCAATCGCTGCTGCCGAAAACGGTGCACGCACGCTTTTGATCGATAAAGGAAATAAACTAGGAAAAAAGCTAGCCATTTCAGGAGGCGGTCGATGCAATGTCACAAACCGGTTGCCACAAGAAGAAGTAATCAAACATATTCCAGGGAACGGCCGTTTTTTATACAGTGCTTTTTCCGTTTTTGACAATTATGATATCATTGATTTTTTTGAAGACCTCGGCGTCAAATTGAAAGAAGAAGACCATGGCCGCATGTTCCCTGTCAGCAATTCCGCTAAAAGTGTTGTAAATGCCTTACTCAACCGGCTGGCGGAGTTGGACGTTACCATCAGGACGAACACTCCGGTGGAAGCAATTGATTACGGCGAAAACCAGCACACCATCATCCTTAAAAACAAGGAAAAAATCACAGCTGGTGCTGTCATCGTAGCAGTTGGAGGAAAAGCCGTTCCCCATACCGGAAGTACTGGGGACGGTTATGCATGGGCAAAGAAAGCCGGACACACAATTACCGATATCTATCCTACAGAGGTGCCCCTTCTTTCTTCCGAGAAGTTTATCAAGGAGAAAAAGCTGCAAGGTCTCGCATTACGCGATGTAGATTTATCTGTGTTGAATGATAAAAACAAACCGATCATCACCCACCGGATGGACATGCTGTTTACGCATTTCGGTGTCTCCGGTCCTGCGGTTTTGAGATGTTCGCAATTTGTAGTGAAGGAATTAAAAAAAGGAAACAAGGAAGTAACATTGGAAATTGATTCTTTACCTGATCAATCTTTTCAAATTTTGCTGGATGATTATAATAAACACTTGGAGGAGAATCCGAAAAAGACTGTAAAAAATGTTAGCAAAGGACTGGTTCCTGAACGTTTTCTTGATTATTTAATTCAAAAGAATGACATTTCTTTAGAAGATCGTGCAGCAAATATTTCCCGGGAAAAGTTTTCCCGCTTTATAAGTGATCTTAAGCAATTCCGATTTAGCGTAAACGGCTCCCAGCCTATTGAGAAGGCGTTTGTTACAGGCGGAGGGGTCTCCACTAAAGAGGTGATACCTAATACCCTGCAGTCTAAGTTCATGCATGGTCTTTATTTCAGCGGTGAAATTCTGGATATCCATGGTTACACAGGCGGCTACAATATTACGTCTGCTATGGTAACAGGAAGAGTAGCCGGAATGAATGCAGCATGGGAAGCATTGGCCAAGTAATGCCTCCTCTTCTGTCCGTCTTGATGTAGCTGAGATCAGGAATAGCTAAAGGATGGTGGAATCCCAAAATGAATCCCAAAATGCAGGGGCAAAACATTGGTTTTCCTCCTCCTTTTAAAGGTATTTGCGTATTACAGTGGATAGACAACTTAAGAGAAATCAAATTGTGATAGAAGCAAAGAAAACACCCATTAATGAGGATGAGCTCATTAATGGGTGTTTGGTTTGCCTGGCGGCGTCCTACTCTCGCAGGGGCAAAGCCCCAACTACCATGGGCGCTGGAGAGCTTAACTGCTGTGTTCGGCATGGGAACAGGTGTGGCCTCTCCGCTATTGCCACCAGGCCTGCAGGATGCAGGTCGTTCTGTGTTGTTCACAGGCGTGAACGGGCTTAACAGAACTTCCTTGGTGATTAATTAAGAAAAGTGTACCTTCAAAACTAGATAAGAAGGAAGACATCAACGAACTTCACACGTGCTAGTGCTTTAATCCAGCTCCGACTCCCAGGTCCTCGCTGTATAAGCAATTCCTCTACAAGGCTGAAAACCAGCCTTTTCGCGGTCTTACTTATCCAGTCGGACCTTAACGGTCGTCTCCGCTTTTTGTTTTAATCCAGCTCTGCGGGCTAGATGCTCGCGTCATAAGTCATTCCCCTACAAGCCCATAAAGCAGGGCTTTTCGGTGACTGGCTTATGCGTGTCGCATCTGACCAAGCCCGCGACGCTTTTTGTTTTAAGTTAAGTCCTCGATCGATTAGTATCCGTCAGCTGCACGTGTCACCACGCTTCCACCTCGGACCTATCAACCTCATCGTCTCTGAGGGATCTTACTCATTTAAAATGATGGGAAGTCTCATCTA